>JAEVYX010000053.1 GCA_023392515.1 Bacillota bacterium | reverse complement strand
GAAGCCCGGGTGTTGATGGAATGCGGGCCGGGAGTGCTGGGGCGTTTGATGGCTGTCAGTGATCCGGCATATTTGACCGGCATTTTGCTAAGCCATGGGCATGCGGATCATACATCGGATCTGCTGGCCTTGCGGTATTACCTGGACATCCGCCGCCAGGGGTCATCCCTTGCGCCTCTTAAGGTTTATGTTCCTTGGGATGATACATCGCCTGTCCTGAACGCCTTAAAAGAGGCGGAAGCCTTTGAAATGCATTGGATCCGCCCGGGGGATGAAGTGCAATTGGGTTCCCTTTCCATTCAGTGCGGGCCTGCCCGTCATCCGGTTCCGGCAGTGAGCTTCCGGATGTCGGGGCTTGCTTATACCGGGGACACAAACACATGCACGGAGCAGAAGGATTTTTTTCAGAATGCTCAGGTGCTTTTGGCGGATGGGTGTCTCACGCAAAACATGTGGCGGGAAAGTGCGCCCCATATGGGGGCAGTACAGGCGGCGATGCTGGCAAAGGACGCCTTTGTGGAGCGGCTGGTGCTTACCCATTTGCGTCCTGATGTAGATGAGGGAACGCTGCTGAAAGAGGCGGCGGTGCTGTTCCCAAACACATCCCTTGCCAGGGCGGGGGATATCATCCATGTGGAAGGCGGGGCATAAAGCGTTGTGATACAGACTGGCCCACAACTTGAAATGGAGCGCTGTCGGCCGCTGCCATTTTGGCAGCCCCGTTTATTGACTTGTGTCGCCTTATGTTATGGCGCCGGGGTATGGGGCGGTGTACGCCTTTCTTTTCATTGGCTGTGGGCGGCGGGGCTTTTTATGTCGCTGCTGCTGTCGGTTCTGCTCCGGAAAAAGGGACGGAGTGCGGCTGCAGGCGTGATGACGGCAGCTGTCTTTATGGGCCTTGTGCTATCCTCTTTCGCTGCAAACCCGCCCCGGCCCGTGGCGGGAGATTATCCCATTACCGGCGTGGTGGAGGGAGCGGTGCGCCTGCGGGAGGATGGCCAGGTTGCTATGACCCTAGAAGAGGTTTCGCTTTCAGGCAAAGGCGTGGAAGGAAAGGCATATTGGACGTTTTACCTGGAGGAAGGGGAGACAGCGCCTGTCTTAAGCGACGGGGATCATGTTTCCTTTCAGGGGCGACTCTATCACCCCGAGGGGCAGATTAACCCCCACGGGTTTGATTTCAACCTCTACCTGTTGCAAAAGGGCATACGGATCGGGTTATATGGTAAGGATGGCCTGGCTGTGTCACCGTCGCAAACCATTTGGGACGGAAGCATAACCTACAGGCTGCGTACAGCCCTTGCGCAAAACCTGATAAAGGTCATGGGGGAAACGGGCAACCTTGCCGCGCTGATGCTGCTGGGAGCTGGTGAAGGTCTGCCCGAGGAGGAACGGGAAGCCTTTCGGGAAACGGGTGTGGCCCATGTGCTTGCCATATCCGGGCTCCATGTTGGTTACCTGGCCGTTATGCTTTCCTGGCTTCTGTCGTGGCTGCCTCTGGGTCCCAAACAGCGCTTTGTGGTACATGCCGTTTTTCTAACCTTGTATTGTGGGTTGATAGGCGGCACAACTTCCGCGTTTCGTGCGGCGGTGATGTATCTCATGCTGACGGGTGCGAAGGCCTGGGGCCGTGACAATGATCCCATGACATCCATTTCCGCAGCCTTTTTGCTCCTTCTGCTCATTCGTCCTCTGGATTTGTTTTCAGCCAGCTTTCAACTATCCTTTGGCGCGGTGGCCGGGATTGTGCTGTTTGGCCCTTCCTTTACAAGGACGATAAACTGCCTTTTGCCGGGGAAAAGAAACCGGCTGGCAGAAAAGATAAAGGGATTATTCCCCTTGGGGCTGGCGGCCCAGATTGGGGTGGCCCTGCCCTTGGCCGTTTTTTATCAGGAGATTCCTTTGCTGGGCTTATTGTTGAACCTGGTTGTAATTCCTTATGTCATGGTGCTATTGATTGCTTTCCTTGCAGCGCTGCTCCTCAGTCCCTTTGGCATTGTGGGAATAGCGGCAGGGTTCCTGGCGGATTTGTTGGCCAAAGGGCTGCTGTGCGTAGTCGGATGGGCGGCCGGCCTTCCCGGAACGATTCTGCGGGTGCCCTCTCCATCCTTTCCTGTTGCGCTTGGGATATGCCTTCTGTTGGTCTTGTTGTCCCCCTATGTGGTATGGCGGGGCAGACGGCGGCTTGCGCTCCTGTCCCTGACAGTTGTGCTGGCGGCGGGAGGTGCGGCGGCTGTTCAAAACCGGGCTGTGCGGTACATTCAATTCAGCGTGGGTCAGGCGGATGCCGCCGTATTGGAGGATGGAAGCTTCACGGCAGTAATTGATACAGGGGAAACAGGGAAAGAGATTGCCTCTTATCTGCGGGCTGAAGGCCGGAATGTGGATGCCCTGATTCTTACCCATCTGCATATGGATCATGCGGGTGGCGCAGCACAGCTCTTAAAGGATGGGATCACGATCCGCAAGGCTTATATTCCCTATGGCGCGGAAAAGACGCTGGCGGACGAGGACGGGCTTGCACAGCTGGCTCTTTTAAGGCAGGCCGGTGTGCCGGTAGAAACACTGTCGGCCGGGGATGAACTGAAGAGCGGGCGTGCTGCGATTCAAGCCGTATGGCCTATGGAGGGCAAGGTACGCCCGTGGCAGGATGCAAATGCCTACTCCTTGGGGCTGCGCCTTTTGATGGAAGATGCGGTTCTTTTATCAACAGCCGATATCACGGGAGCCTACGAGAAGTATGCGGAAGCTCCTGCCGATATCCTGAAAGTGGCCCATCATGGCAGCGGGGATAGTACAAACGAAGATTTCTTGAATGCAGTTGATCCGCAAATGGCGCTGCTCAGCGCCTCAGGCAGCGGGGGATTACCCTCCCAGGCATTGCTGGACAGGCTGAATGAACGCAAAATCCCCATCTACCGCACGGATGATGCGGGAGCGGTGACATTGCTTTTCATTCCCGGAGCATGGAAGGTTTACACGTTTCGATAGGAGGCTTAGCCATGGACCATACCGGATTTTTCCGCTCGATAAAATCGGGGCAGATCTCCTCTTTGTATCTCATGGAAGGGGAAGAGGAATATATCAAGGGCGCAGCGCTGGAAGCCTTGGAGCAGGCTTTGATTCCTGCTGATCTGCTTTCGCTGAACAAGGTGGTTTTGGAGAATCCCTCTGTGGACGAGCTGATTGCGGCGGCGGAAACGCTCCCCTTCCTGAGTGAAAAGCGGCTTGTCATCGTAAAGGATTGTGCATTTTTGCGCCCATCCAAAGCAAAGGATGAGGATAAACCGGATTCCCAGGAGGAACCGGAAGCGGATGGGCAATTGGCAAAAATGTGCGACTATTTATCAAGAGTTGCTCCCACTGCTTGCCTGGTATTCATTGTGAAGGGAAAGGCGGACAAGCGAAAAAAGCTCTATCTTGCAATAAAAAAGCAGGAGGGCATCGTAACCTTTAGCCCGCTTGAAGAGGCGGAACTAAACCGGTGGATCATGCAGACCATGCGAAACCTGGGGAAGGAGATATCCCCTGGAAATGCCGCTCGTCTGGCCTTTACCGTAGGGAAGGATGCGGGGCTGCTCCGGACAGAAATGGAAAAACTGGCCGCCTATGCATTAGAGCGCCAGGAAATTTTGGAACAGGACATCCAGGGGTTGGCTACGAAATCTTTGGAAGCCTCGGTATTTGACATGGTGGATGATCTGGTGGATGGAAAAACAGCCCATGCTTTTTCCCTATTTGAAAATATGATCCGCACAGGCGGAAACCGTTTTGCCGTGCTGGCCATGATTTTGCGCCAATACCGGATTCTATTTCATTTGAAGGCCATGCAGGAGGCCAGGGTCTCCCCGGCGGACATTCGAAACCGGCTGGGGATTCCGCCTTTTGCCGTAGACCGTGCCATGAGACAGGCAATGGGATATACGCTGGCTCAATTGGATGCTGCGGTCAAATTGTGCGCAGATACGGAGTTTGCCATCAAAAGCGGGCGTATGGCGGAACAGGGAGCTGTGGAGCGCGCCATGCTCCATCTGGAGGCCATTCGCCTGGGCGAAGCGGCACAGCCGCTCTTTATGGGCAGATAAAAGGCAATAAAAAAGAACTGCCTCTGCGCGGATAAAACCGGCGGGAGGCAGTTCCTTTTTGTGCAATACTTTATGTATTACTTTGCAAACTCTGTGCTCCGGGTCTCCCGGATTACGTTTACACGGATCTGGCCGGGATACTCCAGTTCCTTTTCAATGCGCTTGGCAATTTCTTTGGCCAGAATCTTGGTGCCTTCATCGGTCACGTCGTCAGGCTTGACCATGATACGCACTTCACGTCCGGATTGAATTGCAAAGCATTTTTCAACGCCGGTAAAGGAGTTGGCGATCTCTTCCAGCTTCTCCAGCCGCTTGATGTAGTTTTCCAAAGATTCGCGGCGTGCGCCGGGCCTGGCGGCGGAAATAGCGTCAGCGGCCTGTACCAGCACAGCTTCGATCGTTTGGGGTTCTACATCATTGTGGTGAGCCAGGATTGCATGAATGACATCGGCGCTTTCACGGTACTTCCGGGCCAATTCGCCGCCCAGGGACACGTGAGTGCCTTCAGACTCATGATCGACGGCTTTGCCGATATCATGTAAAAGGCCGGCACGCTTGGCCAAGGTGACGTCCGCGCCCAGTTCCGATGCCATCAGCCCCGCCAGATGGGATACCTCGATGGAGTGCTTGAGCACGTTTTGCCCATAGCTGGTGCGGTATTTCAGCCGTCCCAGCAGTTTCACCAATTCATGGTGAATGCCGTGCTGATTGGTTTCAAATACGGCCTGTTCGCCTGCTTCACGGATCTGATTGTCCACTTCTTTGCGGGCCTTATCCACCATTTCTTCAATGCGGGCGGGGTGGATACGGCCGTCCATAATCAGCTTTTCGACGGCAATCCGGGCTACCTCGCGGCGAACCGGATCAAAAGCGGACACAATAACCGCTTCGGGAGTGTCATCGATAATCAAATCAACGCCTGTAGCGGTTTCCAGGGCACGAATGTTCCGGCCCTCACGGCCGATGATGCGGCCTTTCATGTCGTCGTTAGGCAGTGCGATAACGGATACAGTGGATTCTGCCACATGGTCCGCAGCGCATTTTTGAATGGCCAGGGCAATAATGTTCCGGGCCTTCTTTTCGCCCTCTTCTTTTGCGCGGCTTTCAATGTCACGCACCATTGCGGCGGCATCGTGAAAGGCTTCTTTTTGGATGCGGTCGGTAAGCATTTGCCGGGCTTCGTCCTGGGTCATGCCTGCGATCCGCTCTAATTCTGAAAATTGGCGGTTATGATATTCCTCCGCCTCTTCTTGAATTTTTTGAATTTGCGCTTGCTTTTTGTTAAGCCCTTCTTCACGGGCCTCCAGGTTATCCATTTTCTTATCCAGTAGTTCTTCCCGCTGGATCATGCGGCGCTCGGAGCGTTGCAGCTCTGATCTGCGGTCCCGGCTTTCCCGGTCCAGCTCGGTCTTGAGCTTGAGCACTTCCTCCTTGGCCTCCAGGATGGTTTCCTTTTTCTTCTCATCTGCTTTCCGCATTGCATCTTCCAGCAGATTTTTGGCATATTCTTCCGTACGTCCGATTTTCTTTTCCGCTGCACTTTTTCGATAGCTATAGCCGGCGAAAAGGCCGGCGGCTGCGGAAAGGACGGCGGCAAGGATGATCCAAAGCGCTTCCATGGTCTTTCTCCCCCTTCCTGTAAAATATCATTTTCATAATAGTGAGATGAACGACAAAAGCCGCACAGGAAATTCCTGTACGGCTAAAGCTGATTTTTCGAGTGCCATGGGTTCATCCGTTTGCTGGTAAATTTGCACGCAGGAATGCATCGGGGCACAAAGCCCCATGGAGGATGCAAACTGGCATAAACAGGAATGCAAATAGGCATTCGCCATTTTATTGTTATGCAAATTGCAGGCGATGCCTTCAAAAGAAAGCGAGAAAACTTTCGCCCAAGGGAGGAAATTATTCCCTAAACCGCCTGCTTTTCCACACAAACCGCATTCGGGGCCGGACATTTTGCCCCGCAACGGAGAAGAATTCAAAGGGCACCTTTTATACGAAAAACAGCACAATGGCTTTCCGTGTGTGACACAGAAAACCGTCTTTTCAGCCGATCATATGTATTTTAGCCGTTTTAAGGTCATATGTCAACAAAAATCATCAATCTGATGATATTCAAAGGGGCGAACGGAGGATTCTTCGGTGAAAAGTAACAAAGAAAAGGAGAATCAGAAACCTCCGCCGAAAATAGCCCTTAGGATTTTTACCAGATAGTGCATGAAATATTCCTTCTAAACCGTAGGATAGGTGAAGGATAAAAATTCCTGGCCAGCAAATATCTTGGCAATGATCAGGAAGGGTGGTTATTTTATGAAAGGGAAAGCCTGGTTATGGATCGTGGTATTGACTGCCTGTATTTTTCTGGGCACGGTGTGTGCGCTGGCAGAATCACCCTATGGGTGGGGCGAGGTCATCAGCCAGAAGGTGAGCCTTCGGGAAAATCATTCCACAGGCTCCAAACTGATCCGAAGCCTGAACAACGGAGAAACATTCAATATTCTGGATCGATATGACGATTGGCTGTTTGTGTCCTACACCGGTGCACAAACGGGTGAAATTCAAGGGTGGCTTTCGTCTGACTATATTGTGGAAAACCCTGTACACATTACGCTTCGGAAAAGCAATGTGGCGGCCTATGCCTATCCGCCCTCCGGCAGCAAGAAGGTGGGATCGCTGGACAAATATACCCGTCTGACGGTCATCGAACAATTGGAGAAATACTGGGTGGTGAACCTGCGGGAGGCAGCCGCTTTTGTTCCAAAGTCAGCAGACGTATGGTTCGATGAGGATTTGGAACAGTGGTTAAGCGCTGTTCCGACGCAAGCGACAGTGGCCAACAAGACAAAATTGCGAACAGGCCCTGGGACCAATTGGACAACGGTAAAAACCCTGGCGGCAGGCACACCGGTATCCATATTGGGCACGGAGGGGGATTGGTGCGTGATTCCCTATGATGCTGCCGTAGCCTATATATTGGCGGCGGATGTAAGCTATTGAGAATAATCAAAGGATGATATAAGCTAATAAAATCGGCCCCATGCCACATTGTGGCGCGGGGCCGATTTCAATTGATGCCTTGAATGCATGTTATAAAGCAATGATGCCTGTGATTATTCGTCTTCCGGGAGGAGAAGCCCTTCATCGTCATCCTCTTGCGCAGCAGCATCAGCCACCACTGGGGCAGCAGGGGCGGACAGCATTTCCTTGCGGATGATTTCTTCGATCTCCTTGGCTATATCCGGATTTTCCTTTAAGTATGCGCGGGTATTCTCCCGGCCCTGGCCGATGCGCTGGTCGTTATAGCTGAACCAGGCTCCGCTTTTGTGAATCAAATCCCGGGCGACAGCCATGTCCAAAATGGTTCCTTCCTTGCTGATGCCCTGACCGTAAAGGATATCAAACTCGCAGGTGCGGAAGGGCGGAGCTACCTTGTTTTTCACGACCTTGACCCGGGTTCGGTTGCCTACGACTTCTGTGCCGATCTTGAGCTGCTCACCCCGGCGTACATCCAGACGTACGCTGGCATAAAACTTTAGTGCCCGGCCGCCAGGCGTTGTTTCGGGGCTTCCGTACATAACGCCTACTTTTTCGCGAAGCTGATTGATGAATATTGCCACCGCGTTTGTTTTGGAGATGATTCCCGTCAGTTTGCGCAGAGCCTGGCTCATAAGCCGGGCCTGCAGCCCCACAAAGCTGTCGCCCATCTCACCATCGATTTCCGCTTTGGGTACCAGTGCTGCCACCGAGTCGATGACAACGATGTCGATTGCCCCGGAGCGAACCAGCGCCTCGGCAATTTCCAGGGCTTGTTCTCCGGTATCGGGCTGTGATACATACAGTTCATCAATATTGACCCCTAGCTTTTTTGCGTAGGCTGGATCCAGGGCGTGTTCCGCGTCCACAAAGGCGGCAAGGCCGCCCAACCGCTGGGCTTCGGCCACCACATGAAGCGCCACTGTGGTTTTACCGGAGGATTCAGGGCCGAAAACCTCCACCACCCGCCCCCTGGGTATGCCGCCTACTCCCAAGGCAAGATCCAGTTCCAGACAGCCCGTGGGGATTACCGAGATGCCGGTGCTGCGGGCGGTATCGCCCAGCTTCATGACGGCTCCCTTGCCGAATTGCTTATCAAGGGAGCTTAGCGCCGATTCCAATGCCCGCAGCTTTTCCTCCTGCAAGGCGGACGTAGGGGCCGTTTCCTTTTTTGCTGCCGTATCTTTTTTTGCCATATGTACGCTTGCCCTTATGCAAGCCTCCTGCCTTTCTAACAGTATTTCGGATGGATATGTTTATTATCAGGCCCGTGCGGCAAGGCGCAGGGCATTGAGCCCGTGAAGGGTGGAAAGGGTACGGATACGGTGGCGGTCGCCCATAAACTTGTGATGGGTACAAAGAACGCCTTCCGCGGTGGCGATTGCAAGATACACCGTACCGACAGGGGTTGCTTCTGTGCCGCCATCAGGGCCGGCCAGACCTGTGGCCGCGAGGGCCACATCGGCGCCAGACGCTTTCAGTGCACCCTGGGCCATGGCACGGGCACAGGCCTCGCTTACTGCGCCGTGGGCTAAGAGCAGCGATTCCGGAACGCCCAGCATGGCTGTTTTCATGGCATCCGTATAGGTGACAAAGCCTCCCAGAAGTACCTTGGATGCGCCGGGTATCGAAACCAGGGATTGACAGATCATGCCGCCGGTCAGGCTCTCCGCCACGCAGGCCGTCCAGCCCTTTTCCCTAAGCGTTTTCATGGCGGCTTCGGCCAAAGAGCCCCGGTTATCTTCATCGATGGCGTAGATTACATCCCCCAGCCTCGCCTGTACCTCTGCGATTCTAGGTGCCAATAATGCCAAGGCCTCCTCCCTTGTGGGGGCCGAGGCGGTGGCTCTTAACTGAACCTCTCCCAGGGAGCAGTAGGGGGACAGGGTGGGGTTACTCTCCATTTCCAGGTCATGAAGCCTGGCATCCACATCGCTCTCGCCCATGCCAAAGATACGGATATACCGGCTGACGAAGCTTAAGCCCGAACGGCGGGAAAGCCAGGGAGCTACATGGGTGTCGAACATGGGCGCCATTTCTACCGGCGGGCCGGGCAAATGAAAAACCACCCGTTCTTCTCCCGCAGGTACCAGCGCGCCTGGCGCAGTACCGTTTGGATTGTCCAAAAGAATGGTATCGGGTGTGAACATGGCCTGGGACAGGTTGTTGTTCGCCATAGGCCTGCACATGGCCTGAAACCTGGACCGTACCATACCCTCCGCTTCGGGGCGCAAAACCAGGGGCTTGCCTACCACCTGGGCCGTGACCCTTTTTGTTATATCATCTACCGTGGGGCCCAGGCCTCCTGTGGTAATGACCACATCAGCCCTGCTCAGAGCAGTCTTTAAAGCAACGGAAAGCCGTTCGGCATTATCGCCAACGGTGGTTTGGTGGTAACAGCTGATGCCCAGTTCGCTCAGCCTGCGGCTTAAAAATTGTGCATTGGTATTTAGAATCTGCCCCATGAGCAGCTCCGTGCCGATGCAGAGGATTTCTGCGATCATGGCTGCGCCTCCTTGTCAGGGAAAAGGACCGCCTTGTTTTTGATGAAATAATCTATGCCCGACCAGAGGGTTAAGGCGACCGTGAGCCAGATCATAATCGTTTGCATGGGGAAATGGCCAAAAGGCCAGTTGTTTAATAAAGTGACCGAGATGGTAACCATTTGCATAACGGTTTTGATTTTGCCAAGCTTGCCCGCGGCGATGACCCGCCCTTGCCGCCCGGCTACCAAGCGGAGGCCGTCAACACATAAATCACGGGCCAGCACCAAAACGACCATCCAAGCGGGAAGACTTCCCTGGGCGCTCAGCATGACCATCATGCTAAGAACCAGAAGCTTGTCCGCCACCGGATCCATAAACTTTCCAAAATCTGTAACCAAGTTCTGGGACCTTGCGATATGTCCGTCCAGAAAATCGGTAAAGGCGGCGATCAGGAATACCACAAGGGCCAGTATCCGGCCAATGGGGTGATTCAGATACATAAGCCCGACGCACACAGGCACAAGGCATATGCGCAAAAGGGATAACCGGTTGGGCAGGTTCATTGCATTGCTCCCATCAAATCATAGGTCTTTGCCTGGGTAATGCGTACAGGCACAAAGGTTCCAATCTGCACCGGAGCTTGGGCGGTAAAGAGAATATCCCCGTCTATCTCCGGAGCTTCCCATTCGGAGCGGCCCAAATAGCGGCCATCCCCTGCCTGTCCGGTAACCAGCACCCGATACGATGCTCCCACACGCAGGCGGTTGCGGGCAAGAGAAATATCAGACTGCAGCTTCATCAGCTTATCCAGCCGCTCGGCCTTGATTTCATCAGCCAGTTGATCGGGCATAAGCGCTGCGGGCGTGCCTTCCTCCTGAGAATAGGCAAAAGCGCCAAGACGGTCGAACTGCTGCTCTTCCACAAAAGCCATCAGGCGCCGGAATTGATCTTCCGTTTCGCCGGGGAAGCCAACGATAATGGAAGTGCGCAAGGCGAACCCCCGCTCCCGGGCGGCGGAGAGCAAAAACCGTATTTTTTTGGGGTTGCCCCGCCGGTTCATGCGCTTTAGGAGCAGGTCGTCAATATGCTGGATGGGCAGGTCGAGGTATTTGCAGATGTTGGGGGTTTGCGCCATAACGTCCAGAAGGCGGATATCCGCCTCGTCCGGATAGCAATACAAAACCCGGAGCCAATCCACACCTTCCACTTGCGCGGCCTTTTGCATAAGCTCGGGCAGAAGAGATTCCTTTTGCCAGTCTGTGCCGTAGCGGGTTGTATCCTGCGCTACAAGGATGTGCTCTTTCACGCCCTGCTTTGCAAGGCTTTGCACCTCCTGTAAAATGCTGTCCATCGGCCGGGAACGGTATCCGCCCCGAATCAAGGGAATCGCACAAAAGGCACAGTGGTTGCTGCACCCATCCCCAATGCGGGTATAAGCTGTATAAGACGGGGTTGTCAAAACCCGGTTCGATTCAAAAAAATCTTCCGACGGCGCACAATAGGCAGCCCGGCTGCCCCCCTGCGCGGCCTCAATAGCTGAGATCAGCCGTCCATACTGGTTGACTCCTAAAATTGTATCAATCTCCGGCATTTCTGAAAGCAAAGTATCAGAATACCGCTGGGCCAGGCATCCGGTTACGACCAAGAGCCGGCAGGCACCGGTTTTTTTATATTGTGCCATTTCCAAAATCGTGTCAACGGATTCCTCTTTTGCAGGGCCGATAAAGCCGCAGGTATTGACAATGATAATTTGGGCCTCTTTGGCATCATTTACAATCTCGTATCCTTTTTGACGCAGGATACCCAGCATCTGCTCCGAATCTACCCGGTTTTTCGTGCAGCCAAGGGATACTACGCCTACGGTGGTGGGCATCATCCAAAACTCCTCTTAAGGAAATTGCGAATGCGCACATTCTTTCGCGCATTCATATCATTTTAGCATACTCCCCGGCGAAAGTAAAAAGGAAATTCCGTTTTTGACGGATACACACTTTCATCAAGTTTGATTTATGCTTGCAGATTTAGGAAACCTGGGGTACAATAAACCGTACTGCGCCCAGGGCGCAATCCAATGATGGAAATTCGGAAAGGATGGACGCCATGCGCGTATATCATCCCCAAACAGCATACCAGGGGCTGCCCGCGGAAAATACGTTTTTCGTGGCGGATGATATGGACATCCAGCAAGGCACAGGCCTTGTCATTCCGTTTTATCAGCCGGATATGTTTCCTGAGCGGCCGATTCACCTGTATATGCAGATGGATGCGCCGCCCTCCTGCCAATATATGCTCTTTGGTGCGTTGTTTGCCCGCGCTTGCCAATTAAAGGCCCAGACGCCCTATCTCCCCGCACGGATGTATACACAATTGGCGGTGAACGACGCCAAGGGAATGGATTTTTTCCTTGGGAACGGCTTTGTGTTGGATGATGCGGAGGACCTGGTGCGCTTTTCGGTGCCCGAGGGGGCCGGAAAGCTCCCAATGGGCTGCAGTGTGGCACATGTACCGCTTCGCAACGAATATGAGCAGCAAGCTTTCTTATACAGGATGAATCGAAACCGCATCGCCCCTGCCGACATGATGTTTCTGAGCGAGTGCATGCAGCGGCCCCACTTTGTGGCACTTACCATCTACCGGGGCGAAGAGGTGGCGGGAGAGGTGCTTCTTTCGGGGACCGGGGATCGGGCCATGCTGGCAGGGCTGTATATCAAAACGCCCTATCGGCGCATGGGCCTTGGCAAGGCGCTGCTGCAGCGCGGATTGGCACTATTGCGGGATGAAGGCGTGAGCCAGATCGAGGCGGTGGTATTGCGCCGAAGCGCCGCCCAATGTGCCATGGCCCGCAGCCTTGGAGCCAAATTTATTCGGACTACCTGCTTTTATCCGGGGATCAATATGAAATAATCAAGCGACAGCTGTTCATGATAGCGTATAAAAAATGGGAGGTCTTCTTTTTTGATAGGAAGACCTCCCTGTTATTTCTTATTGCCCGTTTTCCATTTGAATCATGCGGATGATCCGGTCAAACTCTTTGATAAACTGCTGGCTGTTAATCTGCCCTTCCATGTACCGTCTTAACAGCGTGGTGCTTTCTTCAGATCCGGCAAGCAGTGTAATGTTTTCACCCATGATGCTGATATACGGTACGGCGGCACGGTATTGGGTGATGCCCTCTTCTGAAACGGACCAGCGATATTTTTCATTCCATTTCATGTTCTCTTCATAGCTTTGAATGGAACTTTCAAGATCTTTTACATTTTCGGGAGCGGCTGTTTTCAATTGTTCCTTCATTTCGTCCAAATACTTTTGCATGTTCTCCATGTTTTTCTGATAGTAGGGGTCTTCCACAGGGGTATTGTCTTCCGGCCTCAAGGTAATCGAGAGGGCACGGGGCATGTTCTGCGCGAAGAACTCCAGGTACTGTAGGGCCAAATCCTGATTGGCGGAGTTGGGGTTCATTACAAAGATCTGCATCTGGGCAGAAACGACGGGTTCCATTCCCTCTGCTACAGAAAGGTACAACGGTTCATATCCTTCGAAATTTTGATAGGAATAGCTTCCGGGGTTCAGGTCGAAGTAGCTGTTGAACAGCGCTGTAGGCTCGTTATCCTGTCCGCCATTCATGATATATGTGCGGGCGTTCATGCTGTCTTCGTCTTCCGGATTCAACTCTTTCAGGATGGGCATGGCCTCGTCCAGCTTTTTGAGAAGCTCATGGAATACAGGCGTATCAAATTTCAACGTCTCGCCGGTTTTTTGATAATAGGTCACATATTGCGTGAAGATATCGGACAGGAGCTGCTGACGAATATCCCATACATTCTGCATGAGCTGCAAATCGGGATGCTTCTCGGCATATTCCTCAACCCAGGTTACATACAGGTCGATCATTTCGGACAGTGTTTTGGGCGGCTCCTGCAAGCCAAGCTTTTCAAGCACTTTAGGGGCATAGGAGGTGGTGTTCATGTATATGGATTGGGGAAACGCGACAAGCTTGCCGTCCTTGAACAGGCCGGAAATAAACTGGGGATACATATCCTGAACGGCCTGCGTCAATATAGCGCTTTGAGACAGGTCCGCCGTATATCCCTTTTGGCGAAGGTCAGGAAAACCGCCGTAGCTTAAACCTAAAAGAAACAAATCCGCACTCTTTGAACCGGAGATCATGTTTTGAGAAACAGCCTCGGCGGTGCCGTAGTAATCCTGGGTAAAAATTACCGGAATATCCGGATGAGCTGCCATGAAGGCGTTGGTAACCTCATCGGCATAGCCTCCCGCAATGCGCAGAACCCGGGTGGGCCTTTGCGCAGGGTCGGTATTGCGCACGTACACGGAGGCGTAGTTGGGAATGGCTGCATAGTATCCGCCGGGCAAGATAGCGGCGGGCATCCTGTCCTGAGGATAATCGCAGGGCATATAGGCCGCTGTTTCAAACGCAGCGCCGGCTTTGCTGTAAAACAGCTCCCCGGCGCCCAGGGCATAGATGGTATCGCTGGCGGCATCATAGACAATGCCACCCACCTGCTGGGCAGGAGCGTCCATCAGCTTTACCATTTCGCCTGTTGTGGGGTTCAGTATGGAAAGGGAGGGAGGCAGCATTTTGCCATCCGCGGTATACATGGTCTCCCAGTTGAAAACGTTGCAAAGAAGGGAGCCGTCCTTATATGGCGTGATGCTATGTACATCCGGAGCGGTAATTGTCTTGCGGCTGCCGGTAGCAAGATCGAAGGCGTAAAGATCGTAGTTATTATAATTGCTCGGGTTTTCCATCAGCAGATACAAAGCGGTATCCGTTAAAACCGAGCCATATATGGAACGGGGATAGGAATAGTCGGCCTCCTTGATGTACATATCTGTCCAGTCCAGCACAGCTTTCTCTGTAAAGGCAACTTGGCCGTCCGCGATGTCCATGGCCAAAAGGGAGCCCTTGACCATATTCAGGCCATACAGCTTTTCGCCTCCAAAGAGCATATTTACAGTGTTTTCAAAGATAGCCTGCTCTTCCGAACTCATATCCTCCCAGGAAGTTCCGGCTTGTCCTGTAGAGACCTTGTCTGACACAAGGGAAGGCTCTGCCTCACCCACATGCCACTGGTACAAACCGTTATAGCTTAGCAGGTAAAGCGTATCATCCACTGCGGCAATGGATTCGGCCGAGTTGTTATAGCTGTTATTTGCATCCGGCGGGAACAAAACGGCATCCCCGGTTGCGGCTAACGCAGGAATGCTGACAATCAACAACGCACAGATGGTTACCAGCAAAAGAATCTTTCTCATAAAATCCTCCCTTTTCTTTGCATGCACACATTTCCTATCCATAAAACGACCATGGATAGAAAATTCTTCCATGCACAAATTAGTATAAAAAATAGCCACAATCTCTCGGAAATGCGGGAGAAATGGGCGATTTTACACCACAATTTACGAAAAAATCAGGCCTGATGACTATGCGTACACCACATGTATCTTTGATTGGGGTAAACGGGCAGTTAGGACGGAGGCGACATCCCGGCCTGTATTGCTTGACGGCTGGCTGGCTCCCAATACGATATGGGCGGCATGCTGTTCAGTGGCATACTGTATCAGCCTCTCCAGGGGATCCGCCGCCCGCAGGACAATCATCTCAGCACCCGCTTCGCAGGATAAGCCGTACAGGTAATTAAGCGCCTCCCCTTGGGCGGGGTTGCCAAGAAGCGGTGCATCGGCATGGGCGACATGGACCACCTTCAGCGCCGCCGCCAGGGGCTTGGCAATCTGTTGGCCCATTTGAATCAGCCGGTCGCAGTTTTTCTGCCCTGTAACGCAAACCATGACGAGGGTCTCTTCGTTCATGGATAAAATCTCCTTTTAAGGGCGCTCTTCGAGTCCGGCATCAGTTACCTGGACCATATCGGCCACCGCTTTGTCATGGGAAATCACGCGTAACCGCGTTCCGATCTCAAAGGGAGGCACACCCTTTTGCACGTCGAAATAGAACAGCCGATCATCGGCTTCTTCCGTTTTTTCCCCCACGTTCACGGTGAAAGAGTAATAGGACACCCCTTCACGCCAGCAGGGGGTGCTGTCCACAGCGGTCAAAATCCCTACGGTTTCCCGCTTGCGTCCCTCCAGCATGTTCCTGATATGCTTGCCGTAGCTCACGACAGGGCTAAGGAACAAGCCATAGCCAAAGATCAGAATAGCGCCGAACAAAATGGTTAATAACACCGTCAGCCATTCTATACGTGCGATGAAGGAGAGGATGATGCCCAATAGTAACGGCACGGCGGGCAAGCACAGAAAGAGCAGGCGGCGCTTGAGTTGCGCCCGGTTTTCCAACCAATCAATTTCTTGATACAAAGTTGCTTCCTCCGTATGGTATGCATCTGAAGTCGGCGTCATGCGCCGGTCAATCTAGTTATACGACAAAACCATCCGCTTGTAAAGAGCAGCAGCCCAGGATGTCATTTTGGATGATGCTATTCATCATCACATGGTTCAAGTTCCTGCGAACACACGGCTCCTGTCCGCCGTTCATACAATGCAGTGCAGGCTTTCTGAAAAATGATGAGCGGTATGCCTGTGCTTATTGCAAATATTCGGAGATGAGACTAGATGGGAAGACCTTGTGACGGATACAACGGCAACGTATTGCGATATATGTCCATCACCCCAAATGCGTATGCCAACATGCTGGGCAGCCCTGAATACCCTGAAATCCGGGGGATCGTCCGCTTTACGCAGCTTGAGACAGGCGTGTTTGTGGAAGCTGAAATCACCGGATTGCCCGAGACGGACACGGACTTTTTCGGGTTTCACCTTCACTGGGGCACCTGCAGCAGCGAGGGTGCCGGACCGACAGACTATTTCCCCAACACAGAAGGGCATTATAACCCTACCGATCAGCCCCATCCGCGCCACGCGGGCGATTTCCCGCCCCTTCTGGCTACCGGCAGCGGCTCTGCTTACCTGGCCTTTGTAACGGACCGGTTTTCTGTCCAAGATGCGCTTGGCCGGGCAGTAGTGATCCATTTAGAGCGGGATGACTTTACAACGCAGCCCGCAGGAGACACCGGCAGAAAAATTGCCTGTGGAATAGTATCACCTAACATCAGATTGTAGCACACATTGAAAAGGCCCTGCTTGCCAATGGCAAGCAGGGCCTTATGATCATATCGATCTATTCTTTGATCTTTTGCATGGCCTTGATGGTGAAAAAGAAAAGACACAAAACCAGAAAAACACCTGCCAGACCCAGCACCGTAGTTAAAAGGCCCTTTTCCATCAGTGTCATGGTGGTAAAGGCTGATGCAGCTGGGCTTGGCGTAACTAGCGCAGCACTTTCTGCAGCGGCACTGGGAAACAGCCATTGAAACAGCATATGCAAACCTTCTTTCTAAAATATCAGCCGCCGATAAGCATGGTTACCAGGGTGATGACCATGCCCCCGGCTACGATGGAACCTAACTGTCCGGCCACATTGGCACTGATGGCCTGCATCAGAACAAAGTTGTAAGGGTCGTCTTCTTTAGCCATTTTTTGTATCACCCGGGCGCTCATGGGGAAGGCGGAGATACCGGCCGCTCCGATCATGGGGTTGATTTTGTTCTTGCGGAACAAATTAATGAATTTGGCAAACAGTACGCCGCCGGCCGTGTCGAATACAAAAGCAAACAGCCCGAGGGTCATGATAAGCAGCGTATCCCAACGAAGGAAGTTTTGCGCAACCATGGTGGAACCGATGGTGAGACCAAGGAGGATCGTGACCAGGTTGGCCAATTCGTTTTGTGCGGTTTTGCTAAGCCGTTCCAATACGCCGCATTCACGCAACAGATTGCCGAACATAAGGGAACCAACCAAAGGCGCGCTCATGGGTACGATGACGCCCGCCACAACCGTCACCACGATGGGGAACAGAATCAGTGCTGTACGGGGAGCGCGTTCTTCCTTATACTCCATGCGAATGGTACGTTCTTTTTTTGTTGTCAGCAACCGGATTACCGGGGGCTGAATCACCGGCACCAAGGACATATAGCTGTAGGCGGCCACGGAGATGGGTGCCATGAATTGTGCCAGCTTGAAATGGTTAGCCACATATAACGTGGTTGGGCCGTCGGCGGCCCCAATAATACCGATGGCAGAGGCTAACTTTAAAATCATATTCTGATCACCGGCGATACCAGGAAGCACAATGGGAATCAGCACCAAAGAAAGGAGGAAGGTGGCGAAAATGCCGAACTGGGCAGCCGCTCCAAAGAAAATCATGGAGGGGTCCTTCATCAGAGGGGAAAAATCGATCATGGCGCCTACGGCGATAAAAATCAGGATGGGGAATAGTTCGTTGGCGATGCCCGCATTAAACAGTACCTGCAAAAACCCGGGTTCCGCAGCCGTTCCCAGGGCGGAGGGCATCATAGTCTCCAACACCGGGGGAAGGTTTGCCAAAATGGCGCCAAAACCAATGGGCAGCAACAGCGCAGGTTCATAGTCCTTGCGGATGGCCAGATAGATTAAAACGCCGGCAATGAGAAACATAACAAGTGTTTTCCACCCGTCTGCTGTAAACAGATAAATAACCCCGGAAAACAACTCCTGAAGTAGCCCTCCCATGGTGAAATCCTCCCTTGACCATTGGTAGCCTTTTCGTAACGGGTCTTACATGCGGGCACCAACGCCCGCAAATTTTTAACTTTTCGTACTGAAAAGGGGGGAAATTAAAGCTGATTGACCAGCGTATATAACTTTTTGTTGAAGTGGCGCTTGCACTTGAGGGCCCGTTCAATGGGCATGGAGAATACTTTACCTTTGCGGATGCCAACCACCTGATTGCTGATGCCGTCCCGCAATAGCTGTACCGCCAAGTTGCCCGATTCGAATGCAAAGGTGCTGTCACGGAAGGTTGGGCTGGCACCCCGCTGGGTATAGCCCAAAACAGTGGCCCGGGCTTCGGCCTTTCCGCATTTGTATTTGAGTACGGACGCAAAGATAGCGGCGTTCATAGGCTGACCGGGGTAGCACTCTTTGCCGTTCTTGCGCAGGAAGCCGCAATAATCAAAGGGACGCATGGATTCCCAGCAGCCCTCCGCCACAACGACGGTAGCACGGGTGTTCCCCTGGGCAATCAGCTGATTAAGCCGCATGGCCACACTGTCCACGCTCCAGGAGACTTCGGGTACCACTACGATTTCAGAGCCGGTGGATACGGCGGCATTCAAGGCGATATCCCCGCAATGGCGCCCCATTACCTCTACCACCGCAGGCCGGTCATGGCTGCGGGAAGTAGCACGAATGGAGCGTATGGCGTCTATGCATACGTTGACGGCGGTATCAAAGCCCAGCGTCATTTCGGTATAGGGAAGATCGTTGTCGATCGTGCCCGGGATGCCGATACAGGGAATGCCCAGCTCGCAAAGGCGCATTGCACCCTGGAAGCTGCCGTCCCCGCCTATGATCACAAGGCCTCCGATTTCCATATCCCTCAAAAACTGGGCTGCCCGTTCCCGCACGGCGGGATCCAAAAATTCCTTGCAGCGGGCGGTACGCAAATAAGTGCCGGGCAAATCTGCAATATCCAGCACGGTATCCAACTGCATTTCCATAAGGTCGTCTTCGATCCGTTCACTTTTACGCAAAAGGCCGTTGTACCCGCGCTTGATGCCGATAAGCGGAATTCCGTACATAGCAGCACTGCGGGATATGGAGACAACAGCCGCATTCATTCCAGGGCTATCTCCACCGCTGGTTAATACACCGATTTTCTTCATGGTCTTGTTTCGCTCCTAGCTGTGTGATGAAACAGAAAAGATTACAGATAATTCACTGTGGTCAGCATCGCCGGCCACATTGGTGATTATTATACCAGATTTCCACATCGGATACCAGTTCCTTTTTTCATAAAATAGCAAGCACGTGAAATATTTTGCTGAAAACAGGAGTTTTTTTCCCGGCGGCGAAACATACAAGATGCCGGGAAGGCTGATTAAGAGGTTGAGGGAGAAGGTGCTGGTATGGGCAGATGGACACCTCGGGTAGACGGCGCTCACGCGGCACAGACTTTGGCCTTGGCGCTGGCCCAGCGAACCGAAGCAAAGCAGGAGCCGGACAGCCAGGCATTGACGCCTTTTCTGCAGCTGCATGAGGTTTTCAGGCAAGCCTATCCGGTCTTCTTTGAAGAGGCGGACGTGCAGGTGGTGGCCGGGGGCTCTTTATTGATGCTGCTTCCCGGAGCCCAAAAAGCAAGGCCGCTATTATTCGTGGGCCATTTGGATATTATGCCGGTGGAGCCGGGAACGGAAGAGCTGTGGGACTTTCCACCTTTTGCCGGGGCTGCGGCAGATGGGTATGTTTGGGGCCGGGGGGCCTTGGATATGAAAGGCCATCTTGTCGCTTTGCTGGAAGCAGCGGAAAGCCTTTTAAAGGCAGGGTGGCGGCCCAGCACGGATGTATGGTTTGCCTTTTCGCAGGATGCGCAGATCCATGGCCCCAGCGCCCGGCAGATGTGCCGTATATTGCAGGCCCAAGGGGTGGAACCGTCCTTTATCTTGGATGGCGGCGGCTGGGTGGAAGAGGATTTTGCCCTGGTCGGCGTTGCCGAAAAGGGCTATGCGGACATCAGCCTGTCCATCACCTCAGAGGGCGGGGACGCATCCCTTGCAAAGCAGCCTGCAAGCCTGGAAAAGCTGGCCCTGGCAGCCGCCCATGCGGTGCGACATCCGATGCCCTGCCATCTATGTGAGCCGGTAGAATGGATGCTGAGGACAATGTCGCCCCGCTTCCCCTTTTGGAAGCGAGTCGTGACAGCCTATCCAAGGCTATTTTGGCCGGTAATTAATGCAATGGTCCATATGGGGAAAATCCCTCAAACCCTGTTTCGAACTACTGTGACCTTTACAAAGGCCCAGGGAAGCGGATTTTCCGGTTTGATCTCCCGGCACAATTCGTTCACATATCACTGCAGGCTGCTGCCGGGTGATTCTGTCGAAGATGTGATTGCTCACCTGCGCTGTGCTGCCGGCCCCGGAGACATTCGCATCGCCGTCCACAGCGGGGAAAAGGCCAGCAGCGTTTCCCCTGCAAAGGGAGCGGCATGGGATGCCCTTGCAACAGCCATCCATATTTTGTTTTCGGAGTCAAAGGCTGTGCCCTGCCTGATTGCCAAGACGACGGAGGCACGGTGCTATGAGGAGCTAAGCAGCCAAATTTATCGCTTTTCCCCTTTTATCGTTCAAGGGGAGGGCTTTCATAAAAACAACGAGAAGCTATCCCTTTCCAATTTGGAACTGGGGATTCAGTTTTTTCAACAAATGCTTCAGGCCTAAGATAAAGGAGCAAGTCCGTACTATGGAAAAAAAGCAGACAACCATGCAAAAAAAGGCGGCGCTGAAAGCCGCCTTTCCTTTCACCCTGCCCGTGATGGCAGGATACTTGTTTTTAGGCGTGGCCTTTGGCATGCTGCTGCAAAGCAATGGATACGGCCTTCTCTGGTCGTTTTTCATGAGCCTATCTATTTATGCCGGGTCTATGCAGTTTGTAGCGGCAGGCCTTCTAACAGGCGCTTTTTCACCCTTGGTCGCCGTGACCATTACGCTGATGGTCAATGCCAGGCATTTGTTTTATGGCCTGTCCATGCTGGAACCTTTCCGGGACATGGGCCGGAAAAAGCCCTACATGATCTTTGCCTTGACAGATGAAACCTATTCCCTTCTGTGCGGATTGAGACTGCCCAAGGATATCAATGAAAAGCAGGCCTTTTTTTATATATCGCTGCTAAACCAATGCTATTGGGTGACAGGCTCTATGCTGGGCAGCCTGTTTGGACAATGGCTGCCTATTGACGCAAAAGGTATTGATTTTGCCATGACGGCGTTGTTTGTGGTAATCTTTACGGAGCAATGGCTGGGCGCCGGCAAACGGGGAAAAGTCCTCGGGTTTTTCAAAGTCCATGGCCCCGCGCTGATTGGCGCAGGGGTTTCCCTTTTATGCCTTTTGATCTTTGGGCCAAACAATTTTCTTTTGCCGGCCATGGGGCTCATGCTGATTTTGTTTGCGGTGCTTCAAAAACCGCTGACAGAGGGGAGGGTGGAGCCGTGACCCAGGTTCAGGCCGCTTTGACAATCGCGCTCATTGCTTTAGCCACGCTATTTACAAGGGCCGCGCCTTTTGTGCTATTCTCTACAAAAGCGAAAACCCCGCCCTTTGTGAATTTTCTGGGCAGGGTGCTTCCCCATGCCATGATGGGAATGCTGGTGGTATATTGCCTGAAAAACATCAGCTTTGCGCAGGCTCCCTACGGCCTGCCTGAACTTGTCTGCGTGGGCCTTGTCGTGCTATTGCACGTATGGAAGCGTAATTTGATGCTCAGCATTGTCAGCGGAACGGTGCTATACATGTTGCTCGTGCAGGGCGTGATTTGGTAAGCGGTTAGTCATCTAAGTCGCCTTGCGCTTTGCCCATACTTACCATGGCGTCCCGAAGCGCTTCAACAATGCGGATTTTTTCTTCTGCAGGCGCATTGTCCGGATTATAGGGGATGCCCGGGCCAAAGGAAATGGTCCGCTTTTCTTTGCTTGCATATACCGGGAGGAAGATGGCCTTCTTCCCGGTTTTGTTGTAGTACAGGGGAGCCAGCATGGCAAACCCGGTAAAAAACTCGCCAATGCCCCGGCGAAGGTAACCGGGCTTCTCCTGGGAGGAGGCGTCCGGATTTTCGGGGAAAATGAGCAGATTATCTTCCGCTTGCATGGCCTCTACCGACAGGCGGAAAGTTGTCATCAATTCCCGGGGTTTGTTGCGGTACACCGGGATGCTTTCGATGGAATGCATAGCCCAGATGCTCAGCGGTGCAAGCGCCCGCGCCAAGGGCCATTTCAACTTTTCGGGCAGCCATTTCTGCCGCTTGAGGGTATATTTATAGCAATAATCCGCAACGTTTTCCCGGTTGTCCATCATATCGCTGATGGTCCAGGGCCGGAAGGAAAACGGAACGTATAAATTGGTGACAACCGGTCCATACAGTTCTCCGTGATTGCATATGAATATCAACCGGCCGTCCTCCCCTTGAGGCACATTCTCCCGGCCAAGTATGCGGTGGTAATAAAAGGGGCGCAAAAGGGCCATGACCAGTTTGATGCCGTAGCGCCGCCGATGGCGGCGGATAACCACCGTTTCCAATTCTTTTTGCATGGGCGCGTTGGGCTGGCCTATTTTTTGCAGCTGCAAAAAGCGATGGAGTTTTTTCAATTGCCGCTTGGTAAGCGGAAAATGCAGTACACTGACCAAAGCGCCCAGCACCAGCAAAAGCGCTGGAACCACCAATACGGGCCGAAAGCTTCTTGCTAAGCTTTCCATGTCCCTTGGCAGGTTGTTTCCGTTTAATATGCATAAGAGCGTCAAAAGAACAAGGGCTGCCATCTGTCCCATAAGGATGGCTGTTTCCCGGCCTGCGGCGCGAAGCTGGCGGTAACCTGTCAAATCCTCTCCCGCGGAAAATTGGGCGACCCGGCGCATATCCCGCTCCATGCCCGCAAGACTCGTAACGCATACGGTAGCGCCGCAGGAACAAAGGCCAAGAAAAAGGTATGCGCTCACATAGCGCAGCGTTCCCGCAAGCTGCTGGGAAAACAAAATGAGGCCGTAAATCCACATGGACAGGCCGACCAGCAGCATGTAGGTAGGGTCTGGATCCCGGCGGCTTGTACGTCGCAGCACCCAGTCGGTGATTTCCCGGGCGGCAAAGGTACAGACCAGGGATAGCAGCATACCTGTCAATATTTCCTGGGCGGAATAAACAATGAAGGTATACATCATCACAAGCGTTACCTGAAGTGCCGAAAGAATCATGGCATACATGGCTTCGTAGGCAGTGAAAGCATTTGCCCGGCGAAGTCCTTTGGCAAGGGTTTGATAGGTTTCCTCAGAGGGGGCGGGCTCATTGTCCACGAGCAGGTCCCGTTCCTTCCAAAGGGAGTACGCTTCCAGCACGGCGCTGAGCAAAAATCCCCCGAACATTTGCCATGCCTGCAGCTGCTCCACACTGTAGGTCAGCAATACGGCTACCACTACAGCGGGAATTCCATGGCAAAGAAGTGTGAAGAGCATAAACCTTTTTCGGGACAGGGATCCGTTTACATGCCGCCGCATCAAACGCCTGCACAGAATTCCCCGCATGGTTATACCCAGCACAATGGAGAACAGAATCCAAACCGCTGGATTTTCCAGGGTTATCGGATAAATCATCAGAAGAAAGAAGTTGGAAAGGAGCAACAATATAAAAAGAGCCCGGCCAAGCCTCCTGCTGCGCGCACTGAGATATTTCCGGGATTCTTTGCCGAACGTTTGGAAAAGTACGGCGGATACCCGGCCGCTCATAAACAGCGCACCGCCGAATATGGGCATGGATACCAGAGACTTGGATACGGTCATGGAGTACATAAAGGCATAAAGGTTGCTAAGGGACATCAAGGTCAGCATGGCGTTGCGGGCACGGGACATCCCCTTGTATTCCTTTGACAGCAACGGCAGCCACCTCTTTTTTCGACAAAAAATATAGGCTGATTGTATCATAGGTAATAAGTTTGATGCAACCATGCCCATTATTTCGATGCTATCTTTTATTCAATTTATGTAAGGATAAGAATCAAGACTTCTTTGAATGCGGTTTTTTAAGACGGAAAAGAAACGAACCCATGCCAACACCCAGGGCAATCATTAAAATATGCATCATCGCTTCCACACCGGTTTCCAGCCCGGCATCCGTAGCCCCCTGGGCCATAAAAGCCATGGCCCGGTAGAGAGCAAGCCCCGGAACCAAAGGGATGATGGACAGGGTGATGAATACCGTTGCCGCCATTTTCATGCGTCTGGCAGCCCATTCTGCCAGAAGTGATGCGCCCAGAGCCCCCGCAAACAAGGCGGCCTGGCCGGAAAGACCTGCTTCCTGAAGCGCAAAGGCACATCCATAACCTGCCGCTCCAATAAGTGCGGCATGCAACAGCGCCCGTTTGGGAGCGTGCAGAAGAACGCCAAAGCCCAGGGTAGCTACAAAACTTGTAATCAATGCGGGCAGTAAGGTTGAAAGCATCGTCATACGATTCCTCCCAACATTAAAAATGCACGCTGGGCCACTACTGCGCCGCCGGCTACCAGCGCGGCAATGAGCAGCGCCTGGGCGGCATGGGTAACCCCTGAAAGCATGTCTCCCCGCATGGTATCCTGTACCGCATTGGTCATGGCCAGGCCTGGGACCAAGGGCATCAAGGCTCCGGCCACCATAAAATCCACTGTGCCAAGGCCGGTGAACCGGTGAAACAATAAGGGCAAAAGCATGCATAGGCCGCCGCCCACGAGGCTGGCAACAATTTGATGCATGCTGTACTTTTTAAACAATCGGATAAGCAATTGCACCAGAGCGGCGGACAAAAACGCGGCTGCACCATCCATGAAGCCGCCGCCAAACATCATCGCAAAGCTTCCGGAGGACAACCCTGCCGCCCAGGGCATCCAAGCATTACTCCTGGTATCCTGCCGGCAAGCAATCTCCCGCAGTTTTTCAAGCGCTTGAGAAGGCGTCAAGTCTCCGGCGGCCACAGCCCGGCTGACCTCATTGGCTTCGTTAACCTTTTGCAGGTGGGTTCCGCGGCGCCGTATGCGCTTGACGGCGGTTTTCTCCTGGCCGTCAGGAAATAGAAGGGTTACAAAAACACCGCTGGGTACAGCAAAAACCTCTACCTTCACGCATCCGAAGGCCCGGCCCATGCGTTCCACGGTGTCTTCCACCCGGTATGTTTCCCCGCCGTTTTCCAAAATGATTTGTCCGGCCAGCTCCACGGCTTCCATCATGCAGGCGTTTTCCATATTATCCTTCCGGGTCGCCTTTCTTACCGAAACATTTTTCCGATGACGCCCCTAGAAACATTAACGATCAGCGCAGTGGCCAGCGCCCATAAAAACCCGTCAACCTGAAACTTGTCCAGCATCATCCAACTGCAAAGCTGAACAAGCCAGGCGTCCAGCGCCACGTACAAAAGGCCTAGGGTAAAAAGGTTGAATACCCCGAGCAGCAATTTGGCGACCGGCCGCAACAGCAAATAAATAAGCCCCAATGCTGCACCGGCGATGGCTGCGTAAGTATAGTCCGGCGCTGTGACACCTGGTAAAAGATATACGCTCAGGGGAACTGCCCCCACACAGGCCAAAAACCGGAAGATCATGCTGCGCACAGAAGTTCCCCCCTTGCAGAATTGTCAGAGTATTTCCGTTGATTGAAAGATGCGGGATGTTCCGCTTCTTTCCCCTGCCAAGGACGAATTTATTATATCATCGCAGCAACATCCGGGCAAGTTGCAGAATAGCTGCAGCTGACGCGTTTACCTGTGTATACTAGAGCCTTGCACCGAAAGCCCTTGCCTGCAAATTGTGGCCTCTTTGGCTTTAAGAGAAATATTTCAAGAAAAAGGTTCCATGCTGGATTTGCAGCATGGAACCTGCGAGGTATCATGAAATTTTACTTAGGCGTATACTTTGGCTTATCAAGTAATCGCTGTTACTGCAATACCGGCCCATGGTTTTGATATCCGTGTTCAAAATTATGCTGCGTATTGCTATTGTCGTTTGAGTTGCTATAACTCCAGTCGTGTCCTTTGCCGGGATTGTTAAACCTGCTGTATTTGCCCGCAGCAAATGCTCCAAGCGTCGTCATGACAAGTAAAAGGGTCAGTACCAGCAATGCTGCCAAAAAACGGGATGCTTTCATACGTTTACCCTCCTTATTTCGTAATCAGTTGTATTTTCAATGCAACTACCGTGCACATGTTTAGCATAATACCATTATTAGCCATTGTCAAGATAATAAGGCGTATCTTGTTGAATTTGCTCACAAGATCATCATTGCATCCCCAAAGGAGAAGAAACGGTATCTTTCCCGCACAGCCTCCCCATAGGCAGACAGCGCCTGCTCACGGCCCATGAAAGCGGATACCAGCATAAGAAGCGTGCTTTCCGGCAAATGAAAGTTGGTGATGAGCGCATCCACTGCGTGGAAAGGTTTGCCGGGGGTAATAAATATGGCGGTTTCGCCTTTTCCCGGATGGACGATGCCCTGCTCATCCGTTACAGTTTCCAAAGTACGCACGCAGGTGGTGCCCACGCATATGCAGCGTCCACCCCGCTTGCGGGCTTCGTTGATGGCGCAGGCCGCTGCCGGGGGAACCTCATAGTATTCGGAATGCATTACATGGTCTTCAACCCGGGAAGCCTTTACCGGGCGGAAGGTTCCCAAGCCCACATGGAGCAGAATCGGTACGACGGAAACCCCCATCCCGCGGATTTTCTTCAATAGCTCCGGGGTAAAGTGGAGCCCTGCCGTAGGCGCGGCTGCACTGCCTTCCTCCCTGGCGTACACCGTCTGGTAACGGCTTTGGTCTTGAAGCTTTTCGTGAATATAAGGGGGCAGGGGCATTTCACCCAGGCGGTCCAACAAGGTTTCAAATACGCCTTCATACATAAAGCGGACAATGCGGCCGCCGGTTTCTTCTACCTGGTCCAATACCTGGGCACGTAAAAGGCCGTTTCCAAATTCGCATAGCGTGCCCGGCTTCAGCCTTCGGCCGGGCCGCACAATGGCTTCCCAATCATCCTTCGAAAGGCGCTTGAGAAGCAAAAATTCAATGGGGACACGGGTATCCGCCTTGATACCCAGCAGCCTTGCGGGAATAACCTTTGTTTCGTTGATGACCAGCACGTCTTCCGGGCGCAGGTATTCCGTAACATCCCTGAAATGGCGGTGCTCTATCGGGCCGCCTTCCCGGCGGCATACCATTAAGCGGCTCATGTCCCGGGGCTCCATGGGCGTCTGGGCGATCAGTTCCTGGGGGAGGTCATAAAAAAAGTCGGTTGTTTCCATACATTATCCTTATCTATGCAAGCTTCGGTAAATTAAACATCCAGCCGCATTTGATTCTCGTCCTGGTCGGGCCGGGATGGCGCAGTGCGGTGCAGATGTTGGTAGGCGGAGGGTGTGCAAACCCGGCCCCGGGGCGTGCGCATCAGAAAACCCAATTGCATCAGGAAAGGCTCATACACATCTTCTATGGTAATCGGGTCCTCCCCGGTCGTAGCCGCCAATGTATCCAGCCCCACAGGCCCGCCGCCGAATTTGTCCATCATGGTGGTGAGCATTGTCCGGTCCACCCTGTCCAGGCCCAGATCGTCTACATCCAGCATATTCAGGCCTTCCCGGGCCACATCCAGGGTGATGACGCCCTGTGCCCGCACCTGGGCAAAATCCCGGATTCGGCGAAGCATCCGGTTGGCAATCCGGGGTGTGCCCCGGCTGCGCCTTGCGATTTCCAGAATTCCTTCCTCCTGGGCGCTGATTTTCAATATGCCGGAACTGCGGCGCACGATTTCGCATAACTCCTGGGGGCTGTACATTTCCAGCCGGAAAAGGATGCCGAACCGGTCCCTCAGCGGAGCGGAAAGCTGTCCGGCCCGTGTGGTGGCCCCCACCAGGGTAAACCTGGGCAGATCCAGGCGGATGGACCGGGCGGTGGGCCCCTTGCCGATCATGATATCCAGGGCATAGTCCTCCATGGCCGGGTACAGCACTTCCTCCACTGCCCGGCTTAAGCGGTGGATTTCGTCGATGAACAAAATATCTCCTGCCGATAAATTGGTGAGGATAGAAGCCAGGTCGCCCGGCCTGTCGATGGCGGGGCCGGAAGTGACGCGGATGTTTTGCCCCATCTCGCTGGCAATAATGCAGGCGAGGGTGGTTTTGCCTAAACCGGGAGGACCATATAAAAGGATATGATCCAGCGGGTCCCGGCGCTGGAGGGCTGCCTGGATGTAAATGCGCAGGCTGTCCTTTACAACACCTTGCCCCACATATTCCCGCAGCGTTCGGGGCCGGAGGGACTGCTCCTGGTCGTCATCCTCCGGGCGAAAGCTGGTTGTCATCATGCGATCCTCAGCCATCGAAAGCCTCTCTTTCTACAAAGAACGTTATCGTATAGGGTATCATTACATCCCGGCCATGGACCGAAGCGCCAGCTTGATAAGCTCATCCGCCTTGTCCGACTGATCCTTTACAGCCTGCAGGGCCCGGCCGGCTTCCGTTGGGGTATACCCCAGGGATTGCAAGGCCTGCATAGCCTCGGTGAAAGCGTCACCCCGTGAAAAAGACCCGGCAACTTGCCCTTTGGGCAAAGCTGCAAAATCATCCTGGGATACTTGATCCTTTAATTCCAATGCGATGCGCTGCGCTGTTTTTTTGCCAACCCCGGGCGCTCGGCTTAAAGCGGTTGTGTCGCCTGTCATAATGGCCAAATGCAAATCCTTCAGCGGCATGCTGCCCAGCACGCCCAGCGCAGTTCGGGGGCCGATGCCGCTGACGCTGCACAGCCGCATAAACATTGCTTTTTCCTCCCGGGAGGAAAAGCCGAACAGCTCCAAAGCATCCTCACGTACGGAAAGAAAGGTGTAAACCCGCATGTTCTCACCTGCGCTGGGGACGGACGCAAGGGTCGTCATGCTGCAAAGCAGGGAATATCCCACTCCGCCTACATCCAGCACCAGCTCCCCATGGCCTTTTTCTGCGACCTTGCCTTCCAAATACGCGTACATGGCACCCTCCTGCTTTACTTCATTTTAAACAGATACCTGGAATGGGATGTATGAGCATGGGTGATGGCTGCCGCCAAACCGTCGGCCGCGTCATCAGGCTTTGGAATTTCCTCCATGCCCAGCAGCATCTTTACCATCTGCTGCACCTGCTTCTTGTCCGCCTTGCCGTAGCCGACAACGGCCTGCTTGATCTGCATGGGCGTATATTCATACAAATTTTCTGTATATTCAGCCGCCGCGACCAATGCTGCCCCCCGGGCGGCGCCTACCTGAAAGGCAGTCGTTACATTTCGGGCGAAGAACAATTCTTCAAAGGCAATCTCATCAGGTTTATATAATTGAATCAGGTCTCTAACCCCCAATTGAATGGTTCGCAGCCTCTGGGGTGTGGGGGTGCCCGCTTCTGTAAGCAACGTTCCATATTGGATCAGCCGTAGCTTCGGCCCTGCCGTTTCGATAATTCCCCATCCCATAATGGCCAAACCCGGGTCGATACCCATAATGATCATGCGTTCCTCCGATTGCGGCTTCTTCCGCTGATTTATCATAGAACGAACGTGCGCATTTGTCAATTGGAACCCGCCATGCCCTATAGGGGAATGGGTTGTCTTTCAAAGGGAGACAGGATATAATTGTGCTGGAAGAAACAGGGGGCAGGAGGCGGACTGTATGGCTTCCGTTTGTGAAAAAGAGCAATCAATTTCATTGCAAGGCGCACGCCTGATTGCCCCTTGTGGCATGAATTGCGGCCTTTGCCTTGCCTTTCAGCGAAAGAAGAACAGGTGTCAGGGATGCCTGGGCAACGATGAGAACAAGCCGGATTACTGTGTCCGCTGCACGATTGCCTGCTGTGAAAAAAGGCAGAAAGGTGATCAGGAGTTTTGCTTTTCCTGTGACAGTTTTCCCTGTCGCAGGCTAAAACAGCTGGATACAAGATACCGTACGAAATATGAGATGAGCATGCTGGAAAATCTCCGCAAGATTAGGGAGGAGGGCATGGATGCTTTTCTCAAGGGGCAAAAGGCCAAATGGACCTGCGATCTCTGCGGGGGCTTGATCTGCGTCCATCGCCACAAATGCCTTTCCTGCAAGGGGTGAGACTCCGTTACGGCTTTTTTGGGTGCCGGACTTGGCCTGAAAAATACCTTCCTGGAATATGGGAAGAAGGAGTTGCGTGCAATGGAGAAAACCGCTTTGGTGATCATTGATGTGCAGGTGGCGATGTTCAGTTATTCCCAACCACCCTATCGGGGTCAAGAGGTGCTGGCAAATATTCAGCTGCTTTTGAAAAAGGCCAGGGAAACCGGGATGCCTGTGGTCTTTATCCAGCATACAGCCGATGAAGAGTATAAAAGGGGCCTGGACACCTGGGAACTCTGCCCGGAAATAGCCCCCCTGCCTGATGAGAAGCGCGTTGAAAAACCTACGTGGGATGCGTTTCACAAAACGGAACTGGATTCTGTCTTGAAGGGCCTGGACGTACATACCCTGATATTCTGCGGAATGCAAACCGAGTTTTGCGTGGATACTACCTGTAGAAGGGCGTTTTCCATGGGATACAAGGCTTTCCTGGCGGAGGATGGACATACCACCCTTGACAGCGATACCTTGCAGGCCGCTCAGATCGTGGCGCACCACAACAGGGTGCTGGGGGGACGGTTCGCAGCACTTAAATCCACGGATGAGCTGCTGCAGGAAATGTAAACAGAAGAAGCAAGGGATTTCTTCTTTTCTTATGTATTTTTATAAACAGATATTGCATTTTCATGCGATGTGGTGTATACTGTGTGCCATCCCGCAAGGGAGAAAACGCCCTTTGCGGGCACGGAACGAGCGGAGGAAAACATTATGGCAAAATTGCGTGTGCTGCTGGCCTACAGCGGCGGGCTGGATACATCAATCATTATCCCGTGGCTGAAGGAAAACTACGATTGTGACGTAGTCTGCATGGCCGGGGATGTGGGCCAGGGTGAGGAACTGGAACCCCTGCATGAAAAAGCGGCCAAGAGCGGCGCTGAAAAGCTTTACATAGAGGATATGAAAAAGGAGTTCGTGGAGGACTTCATTTGGCCGACCCTGAAGGCAGGCGCCGTTTATGAAGGCAAGTATCTCCTGGGAACCAGCTTTGCCCGGCCGATTATTGCCAAACGCCTGGTGGAGGTGGCGCACAAGGAAAACTGCACCGCCATCTGCCATGGTGCCACCGGCAAGGGCAACGATCAGGTTCGGTTTGAGCTGACCATCAAAGCCTTTGACCCCTTTATGAAAGTGATAGCTCCCTGGCGGATTTGGGACATTAAGAGCCGGGAGGATGCCATCGATTATGCCAATGCCCGGGGCATTCCTGTTCCGGTAACGAAGAAAAAGCCTTACAGCATGGATAAAAACATCTGGCATTTAAGCCATGAAGGCGGCATTTTGGAAAACCCGGCCATGGAAATGCCTGATGACCTGCTGCAGACCATGGTAACGCCGGAAACGGCTCCCGATCAGCCTGAATATGTGGAAATCGCTTTTGAAAAGGGTGTGCCCACAGCTGTCAACGGCGAAAAGCTGGAAGCGGTATCCCTTCTGGAAAAGGCAAATGAAATCGCCGCCCGCAACGGGGTGGGAATTGCCGATCTGGTGGAAAACCGCCTGGTGGGCATGAAGAGCCGCGGCGTGTATGAAACCCCCGGCGGGACAATCCTTTACGCCGCCCACAGCCTGTTGGAAAGCATTACGCTGGACAGGGCTACCGCCCACTACAAGGAGCAGGTGGCTGTCCGCTTTGCCGAGCTTGTATATGACGGCATGTGGTTTACACCCTTGCGGGAGGCCCTGTCTGCTTTTGTGGACAGCACCCAGCAAAATGTCACCGGCACGGTGAAATTGAAGCTGTACAAGGGCAATGTAACCTCCGCCGGCATCCAAAGCGAAAACAGCCTCTACCTGGAGCAGATCGCCACCTTCGGCGACAGCAAGGAGCTGTACAACCACCATGACAGCGAAGGCTTTATCAACCTCCTGGGCCTGCCCATCAAGGTTCAGGCTATGGTGAAGCAGGGCAAGAAATAAGGAACGTCAGGGGCGTTGCCCCTGAAACCCTACCCAAGGGATTTCATCCCTTGGGAATCCCTTTTTTGCCCACGGCTTTACCGTGGGCAATATCATATGAAAAGTTTTTAAAGGGGGCCGGGGAAACCTTTTTTAAAAGGTTCCCCCGGAAGTAAACAGTATGAAACTCTGGAGCGGGCGTTTTTCCAAGGCCACGGAGGGGATGGTGGATGATTTTCATTCCAGCATCTCCTTTGATCAGCGGCTGTACCGGCAGGACATTGCAGGTTCGGTTGCCCATGCCGCCATGCTGGGGGAGCAGGGCATCATTCCAAAAGAGGATGCCGAAAAGATCATCGCGGGGCTGCGGGCTATCCTCATTGACATTGAGGCGGGAAAGGTGCAGTTTGCCGTGGATGCCGAGGATATCCACATGAATGTGGAAACGCTGCTGATTGAGCGCATCGGTGACGCGGGAAAGAGGCTGCATACCGGCAGAAGCCGCAACGACCAGGTGGCGTTGGATGTGCGTATGTACGCGAAGGCCGCTTGTGAGGAAACGATTGATTTGTTGCGCATCCTTTGCGAAACGCTTCTGACCCTTTCTCAAAGCCATCTGGAAACTGTCATGCCCGGCTATACCCATTTGCAGAAGGCTCAGCCGATTACCCTCGCCCATCACCTGATGGCATATTTTCAAATGTTTTCAAGGGATATGGGCAGGTTTAAAGGGGCTTATTTAAGCGCTGATTGGATGCCGCTGGGCAGCGGGGCGCTGGCCGGCACCACCTATCCCATCAACCGGGAGAAGGTGGCAGGGGATTTGGGCTTTTCTCATATCACGGAAAACTCTCTGGATGGGGTAAGCGACCGGGATTTTCTATTGGAATATTTGTCTTCCGCCTCCATCCTGATGATGCATCTTAGCCGTTTTTGTGAGGAACTGATCCTTTGGTCCACCAATGAGTTTCAGTTCGTGGAGATGGATGACGGCTATGCCACAGGGTCCAGCATCATGCCCCAAAAGAAGAACCCGGATGTAGCGGAATTGATCCGGGGAAAGACAGGCCGGGTTTATGGGGATCTGATGGCGCTCCTCACGGTGATGAAGGGGCTGCCCCTTGCATACAACAAGGATATGCAGGAGGACAAGGAAGCCTTTTTTGACGCAAGGGATACGGTTGTAAAGTGCCTGGGCGTGTTTACGGGGATGCTGCGCACGCTGCAGTTTAAAACGGAAACCATGGAAAAGGGCGCCGCAGGGGGCTTTGCCAATGCCACCGACTGTGCCGATTACCTGGTGAAAAAAGGCGTTCCGTTCCGGGACGCCCACCATGTGGTGGGGCAGCTGGTGGCCTTGTGCCTGACGGAAAAGAAGGCGCTGCTGGATTTATCCCTGCAGGCTTTGAAATCCGTTCATCCTGCCTTTGAAGAAGACGTGTTTGATGCCATTTCTTTACGGGCGTGTGTGGAATTGCGTCAGGTGCCCGGGGGGCCGGCGCCTCAGGCGGTGGCAAACAGCATCAAAGCAGGAAGGGC
>JAEVYX010000026.1 GCA_023392515.1 Bacillota bacterium | reverse complement strand
TCCTGAGAAGCGGCATCTTCGTCTTCTATGTATTCCATTTCGGTATTCTTGAACGCGTCTTCCCGCAGCCGCTTTTCCAGTTTGGTACGGTGGCGGTGAATCTGGCGTTCCAATTTTGCCAAGGCTTGATCGATGGCCAGGAATAAATTATCCTCAGCGGAAGATTCCGCGCGAAGGATGACCCCTTCAAAGGGGACGGTAATTTCCACGATTCTGCGGCTGGAGCGTTCTTTCCCCAGACGAATAAACATTTCCGTATCCTGCTTTAGGTACCGTTCCATCCGGTTGGTCTTTTTCATAATCCGTTCCGTAATACCTGGGGTCACAACCATATTTTTCGCGGTAATTGTCGTCTTCATGGCAACTGCTCCTTTACGTTCAAATTGCTTCATCCGCTATGGAATGAAAAAAGCACGGCAACGCATCCGGCAGTCCGGCGGTTTCCGTGTCATAGGTTCGGGTCAATGGTACCACGCCCTTTCTTCTTACTAATAAGATGGACATTGGTTTGACCTTGTGAAACATATTCGACAAACAATTTCGAACTTCCTCCTTTCTGCCCTTTTTCCAAAAATGTCTCCCGTCTTTCCGTTTCGTCAAAAATCTGCCCAGCAATTGACAGTCTGGCATGCCCGTTTCCATGGGTCAAAGCGGAATAAAAGGGCATCGTGGGGAAACAATAACATCACAGCGAGGCACAAGAGCCCCGCTCACACAAGGAGGGCATACCAATTGAGAGCAACGGGAATCGTGCGCAGGATTGACGAATTAGGCCGCGTCGTCATCCCCAAAGAAATTAGGAGAACCTTGCGAATCAGAGAGGGAGATCCCCTGGAGATCTATACCGACCGGGATGGCGAGGTCATTTTGAAAAAATACTCGCCTATCGGAGAGATGTCCAGCTTTGCTAAAGATTATACGGAATCTCTTTTTCGCAGCCTTGGCCATATCGCCTGCATCGTAGACCGGGATCAGGTGGTGGCCGCCAGTGGCGTAGCCAAAAAAGAACTGTGTGACAAGCCTATCAGTCACGACCTGGAAACAGCCATTGCCAACCGGCAGACGGTAGCCATCAACCGCTCTGTTGGGGGCAAGATTGTCGCCGTTACAAACGAAGAGGATATGACCGGTTATACGGCCCAGGTGGTTTCTCCCATCATTGCAGACGGGGAAGCCATCGGCGCGGTGCTACTCATGAGCAAGGAGCAGGGCGTGAAAATGGGAGATACGGAAGTCAAGGTGGCGGAGACAGCGGCCGGCATCGTGGGAAGGCAGATGGAACAATAACACCCGCATACCGTAAGCTTTGCCCTGGGCTTGTACTTCCGCAACAGATTGCTTATAATAAGCATGTTGCGGAAGTTTTTTTGCCGCAAAATGGAAGAGGGAAGTGTGTTATGACCCGTCAGCAAAAATCCATTCTTGGCGGCTTTACCATATTGGGCATCACCGGCATTATCAGCAAAGTTGTTGGCGTCCTGTTTCGGGTGCCCTTGGCTTATCTCATCGGTGATGACGGACTGGGCTTATATCAATTGGTTTTTCCAACCTACTCCCTGCTGCTGACCGTTTCTTCCGCAGGGCTTCCTGTCGCCATCTCCAGGATGGTAGCCCATTGCCTGGTAAAAGATGATCCACGAAACGCAAAGCGCGTATTTCAGGGCGCATTGTATATGCTGTTGGCTTTGGGACTGGTCACCACCATCGCGCTGATAGCGGGAAGCGGCTTCCTAAGCGAAAACATCATCAAGAATTCAGATACTAGGCTTGGCTTTATCGCCATTGCGCCCTCTTTGTTCATCGTGTGCGTCATGTCCACTTTCCGGGGCTTTATGCAGGGCCAGCAGGACATGGTGCCTACCGCGGTTTCCCAGCTGATTGAGCAGGTAGGCAAAGTGGGATTGGCTTTGCCTTTGGCTTTGCTTGGCGCAAAAACCGGTATCGCACAGGCAGCCGCCGGCGCACTCCTGGGCACCTCCATTATTGAGGGTGTAGCGCTAGTTTACATGATGATCCTCTACTTTAGAAGAAAAAAGACCATGGAACAATTGCCCCAGGATGAAAGCCAGCCGCCTATCCCCATGAAAACACTGATGAAGCGGCTGGCTGTAAACGCCATCCCCATTACCTTGGGCGCGTGCATAGTTCCGCTGGCTGCTTTTGTAGACTCCGCCATGCTGGTCGGCCGCCTTCAGGAAATCGGCTTCACGAAGGACCTGGCCACAAGCATGTATGGGCTGTATTCCGGTGTGGTAATCACCCTTATCAATGTTCCAACCGCTTTTTCCGCCGCCTTGGGCATGAGCCTGGTGCCTGCCGTATCCGGCTATTTCGCAAAGCAGGATTATGCGGGTGTTGCCCGTCAAAGCGGACTGGGCCTCCGCCTTTCCTTTTTGGTTGGCCTCCCCTGCTCGCTAGGCTTGAGCCTTTTAGCTAAACCCATTCTGGTGCTGATCTACCAGCATGCCAATACCATTACCTCCCAAGAGATATCCCTGGCGGCGGAATACCTGACTATCAGCGGCTTGACGGTTATCGTGTTTACCCTGGTTCAGTCCACCAGCAGCATATTGCAAGGACTCCGAAAACAAAGGATTCCCATGTACACCCTCATGCTTGGCGTGGCGATTAAAATTCTTTTGAACTATATTCTCGTTGGCATACCGGAAATCAACATTCATGGTGCACCCATCTCGTCGCTGATTTGCTATACGGTCAGCATGGTGCCTAATGTGTATTATGTACTGAAATATGGCCGCATGCGTTTTGATTTTGTGAACTTCGTCGTACGGCCGGGTCTGGCGACCGCTGTTATGGCTTTGTTCCTTGTGATTGGGCAATGGATTTTGCCTGAAGGCAATTTAACAACCATTGTTTTGATCCTGGTTGCAATCCTTGTTTTTGCAGGAGCAGCAGTTCTGTTCAAGGCGGTCACACCCGATGATTTAAGCACTTTCCATATCAAAAGACGGAAGCAGCTGCCAAAGGGGGAATGAGCATGAGAAAGATCACGGTTGCAGCTTTGGGCCCGGGCGCGCCGGAGCACCTTACCCTGGGGACTTTGAAGGCCATGGAAGAAGCCCGGGCCATTATATTGCGCACCGGCCGCCATGGCACTGCCGGCGAATTGCAAAAGCGGGGCATCCCATTTTCTACTCTTGATGAATTATACGATGGCTGCGAGGATTTTGGCGCATTAAATGAAAAGGCTGTGCAAACCCTATGGGAAGCCGCAGCTGCGGGACCTGTCCTGTACGGCGTGGCCGATCCTGCCGGGGATGAGACGGTGCGCGCCCTGATGAGCAGCCGCAGCCCGCATGACCAAGTGGAGGTTCTGCCGGGGGTGTCGATTACGTCGCAATGCCTGAATGCATTGCAGGTATTGCCAGGGGCATGCCCAGTGCGTTCGGTTCCTGCCTGCGCCTGCGAGGGAGCGGTACTTCTTCCCACAGAACCTATGCTTATCACAGAATTAAACAGCAGGTTGCTGACCGGGCAGGTAAAATTGTGGCTGCTCACTTTGTACGCGCCGGAACAGAAGGTCATCTTTTTCCCCTGCGGAGAGGAAGCCCGGCGCAAAACAATCGAAATTCCCCTGTCTGAGCTTGACAGACAGAAAGCCTACGACCATACCACTGCCGTTTATGTGCCCGCCGCCCCGCTGCTTGACCGCAGCCGAAACGATTTTTTTGACCTTTTGCGTGTTATGGAAATTTTGCGGGGGCCAGAAGGCTGCCCATGGGACAGGGAACAGACCCACGAAACCCTGCGCCCATACCTGCTGGAAGAGGCCTATGAGGCTGTATCCGCCATTGACGAGGGCGATCTGAACCATGTGGCGGATGAATTGGGCGATGTGCTCTTGCAAGTGGTATTCCACGCCCAAATTGCAAAGCAGCACGGGGAGTTTGATATTCACGATATTACCAGCGCCATCTGCCAAAAGATGATTTCCCGCCATGCCCACATTTTCGGGAGCGATCAATGCAAAACTTCCGACGATGTGCTGAAGAATTGGGATAAGCTCAAGAAGAAGGAGCGCGGGCTTGACACCCAGGCCGCCGTCATGGCGGATGTGCCCCATCACCTGCCGGCGCTTATGCGGGCCGCCAAGGTACAGCAAAAAGCCAAGCAGGTAGGCTTTGATTGGGATGATCCCCGGGAGGCGCTGAAAAAGGTACTGGAGGAAGTCGAGGAGGTTCGGGAAACGCTGGAGGAAGGGATCGACCCTGGAGAGGAATTGGGGGATTTGCTCTTCGCCGCCGTCAATGCGGTCAGGCTATGCGGCAAGCAGGGGGAATTAGTGCTTAACAGCGCTACCGAAAAGTTTATACGCCGCTTTTCCAGCATGGAAAAGGCAATTCTTGCGGATGGAAAAGCGCTGGAACTCTTGACTTTATCTGAAATGGATGTATACTGGGAAGAGGGAAAAACGTTGGAAAAAAAGGCCTAGCGCCCTGCTTTTTTCTCGGGTATTCGCTCCTTTCAAGTGTTGCAGCCAACAGGCAGGAAACTGGCGGAAATCAGCGAATATAAACGGGCATACCCAAAAGCACAAACGCCATGGAATTCATGGCTCAAAACGAGGAGGTACTTTCATGAACAAAACAGAATTGTCCAGCGCCATCGTCGCCAAAACCGGCCTGACGAAGAAGGATGCCGAAAAGGCCATCAATGCCGTGGTGGAAGTCATCAGCGATTCTCTTAAAGCTGGCGAAAAAGTTCAGATCGTTGGCTTTGGCTCTTTCGAAGTGAAGGAGCGCCCTGCCCGCACCGCAAGGAATCCCCGCACCGGCGAGGAAATCAAAATCGATGCTTCCAAAGCCCCTGTTTTCAAAGCCGGCAAGGCGCTGAAAGATACCGTCAACGAGTAAGATACGACTCGGAAAAGTGCCCGTGCGGTTGCGCACGGGCTTTTTTCCACTATAGGAGAAATATTGCATGCGCTTAGACAAGTACCTGAAAGTATCCCGCATTATCAAAAGGCGCACGGTAGCCAACGAGGCCTGCGCCGGAGGCCGGGTTTCCTTGAATGGCCGGGTAGCCAAGCCGGGTGCCGAGGTCAAGGAAGGGGATCTATTGGAGATTCGCTTCGGTGACCGCTATGGCCGCTATGAAATTGTATCCGTACTGGAGCATGTGCGCAAGGAAGGCGCGGCTGACATGTACCGGGTGGTTCAGGAAGATGATACGGTTGCCCGGGAACGAAGCTGAGGTTGGAAAGGAAGCACCATGGAAGTCGAAGTCCTTCTCTTGGCCGCAGGCAGCGGCCAGCGCATGCAGGCATGCCTGAACAAGGTATTTTTGCCTGTAGGCGGCGAGCCTGCCCTGTGCCGGTGTGTGAGGGCTTACCAAGGCCTTTGCGCCAGGCTGGTTGTGGTATTAAAGCCTGAGGAAGAGCCAAAGGCCAGAGAAATGCTGAAAAGCAGCGGCCTTCTTCAAGCCGTATCCGCCTTCGCTGCCGGTGGAGAAACGCGCCAGGATTCGGTCACAAACGGGTTGGAAAAGCTGTCTGAGGAGGAGAGCATCCTGCTCATTCACGACGCCGCCCGGGCATTGGTTACTCCGGAAATCATACTAAGGGTGGTAGACAGCGTGAAAGCCCATGGCACGGGGGTAGCCGCTGTGCCCTTGAAGGACACGGTAAAGGAAGTGGATGGGCTGGAGCGGGTGGTGTCCACCCCTGAGCGGGACAAGCTGCGGGCGGTGCAGACGCCCCAAGGCTTTTTAAAGAGCCTGCTTCAAAAGGCCCACACAGAGGCGGAGAAAACAGGCTGCCAAGCCACAGACGACGCCGCGCTGGTGGAGGCACTGGGTGTGCGTGTTCAGTTGGTGGAGGGAAGCATGGATAACCTGAAGCTGACCACACCGGAGGACCTGCTGGCGGCACAGGCCATACTGGCCCGCCGGGAGGGAAGGATGGAAAGCATGATGCGTATAGGGCACGGATATGATGTACACCGGCTGGTTTCCGGCCGGAAACTGATCCTGTGCGGCGTGGAAATCCCCCACGAAACGGGGCTGCTGGGCCACAGCGACGCAGATGTGGCGCTTCATGCCCTGACAGATGCCCTGCTGGGCGCCGCTGCCCTGGGGGATATAGGCCGTCATTTCCCCGACAGCAACCCTGACTACAAAGGGATATCCTCATTGATCCTGCTAAGGCACGCCGCAGCTCTTTTGCAGGAACGGGGATATGCTCCCTCCAATGTGGATGTGACCATTGCCGCCCAGCGCCCTAAGCTTGCCCCCTACATTCTAAAAATGCGGCAGAATGTAGCCAATGCCCTGTCTTTACCCGAGGACTGCGTCAGCATAAAAGCCACCACCACCGAAGGACTTGGCTTTGAGGGCGAAGAAAAAGGCATCAGCGCCCAAGCGGTGTGCCTTATAACCAATATATCCAAACTATAAGACGATGGAGGCTTTCAGCCCCCAAACTCCCGACCAAAGGGCATAATGCCCTTTGGAATCCCTTTTTTGCTGCGCATAGCGCAGCAAAAGATAGGAATTCTTAAGGGAGCAATCCCTTAAGCGGGGGGATTAGGGGGTAGGCCCCCCAATCGTCTCTTTTTTATAGAAAGCTGAACAGCGTCAGCTGGCTGGTTTCGGAAAGGCCGTTCAGGCAGCCATGGGTGCGCAGCAAGTCGATCACGGCGCTGGAGAGCTTCGCTCTGTTCTTCAAGTCCTCAATGGACAAGAAAGGCGTAGTCCGTTCCCGGACGATGGCTTCCGCAGCCGCCTCCCCCAGTCCGCCCAGGGAAATGAAGGGCACTCTAAGCTTTCCATCCTCCATAAGAAAACGGCGGGTATCGCTTTTGTAAAGGTCCGCAGGCAAAAAGGCAAAGCCCCGCATGTGCATTTCCAGCACCAATTCCAGAGCGGTAATCTCGTCTTTTTCTTTGGCGGTTATCTTTTGCTCCTGCTGCTGATAGTTTTTCAGGATGCCTTTAATTACCGAAGGATCAAGCAGCATCCGGGCGGCATCAAAACCGTCGCCCCGGACGGTGAAGTATGCGGCATAATAGGCCAGAGGCCGGTGCACCTTATACCAGCCAACCCGAAGCGCCATTGTTACATACGCCACCGCATGGCCCTTGGGGAACATGTATTTGATCTTTTTGCAGCTGTCCACAAACCATTCCGGTACGCTGGCATCATGCATAGCCTGTTCCATTTCAGGCTTCAACCCTCTGCCCTTACGCACGCTTTCCATGGTGTCAAAAGCCATTTTGCTTTCGACACCCTTGCTGATCAAATAGTTCATGATATCGTCACGGGTGCAGATACACTGTGACAGCGTCGCGGTTCCGGAGGTAATAAGGTCCTTGGCGTTGCCCAGCCAAACGTCTGTGCCATGGCTCAGCCCTGACAGCCGGATCAATTCTTCCATGGTGGAAGGCCTTGTGTCATCCAACATCTGGCGCACAAAGCCGGTGCCAAACTCCGGAATGCCCAGGGTTCCGGTGTTGCAGTCGATATCCTCCACCGTCACGCCCAATGATTCCGGACCATGGAAAAGGGACATCACCCCTTTGTCATCCAATGGAATATCCTTATAAGGAACGCCGGTCAATTCCTCCAATAAGTGGATCATGGTAGGATCATCATGGCCCAGAATATCCAGTTTGACCAGAATGTCATGCATGGAGTTAAAGTCGTAATGGGTGGTAACAGTGCCGCTCTCCAGATCGTCCGCCGGGTGCTGGATGGCGGTAAACTGATAGATTTCATATTCCTTGGGCAGTACAACCATGCCGCCGGGATGCTGGCCTGTGGTGCGCTTGACTCCCACGCAGCCGGCTACCAGCCGCTCTTTTTCCGCATTGCCGGCCTGGATATTCCGTTCTTCCAGATATTTTAAAACGTACCCGTAGGCAGTCTTTTCAGCCAGTGCGGAAATCGTACCTGCGCGGAAAACATGGCCCTTGCCGAACAGCGTTTCCACATAGGCATGGGCTTTTGACTGATATTCGCCGGAGAAGTTCAAATCGATATCGGGCACCTTGTCACCCTTAAAACCCAGAAAGACTTCAAAGGGGATATCATAGCCATCCTTGATGAGCTTGCGCCCGCACAAGGGACAATCCCGGTCCGGCAGGTCGACCCCTACTTTGTACCGCTCTTTTTCAACATCAAAGAAGCCTTGCCTGCAATGGGCGCAGCGGTAATGGGGCGGCAGAGGGTTTACCTCGGTAATGCCGCACATGGTCGCCACGAAGGAAGAGCCTACCGATCCACGGGAGCCAACCAGGTAGCCGTCGGAAAGGGACTTGCTCACCAGCTTCTGGGCGATGTTGTACAGCGTGGCAAAGCCATAGCCGATAATGGACCCCAGTTCCTTTTCCAGGCGTTTTTGAATCAGCTCCGGCAGTTCATCCCCGTACCACTCCCTAGCAGTCCCCCAGGCCATGTTTTGAATATTGTCCGCCGCATCCTCCCAGAAGGGCTGAAAAGTATCCTCTCCCTTGGGATGCTTGGGGAACAGGCGGATATCCTCCACCTTGCCCGCAATTTTTTGCGGGTTTTCAATTACAACCTCCCGGCATTTCGCCTCGCCCAGGTAGGAGAATTCCTCCAGCATTTCCTGGGTGGTTTTTAAATACAGCGGGGGCTGCTCATCGCAGTCCTTATACTCCAGACCTGCCTGAAGAATCGCACGGTAAATGGCATCTTGGGGGTCCAGAAAATGTACATCTCCCGTAGCCACCACCGGAATACCAAGCTTTTCCCCCAAGGCTACAATTTTCCGGTTATAATCCCGAAGCTCTTCCTCGCCCTGCACCCGTTCTTCCCGCAGCAAAAAGCCGTTGTTGCCTACAGGCTGAATCTCCAAATAATCATAAAACCTGGCGGTTTTTCGCAGCTCTTCCTCCGGTGCGCCCTGAAGAATGGCCCGGAACAATTCCCCATCCACGCACCCGGACCCAACAAGCAAGCCTTCCCGGTGCTGCTGCAGAATCTTGCGCGGCACATGGGGCCTGCGGCGGAAATACTGCAGGTGGCTGATGGACACCAGCCGGTTCAGGTTTTCCATACCCTTCTGGGTGGTAGCCAGCAAAACCGCATGATAGCTTTCGCCAATTGCTCCGCCCTGTACGAGATTATTGAGTTCGTCCAGCCGGGTTGCCCCTTTTTCCCGGGCCGCCTCCATCATCCGCGCCAGGCATTGGGCAGTGGCGGCGGCATCGTTCACCGCGCGGTGCGCATCCTTCAAGGAAACACCCAAAGCCTTGCATACGGCGGACAGCCTATGGCTTTTTAGTTGGGGATACAGCTTCCTTGCAAAGGTCAATGTATCAATTTGCGGGCCAGAATAGCTTTTACCCAGTCGTTTGAGCTCGCTGCGCAGCATGCCCATGTCAAAGCTGGCGTTATGGGCGGCTACAGCACAATCGCCAATAAAATTCATTAGTTGGGGCAAAACAGTTTCCGCTGTGGGCTGATCCCGGAGCATCATATCCGTAATGCCGGTGATCTCGGTAATCTTGGGCTTTAAGGGTATGCCCGGGTTCACCAGTGTGCCAAAGGAATCCACTACGCTTCCCTCAAGCAGTTTGACCGCACCCACCTCAATAATCCGCTCCCGGCTCGTATCCAGGCCTGTGGTTTCAAAGTCCAGCACCACAATAGGGGATATAAAGGAACGATTATCGGCATCCGTTACAATTTGCGCCTCATCGGTCAAATAGGCTTCCATGCCGGGTATAAGCTTGATATTATTCTTTTTTGCCGCGGAGAATGCAGACGGAAACGCCTGCACCACCCCATGGTCGGTGATGGCTACCGCCGGATGACCCCATTTGGCCGCCCGCGCAATCAAATCCGGCGCGGCAGAGGTGGCATCCATCGTACTCATCTGGGTGTGCATGTGCAGCTCTACCCGCTTTTCGGGGGCTATATCCTGGCGCTCCTGTTTTTCCATAGGAACAATATCGCGTACGCTGATGGTGGGCTCCCGGGCAAAGTTATCGTAAAGGCATTCTCCCCGCACCTTCAGACACATGCCAACCTTGATCTTTGCGGCCACATCCAATACAGCCTGCCGCTCTTCCTGGGTGATGGGGGGCGCGGATTCCTCTTCCCCCTTGCGCAGGAATTTGTTGCGATAGCGGAAGAACAGCTTGCACAGCACCGAAGAGGTATAGTCGGTCAATACAAAGGTAAGCAGCAGCATTTCGCCGCCCTTGAGTTCCTTTTGCTCGACCTTGGCCACATCTCCCTGAACGGTTATCAACCCTGTATCTCCCGTTAATTCCAGGATCGGCACAGAAGGGTCTGCTATACCCCGGCCTTTAATGGGTTTTTGGGCCGATCCCGATTCTTTTTCTGAGCTTTGAGGCCGCGGTGCTTTTCTTTCACCGTTTGTTTCCGGGGGGCGTTTGTCCGGTTTGTTCTGCACAGCCCCTTGCTCAGGCGCCTTCTGTGTTGCCTTCTGGGCAGCCACCAGTTCCTGTTCCCGTTCTTTGCGCAGCGCTTCCAGCCGGGCCTCCTGATTCCCACGCACCCGCATTTCCACCGGTGCGCGGAGCCTGAATATATCCCATACCGCCTGTTTCAGCTGTTCCGACACATCCCCCTTCTGCATAAACCGCAGGGCGAACTCGTCGGGGAACGTCAATACAATCCGGCCATCCTGTACTTCCCAGTCCAAATCGGACAGCCAGGAGGCCGATGCCGGGTGTGTACGGGTGACAAAATCAATAAAAACTTGCTTATAATTCCCGATATGCTTTAAAAAATCATCTGCCAGAGACGGGCTGGCTACACGTATGGAAAGGTTTGTACCTGGATACATTTTTTTAAGCAGGCCCTCTATACGCAGATATGCCTTTTCTGCCACCAGTACATCGGATAAAAAAGAAAAATAAACTTTGTTTTCGGCTTTTTTAAATAAGATCCGTTCTATGGACAGCTTGTCCGTTAGTTCGGGCAGGGCCTCATACACTGCAGCCAGCATTTGTGCCGTTTCCATCCGTTACCCCCTCTCCTCCCTCCGGGACGCTTCTTCCCGAACCGCGTCGATCAGGATTTTTGCCAAGTCTCCTTCCACCCGGCGGACAGGCTGGTCTTTCACAAACAAAGCGCCGCTGTTTTTCCCCCCAGCGATGCCTACATCCGCTTCCCTAGCCTCTCCCGGGCCGTTGACCACACACCCCATTACTGCCACTTTAAGAGGGACGCGTATGTCCTTCAGCTCTGTTTCCACCCGTGCCGCTATCTGAGCTACATCGATCCCTGTGCGGCCGCAGGTGGGGCAGGAAATGATCTGCACACCGGATTGACGCAAATCCAGCGCTTTTAAAATATCCCAGGCTGCCTGAGCCTCCGGAATGGGCGATCCGGTGAGGGATACCCGGATGGTGTCACCGATCCCGTTTAGCAGCAATGCACCGATTCCGATGGCCGACTTGACCGTTCCACGGCCGGGTAGGCCCGCCTCGGTAACCCCCACATGAAGGGGGTAATCGCAAAGCTTGGCCGCCAGTTCATAAGCTGCCACCGTCATGCGCACATCGCTGGCTTTCAGGGAAAGCACAATGTCCTCAAACCCCTGCTTTTCCAGCATACGGGCATGGCGCAGTGCACTGTCCACCATGCCCCGGGGGGTAACGCCGCCATCCCTCGTCAAAATGTCCTTTTCAATGGAGCCGCTGTTTACCCCGATGCGGATGGGGATATGATGTATTTTCGCGCAATCCGCCAATTCCGCCACATTTGCTTCCCCGCCGATATTGCCGGGATTGATGCGCAGTTTGTGAATACCGTTTTCCGCGGCCTGAATGGCCAGCGTATGGTCAAAATGAATATCTGCCACCAACGGCACGGGGCTTTGGTCCACCAAGGTACGCACCGCTTTGGCGCAGTCCATGTCGTACACGGAAACCCGCACGATGTCGCAGCCCGCCTCAGCCAGTTCCCGAATCTGCTTGAGCGTTGCATCCGCATCCCTGGTATCCGTATTGGTCATGGACTGCACCCAAACGGGAGCGCCTCCTCCCAATGTCAGAGCGCCCACTCGAACCTGTCTTGTATGATGCATGTATGTTCCTCCAATGAAGCGCTATTGCAAAAGCCTTAATACATCCTGATAGGTGAAAAAAATCATGATGCCCAACAGCAGCACGTATCCTGCAAAATGAACCATGGCTTCAGCCCTTTGGTTGATGGGCTTGCGGCGAACAGCCTCCACCAGCATGAACAAAAAGCGGCTGCCATCCAGGCCCGGAATGGGCAAAAGATTAATCAAACCCAGGTTAATGGAAAACACAATCAGCAGATTGAAAAAGCCCCTTAAACCAAATTCCCTTGTCTGCTGGGAAATTACCTGTACGATTCCTACAGGGCCCGCGGAATTTTCCAGGCCTTCCCCTTTAAATACCAGGTTTTTCAGCCCGCCCAAAATGATTGTGCCTGCGCTTACGCAGTTTTTGTATCCATACCGCACCGCATCCGGGAAGGACACGGGAACGGTTTTATCGCCGGCGGTAAGGCTGATGGATACGCCGATTCTGTACCGGTTCTCCACCTGGTCAAAAAAAGGCTTAATCAGCAGTGTCTGAATATCTCCCTTGCGATCCACCTGGATTTGCAGGGGATCATCCCCCTCCCGGTAGGCGCTTGCCGCGGCAATGAGCGCATCTCCCGCCGACTGTTCGGTTTCCTGGCCCTGCACGTTATACAAAACATCCCCCGGCATGAGCCCGGCTTGCGCCGCCGGGCTGCTCGGCTCCACATTTTCCACAACAGAAACGGCTTCATACACGCCGCCTAACAGGAAAAAGAATACCGCCACCACAAAGGCCAGCACAAAGTTCATCAGCGGCCCCATGAGAACCGAAAACATGCGCTTCCATACGCTTTGCCGGTTGTAAGCCCGGGGATCATCCACATGCTTTCCTTGGGCGTCATCCTCCCCATAAAACATGCAATAGCCGCCCAGCGGAATCCCGCGGATCATAAATTCCGTTTCATACTTTTTACTTTTCCAGCCAACCAGTTTTGGACCAAAGCCCACAGAAAACTGCTGCACCAGAATGCCCGTTAAGCGGGCGGCAATAAAATGTCCAAACTCATGGATGGTAACCAAAATTCCAAGCAGCAGGATTGCGGCGAGAATGGAAAGTATGGTCATGCTATGCTCCTTTCAAGCAGTTCAAAACATTCCGGGCTACCCGGCGGGCATCCTGATCCGCCTGGAAAACCGCCTCCAGGGTACCGGCATCTCCAGGGCCCATCCGGTCAAGGGTTTGCGCCACCAAATCAAAAATTCCGCCAAAGGGAATGCGCCCATCCAGGAATGCTTCCACGGCCACCTCGTTTGCGGCGTTCAAGATGCAGCAGGCAGCCCCGCCTGCCCGGAGGCATTCCCCCGCCATGGAGAGGGATGGAAACCGTGTATCATCCGGTTGTTCAAAGGTGAGCTGCGACGCTTGAAATAGATCAAGGGGGGCGCCGCCGGTAGGAAGCCTTTGCGGGTACGCCATGGCGTAGAGGATTGGCAGGCGCATATCCGGTGTACCCATTTGTCCGATTACCGCCCCATCCGCAAAGACCACAGCGGAATGGAGTATGCTTTGGGGATGCACCACAACCTGTATTTTCTCGGCCGGCATATCAAAAAGCCACCTGGCCTCGATAATCTCAAGTGCCTTGTTGAACATGGAAGCAGAATCAATGGTGATCTTGCGCCCCATCTGCCAATTGGGATGGCGCAAGGCCTGCTGCGGAGTGGCGCGGAGGATGTCTTCCCTTACCCATGTGCGAAAAGGGCCGC
>JAEVYX010000003.1 GCA_023392515.1 Bacillota bacterium | reverse complement strand
GCGGCATCGACTCCATCTGCCTGGCCAACCAAGGCAGCTCCGATCCCATCACCGGTATCGTCAATTGCGTCAACAGGGCCAACGTATACCTGTTTGCCAGAAAGGGATTGGCCCCGAAAAGCACAAGCGATGAGGACATGAAAGCGTTTTTGACGGGCAAGATCATTGTTGCCGGGCGGTACGGTGGTTCACCTAACCTGCTTACCCGGTACCTGCTGGTTAAGCTGGGAATTGACCCGGACAAGGATGTCACCATGATTGAAAATGCCGACATCTCCACTGTAAACGCCATGATCGAGCATGGCCAGGGGGATATCGGCAATGGTGCGGAGCCTCAGGTGTCCGGTGGCATAACCGCCGGAATATGGGATGAACCCTTTGTGAAATTTCCCGACCTTGGAGACTACTCCTACTCGGTCATCAGTGTGAAAAAATCCACCATTGAAAACGATCCGGAAACCTGCCAGAAGGTTGTAAGCGCAATGCTCAAGGCGCTGAAGACTGTGCAGGAGAACAAAGACATCGCGGCGGAAGTGCTGAAAAAAGAGTTTTCAACCCTTTCCGATGAGGCACGCCAAGCCTCTTTGGACCGGGCCTATGAAGACAATCTGTGGAGCCTGGACGGCATCATTACCCCTACGGCTGTCCACAACAATATGGATGTTGTCATCAAATCCGACATCTTCACCGGCACGTATACCTATGAGGGACTGGTAGATATGCAGTTTGTTGAAGCTGCGAAATAATCGCCTCTCCTGACGGGAATACATGAAAAATCCCCCGTATCCGTTCCTGGGATTGGATGCGGGGGAGTCATTATACTGCCAGCAATAGGGAAAGCAGCGGCAGCGTAACAAGGGATAACAGCGTTGTGACGAAGATTGCCTTGGAAGCAAAGGGTGCATCCCCGCCGTATTGGGCGGCCAAGATAGCTGTGGTGCTGCCTGCAGGCATCCCGGCCAGGAAGGTGAGTACACCCGTAATTAAAACCGGTGTATGAAACAAGGACAATATACCGAATACGGATAGGGGAATCAATATCAGCCGAGCGGCGGAAAACCAGATCATGGGCCCGTCCATCATATGCTTCAGGTTTGTTTCGGCTAAAATGCCGCCGATAATGAGCATGGAAACGGCGGTTGTGCAATTCCCGACTTTATCCATGGTGCTCCAGAAAAAGTCCGGCATGGGAAATGGAGAAATCATGAGGAGAAAACCTGCCACAACGGCCAGGATGCACGGGTGGGTAGCAAGTGTACGCACGATGTCTTTCCCGTTTGTCTTGGTAAACAGGGAAAGGCCGGCAGACCACATAAAGACCCGCTGGGGAATCAGCGCGATAGAGGTATATAGTATCCCCTGGGCGCCATAGACGCCGCCTACTATAGGCAGCCCTAAAAAGCCTGCATTGGAGCAGATGGTGGCATAGCGCAATACCTTTTGCCGGGCTGAATCCACATTATGGTATAAAACAATGCTGTAGATATAATACAAAAACTGGGTTCCAAAGGAGATGGCCAGTACCAGCCCCGCAGTGGACAGCAGCTCCTGCGTCAATTCCAAATGGAAAGAGGATATGATGTTGCAGGGCAGTATGATGCGGATGAGCAACTCCGACAGATGCTTGCGGCTGCTGCCGGGGAGGATGTTTCTCTTGGCGGCGTATACCCCCAGGAGAATCATAAAGAAAAGTGTCAGCTGCAGCCCGGCCATGGTTTGAAAGACGCTCATGCCAGTTTCTCCTTTATGCCGCATAAAAAGGGGCCGCAGCAGGCGGCCTACGTGCGTATGGTCTGTGCAGATTGCAGGATCAGATTACCCCTCTGCCTTTACCAGTATAAACAGATGTCTATAGGATTTCAATCCACCGGCATGCTTTTTTTGTTGCAGAATTGTGGACGAACTGTCCAGGCTGATGTGGGGCCGGCATCATATATAGAAAAGAAGCAGCCTGGTGCTAAAGCAGAAGGCTGCAGGAGGCATATTAGGCAAATGATTTTCTGGACAAATAGCTCGCTGCCGCACGAGTGATCAGCCCGCCCATGCCCCCGCGAAGCTCCCCCACCTTTTGCCCGGCAAGATACAATGCGAGCACACTGTTTTCCCGAAGGCGGTCTATAGGCATGGTGAGGGGGTCTTTTGCCAGAACAGCGAAGTCTGCGAATTTCCCGACTGTAAGGCTTCCCCTGTTTTCCTCGTCAAAGGACATTTTTGCCGCCCAGAGGGTGTGCATCTTCAGCGCATCCCAAACGGTAACGGACTGGGCAGGATCCGGATGGTTGCAGCAGAGATGGATGCTCTCCAGGGGATTGGGAAGGGTGCAGGGAGCATCGGAACCGGCAGAAATCAGAATACCGTGCTCCGTGAGGCTGCGCAAAGGTTCGATGGCAAGGGCACGTTCTCTTCCCAGAATGCGTTCCAGGTATTCTGCTGGCTCCTGCCGCCAGTCAAGGAAAGCGGGCTGCAGTGCAACGCACACCTTCATGGCGGCAGCCCGCTCCATCTGGCTGTTTGTAATCAGGTCTGCATGGATGATAATATGGCGATGATCCTCCCGCGGGCTATCGGAAAGCGCAGCCTCCAAAGCGGTCAAAGCCTGTTCCACCGCCTTGTCGCCAATGGCGTGCATGGCGATTTGCATCCTTGCCCGGTTGGCATCCCTGCAAAAAGCATTGACTTCCTCCTGGGTGTAGGCCAGGAACCCGGTGTTGTCGGGATTATTGTCATAAGGTGCAAACAATGCGGCGTCCTCCGAACCGAAGCATCCGTCCAGCGCCAGCTTGAAGCATCCGCCAATGCGGTTCATCCGCCGCTTTTTCACTTTTTCAACATCCATGGTTTGAAAAAAGATGCGGAATGCCTGGGGCAAGCCAAAACGGAGCATCCGGAGCATATCGACGTCGATATCCCCCTGATATCCTACGCCTTCCACCGAATGCACAAGTCCGATACCCTGGCGGGTGAGTTCATTGGCCGCGCCTACCAGCCCTTTCAGGATGCGGGGAATGGGGATTTGGCTTGTAATAAAATTGACGCCCTTGTAAAAGGCGTTTTGATACATCCAGCCAGTTACCCGGTCAAAACCGGGATCATCCGTTACATCCTTGGGAAGCAGAGCTACAAGGGCGCTGTTGGCTACCGCCGCATGGCCGTCATATTTGACAATGAGCAGGGGGCGGCGGGTCATTTGATCCAGGTCCTGCCGGGCTGCCAAGCGCTTTTCCTTTACCACATGGGCAGAGCATCCGTAAGCGGCAATCACCTTGTCCCGGGGATGCTCCGAAGCATACTTTTTCAGCATGCGCCCCATGTCTTCAAAATCTGCTGCGTCCCGCACATCCACCGTGCTGTGAAACAGCGCGTAGGATTCAAAGTGCATGTGGGTATCCGCAAAGGCGGGTACGACCGCCGCCCCCTGAAGATCAACCTTCTTTGCATTGGCATACGCTTCGGGCAGGGTATCCCCCGTATAAACGATGCGGCCCTCATTCGTCACCATCACGGAAAAAGTGCTTTGCTCCTCTTCGCAGGAAAGAAAAGTTCCGTTGATGAATGCCTGCATGATGTGTTCCTTTCTCCCGGAGGGATCACTTAAAAACGGCGGCCTTTGACGGCAAAGAAGAAAATCGGGGGCAGCTATTTTTGCTGACAGGCGGAGAGCACGCGAAGAGCACGGTCTGGATAGTTGGTAATAATCCGGTTTGCGCCGGCGGCGATGACCATGCGCAGGTCATTCTCCTCATTCACTGTCCAGGGGTTAACCTCCAGGCCCAGCGCATGGGCTTTATCGCACTCATCCGGAACCTGCAACTCGGAAAAATGCGGATGCAGGGCGTTCATTTGAAGCTGATGCCCATATTCCCAGGAACGCACCATGGTGCATTCGTAAAGCAGCCCGCAGAGAAGGGAAGCATCCATGCTTTTTACGTGCATAAGGCTATGATGGTTGAAGGACGAATATAACACCCTATTTGTCATGCCGGTCTTGGCGGCCAGCTCAATGCACTTTTCCTCCAGGCCGGGATAGGGCAGATAGCTGTTTTTCAATTCTACATTCACATGAAGCCCTGTGGGGCCCAGCAGTTCAAACACTTCCCGAAGGGTTGGAATGCGGCATTCTTTATACTCGGGATGGACCTTGTTAAAATGGTATTTTTTAAGCTCCGCCAGCGTCATTTCACAAATCAGCCCGGTTCCGTCCGCGACCCGGTCAATCCTTTCGTCATGGGCAACCATCAGTTCCCCATCCTTTGACAGGTGCACATCCAATTCTACGCCATAGGCGCCCTGCTTTGCCGCCAGTTCAAAGGCTTCCAGCGTATTTTCGGGGGCATACCCGGACGCACCTCGATGGGCATAAATAACCTGGAACATAGGGATTCCTCCTTTTATAACATGGCATCAAATATCTCCCGGCTTGGGGAGGGAATGACACAAGTGGAAACTACCATACCCTTTATTTCCGCATCGGCAATGCCTGCGTCTATAGCGGCCTGGACCGCGGCCACTTCGCCGGACAATGTGACGAAGGACTTGCCGCCGATGCCAAGCCCCAGCCGCACTTCCAGCAGACGCACATTGGCGGCCTTGGCCGCGGCATCCGCTGCGATTACCGCGGAAGCAATGCTGAAAAACTCCATAACCCCCAGGGCTGAAAGTGCCGTAGGCGGTGTGCAACCGGAAATGGCCTCCGTAACCTGCTCGTCCAGGCTGGCAATGGTCAGGTCATCCACCAAAAAGGACTTAGCATAATTTCGCCCGGCGTCCATTGCTGCGGACACGGCGGCCACTTCACCGCTGATGAGGATGATATATTTACCCGGGCAGACGGTTCCTGCCCGGATCAGCTTCACCTGTGCTGCTTTCAGCATGGCGTCCCCGGCTTCGATGCCCCGGGCAATGCTGCTCAATTCAAGCAATCCAAGGGATATCATTCGCGCCCCTCCCCTCTGATGGTGATCGCATCCTCTGCTTTTTCTACGATACCGGTTATGCTGGCATGGCAGTCGGCCCCCAACGATCCTTGGGCCATCCTGCCGATGGTCTGCCCTGCGCTAACATGATCGCCGGGCTTTACCACCGCCTGGGCAGGCGCGCCGATATGCTGCTTGAGGGGGATGCGCACCCAATCGGAATGGACGGACAGGACGGAGGCAGGCGTTTTAAATTCATACTTCTCCACGTCAATCCGGGCTGCCATTCTGGCGGAAGGCACCTGTCGGATGGCCTGCAGCTCCTGCTGGGTGGGAAAGGAGGAGAAGGAGGGGATTTCCGCGCCTGTGCTTCGCAGCTTTTCCTTATGAAGCTGCTGAACGCGCCGGGGGTTGAGGCCCATGGGGCAGGCGTAAAGCTCGCATACTCCGCATTCCATACACAAAGCGGCGGAGGGCTCAGGCCCTGAGCCCATGCCAAAGGCGCGCATGGTAAGGTGGGGATGGATGGGATGGCCCAGCAAATACCGGGGGCATAAATCCGTGCACTGCCGGCATTGAATGCAGCATGCTCTGGCACGGGCCTGCATTTTGGATAGTGACAGATTGGCATATCGCACCAATAGATGATCTTCGGGCAGGACCAAGACACCGCCGCAGGTTTTGGTGACGCTGGGGTCTTCCCCTTGGGGAACCAGAAGTCCCATCATCGGCCCGCCCAGCATCAGGCGTACATCCGGCGATGATGCTCCTCCCGCAGCTTCCAAAACCCGGCTGACAGGTGTCCCAACCGGTACATCGTACAGGCCCGGACGGTGCACCTCTCCCGCCACTGTCAGAAGGCGGCGGGTAACCGGCACCCCCTCGAAAGCTTTCAGGGCGTTCAATGCCGTGGATACACTGACTACCGTGCAGCCCACCTGACCGGGAAGGCCCCGGGGAGGCACGGCTTTTCCGGTGCAGGCATGCACGACCGCCTGTTCATCGCCGATGGGATAGACGGTGGGTATGGTTTTCAGCACAATATCCAGCTTGAGGGAATGAATTGCCTTTGCAAGAGCCTCCAGCTGGGGATGGTAATGATCCTTGAGGGCAATGATGGCCTCCTCCGCGCCAACGAGTTCCTTCAGGCGCTGGGCGGCACGAACCAAGGGCTCAGCTTCATGGAGCATCAGGTACTGATCGCTGCGCAAGAGCGGTTCGCACTCCGCACCGTTGATGATCAGCGTCCGGGCAGGGGAGGACAGCTTTTTCCAGGCGGGGAACCCGGCTCCGCCGCCGCCTACCACGCCGCCTCTTAAAAGAGCATCCAAATCATTCATTGACGCCACCGGACCTTTGCACCTCATGAATGTCGATGATCGCCACAATGGAGGCATCCACAGGGGAATCCTTCTGGCCTACCGCCTTGCGGGCGGAGCTGCCCATGGAGACCAGCACCATTTCCCCGATGCCCGCATCAATGGCATCCACCGCGACGATGCACTCCCCCAGGGGTTCTCCATCAATGGTGGATGGCTGGACAATCATCAGCTTGCGCCCGACTAGCGCATCCTCCTTGCGGGTGGCCCAAATGTTCCCGACAACTTTTGCAATGATCAAATGCGTTCCTCCTCAAGCAGCGTCATGCCACGGGCTTTTATGGCATCCCGGGCAAGGGGGGTGATAAGCTGCCCTTTTCCCATGCGCAAAGTCTTTTCCCCTTTTTTTGATAACTCCAGTACATCCCGCTCGCTGATAAGCTTTCCTTGCACGGACATGCCGATTGAGACCGGTGCATCCGTTTTGGGAGCATTGACGATATCATGGGAGCATGATGCGGGAGCATCACTTGTTCCGACAATATGGCAGACGGTGCTTTCCCACGCCCCGGCGGCATTGGCCTCGTCGGTGTCGATGTGCAGCGCCAGGGCTGAGGCCTGCGTTACCCGCAGTACCACATCCTCCAGAATCAGCGGCCTGTTGCCCATGACCCGCAGGGACGCAACCTGCCCATCTTTTACCTGAAAATGGGCGGCATCCTCGGGCGTCATGTGCACATGGCGTTTTGCAATAATGGCACAAGGGCAGCTGATGATGTTTTTACCCGCCTGAATATGCACAAGGGCTGCGCCGCTTAAATCACCCGATAGGCGTACAGGGGCCTGAATGCCCAACTGCCTGGCATCGGTGGCGGAAACCTCCGCCTGGGTCTCCTTGCGAAGCGGCCCCAGCACCGCCACGTTGTCGATTGTCCCCTTTGGGCCGATCAAGCGCACCCGAAGCTCGGACAGGTATTGCCCCGGCTGGGAAATGGGTTTCTTCTGGGGCAGTACATCCGTTCCAAAGAGAGACAGCATATGCTCCCGGCTCAGGTGGATATGCCGGGCCGACATTTCCACCGGAATTGCGCCGGGATTTGGCTGCATGACGGCGGGAGGCGGTGTCTGCTGCTTTTTCTGCTCCGGTGCCGGGGAATGATTCAGCCCGGCCACAACGGCGCGCACGATTTTATCAATCTCGCTGCGTTCCAAGACTCATCCCTCCCTTTCCTTCACACACCGCAGCTGCAAAATATAGAAATAGCTGGACAGGCGGTTGAGGGCCATCAAAATATCCTCCCGGCTGCACGCATCCTGCCCCTGGCAAAAGGCGGCCACGGCGGCCAACTCCGTCTCCCTGACCTGGGTACGGAGGCGGTTCATGAGGGCGGCCATTTCCCCCTGGGCGGCAGCGGGCAGGATATGCCCGGCGAATCCGAACTCCTGGGGGCGGTGGGAGGACTCCTGAAGCCTTTGGGGCGATATGCCATCCAAAGACCAATCTCCCAGGGGCGTGCTTTTGACCTCGCTGGCCAGGATACGGCGCACCAGGGCGAGCGCCTCCTCCAAGCGGGAGGAGATGCCGGGTGCGCAAAGATTCTGCGCTGAAATCTGGGCAAGCAGAATCTCCGCCTCCAGGGAATCCAGCTTCCCCCGAAGCACGATCCGGGGGTGGCTTTTCAATGCCCATTCCGTTGATGTGAGATGGGTCATATGCTCCGGCTTTTTCCCTGCGGGCGTTTTTGCGGCGTGCTTTTCACTTTGGCCGGGATGATAAAGCTTGAGATCCATCAGGTACTGCCTGGCGGCAGGGGTCAATTTGGCATCGGCCGGAGGTTCATACCGGTCCGGGATGCCGTTTAAAAACACATCCCGCAGTTCCTGTTCAGTGATATAGCGCACGGGACCTCTCCTTTCCGGCGGCATAGGCTATGGGCGTGCCGGTCTATGGCTTGGTTACAGGCTTTCACAGGCGCAAAACCCCACAGCAAAAAAGCCGCGGTTTCCGGCGGACGGATCGGGGGAAAGAAGCATCCGCTTCCTCTGGCTGCGATAAAAATTGATGCTGTTACAGCTTGGGCAGAATTCCGTTAACTTCATTATGGGGCCTGGGAATGACGTGGCGGGAAACCAGGTTGCCCACCCGCTCCGCCGCGGCGGAGCCCGCGTCAACGGCTGCTTTCACGGCGCCTACTTCACCCCGGACCATCACGGTGACCAGGCCGCCGCCCACATGGGTTTTGCCGATCAAGGCCACATTGGCGGCTTTGAGCATGGCATCCGCCGCTTCAATGGCGCCTACCAGGCCGCGGGTTTCAATCATGCCAAGAGCAATCAAATCCATCTATCCGCACTCCCTTACTCGTTTTCGATGTCAAGGTGGGGCAAAATGCCTTCCAGCTCTTCATGGGGACGGGGAATTACATGGACGGATACCAGCTCACCAATCCGCTGGGCCGCTGCCGCACCCGCATCGGTGGCTGCTTTCACAGCGCCTACATCTCCGCGCACCATAACGGTTACCAGGCCGCCGCCTACATGTACTTTCCCGATCAGGGTTACGTTGGCCGCCTTCACCATGGCATCCGCTGCCTCAATGGAACCGACCAGTCCTTTTGTTTCCACCATGCCCAAGGCGATTTTTTCCCGGTTCATGCGATTGTCCTCCTTTATAGATAGGGGTATTCAAATATGGGAGAATAAATTTATTTCAAGCCGCGCAGTTGGCGCAGAACGGCTTGTACGATTTGGTCCACCTCGGTGGAAAGGGGCTCAGTTTCCGTAGAGGGGGCAGGGGAGGCGTTTTGCCCGACTTCCTCCGGCTCCATTAGCCCGTAGGCGGCACGCCGGATTTGAAACAGGTGATGAACGGTGACGTTGTCACTGGTGGAGGAACCGCCCACCGCACCGCAGCCCAGGGTGAGGGAGGGCATAATGCCCGTGGTCGCGCCGATGCCACCCTGGGTGGACCCGGTGTTCACCAGTATGCGGGACACGGGCTTTTGCAAAAGAAAGGTGCGCACCAATTCGGGATTGTTGGTATGGATGGACAGGCTGTGCCCTAGGCCGCCAAAGCGCAGCAGTTCCAAGCACCGCTCGCAGGCACCCTGCCAATCCTCCGCCGTGTAGAAGGCCAGGAGGGGAGAGAGCTTTTCAATGGAAAAAGGAGCATCGCTGCCCACCTTATCCTGCTCGCATAGGATCACCCGTGTGTCAGCGGGAACCTGTATGCCCGCCATATCCGCAATCTTTTTTGCACTCTGCCCCACAATGCGGGGGTTGACGGTTTCCGCGCCGGGCCGTTTGATAAGGTCAGCCAGCTTTTTGGCATCCTCCCCGCTGACGAAATACCCGCCCTGGCGGCGCAATTCCGCAATGACCTCGTTTTTGATGCAGCTTTCTGTAACGATGGACTGCTCCGAGGCGCAGATGGTGCCGTTGTCAAAGGTTTTGCTGGCCAAGATGCGGCGGACGGCTTTGGGAATGTCCGCCGTTCTTTCAATAAAGGCGGGCACATTGCCCGGACCTACGCCCAGGGCAGGGGTGCCGGAAGAGTAAGCCGCCTTTACCATGGCGGTGCCGCCGGTGGCCAGGATCAAATTGGAACGCTTCATCAGTTCCTGGGTGCCCTGAAGGGTAGGCAGCGTCATAACGCCCAGCAGCCCTTCCGGCGCGCCGGCCTCGCAGGCTGCTTTCGTGAGAATGGAAACGGTGCGGGCTATGCAGTTCACCGCAGACGGATGGGGCGAAAAGACGGCGGCGTTGCCTGCCTTAACGGATATGAGGGCTTTAAAAATTGTGGTGGAGGTGGGGTTGGTGCTGGGGACAAGCCCTGCCACCACGCCTACGGGCACGGCGGCTTCCAGTATCTTTTTTTCCCGGTCCTCCCGAATGATGCCGATGGATTTTACATCCTTGATGGATTCGTAAACAGTGCGGCCCGCAAACATGTTCTTGACAACCTTGTCCTTTTCGACGCCAAAGCCTGTTTCTTCCACCGCCATTTTGGCCAGTTCTGCGGCGTGATGCTGCGCCGCATTTGACATGGCAAGCACGATTTGGTCCACCTTTTCCTGGCTGAAAAGCGCCAGGGATGCCTGTGCCTTTTTGGCGGCGGTTACCAGGTTGCGCACCTCCTGAACGGAGGCAAGATCCCGGTCCAGTTCCATTTGTTATTCCTCCTTGGAAAGCCATTCGGCCATGGCGTCCAACAACGCCTTTTTATTTGCAAAACGGATTTCGTTCGGGGTGAGGGGAAAGCCCTTCAAGCCCCTGGCATAGGAGCGAAGCTCAACCACTTTCCACTCCTGCAGGGCGACAAGGCCCGGCACGGTTTTTTCTGCCGGTTGATGCAAGGCAGCCTTCGGGGGAGCGGCAGTTTCCGGCCCGGCACATTCCCTTCTGCCCCCTTCGCAGCCCCCGCAGGAAGAACAGCCGCCCTGGGCGCGTTTCCCGGGGCCCTGATGGACATCGGAAGCCAGCATGCAAAATACCTCCGGCATGGCCCGGGGGATTACATGGGCGCTGAACACCTTGCCCACCCGCTGGGCGGCCGATGCGCCCGCGTCTACCGCTGCCTGCACCGCGGCCACCTCGCCTTCAAAACGGACCATTACCAATCCGCCCCGGACATAATCCGTGCCCAGCAGATGCACCTGTGCGGCCTTCAGCCCCGCATCCGCCGCCTCGATGGCGGATACCAGGCCGATGGTTTCAATCATTCCAAGCGCGGTGACTTCCATTCCATTCACTCCTCGAATTCCAATGGCTTGCGGGCAATCTCTTCCACTGCCCCGGCAAAAGCCTGACAGGCGGCCAGGCAGTCCGACTGGGAACCTGTCAAAAGCGCTCCACCGAAGTTGGTGTTGGAGGGCGGTCCGTAAAAAGCGGCAATTTCCACATTGGCGGCTTTCAGGGCGGCATCCAGGCCGCAAACAGCTTCCAGAGGCGGGGCGATCAGGTACGCAAGCGGCACGCCTTCAGGCAAACCGTTGCTTTTCGATAGATAGCTTCCCGTGCGGGAAATGCAATGGGCGTAATAGACCACGCTGTTTTCATCGTTTGCGCTAATGAAGCTTCCGCCGCTGCGGATAAAATCCGCCGCCGCCTGAAGCCCGCTTTTGATTTCTTCAGGCGTGGGGCCGGACAAAATACCCAGAAATTCACCGGCCAGGGCGGTATTGGAGTTGGCCGCTCCGCCGTACATGCTCTGGGCATAGGCTACCTGCACATCCGCTTTTTTTGTAGCCTCATCCAGGGCGGTATACCCCACATCGTCACTATCGCAGGTAATCAGCCCCAATGACTTGGCAGTGGGCGGCAGGGAAAACTTTTCCCTCAGCCCCGCATCCACCTGCGGGATGATGCGCAGGGCCAGTACCTTTGCCCTGATGGGATCGCCGCGCATAAGCACCCTCCTGTCAGATGGGCAGGTCCAGCCCGCTGGCTTTTTTCTTGAGCATCATTTGAATCAGATCCACAATAAATGCGCCCGCTTCTACAGGCGGCGTGCCTCCCCGGTGAATATTGGCCACCACGGTGCGCTTGCTTTCCGGCATACCTGCGATGGGCCGGTAGGCGATGTAGGCGCTCATGCTCTCCGCTGTAACAAGGCCTGGGCGCTCTCCCAGGAGTACGCAAACCACTTCCGGTGAAAGAGCATCCCCCAATGCGTCCATGCTCCCCACCCGGCCATACTGCACGAAAAAAGGATCGTTGCAGGCGATGCCTTCGCCTTTGAGACCGTTTTGAATCACCGGCAGAATATCCCGCGCGTTGGCCGTCACCGCGGTGGAGGAAAGGCCGTCGGCCAGATAAAGCAGGACAGGCAGCTTGGAGGGGATTTTTTTTCGTATTTCCGCCATGGTTTCAGGCAGGAACATCCGGCCTTTGTCAGGGCGAGTAAGAAACTCATCCCGGCTTTGACAGGCGGTGGTAAAGCGTGTGCAATGCATTTCCTCCAGGAAAGCATCTGGAACATCGCTGAACACCGCGTCCTGGGCGGCGGCATGATCCGCCTGAAAACGGAGCATGGTTGCAGTGCGATAGCGTGCTCCCGCATGGCCAACGCCCACCCGTGCCGGCGTTTTTTCCTTGAGTGCGGCAAATGCTTCCCGGTCCTTCGGCGCATCCACCAGGCATTGCTGGCGCAGGTCTGCCTTTGTAATATCGGGAATTGCCACACCGGGGACGCTAGGCTGAACGGGAAGCGGAAGCTGCTCTTTTTCCAGCTGGGCAAGCACCCGCTCTATGATTTGCTGAATGACTGCCTCTTGCATGTCATCATCGCTCCTTTCCTGGGCGGGTCTCACAGAAAGACGGAAGCGTCGCCGGCTTGGGGGCCAAGCCGGCCATCCTGCCACAAGCCCCATTTTTCCATCCACCGGGCAAATTCGGGAATGGGGGACAGATGCAGCGTTTCCCGCAGCGCGGCTATGTCGTGGTGCCCGGTGGACTGGTAGTTGAGCATCACGTCATCCCCGTGGGGCACACCCATGAAATAATTGCAGCCGGCCGCAGCCAGAAGGGTTGCCAGGTTTTCGTTATCGTTCTGATCAGCCTTCATATGATTGGTGTAGCAGCAGTCACAGCCCATAGGAAGCCCGGACAATTTGCCCATGAAATGGTCTTCCAGCCCCGCTCGGATGAATTCCTGATTGTTGTAGAGGTATTCCGGGCCGATAAAGCCTACCACCGTATTCACCAGGAAGGGCGCATAATGCCTTGCAAAACCGTAGCAGCGCGCTTCCATCACCAATTGGTCAGAGCCAAAATGTGCGTCGCTGGAAAGCTCACTGCCCTGCCCGGTTTCAAAATACATCACGTTCGGCCCATGAGCCGTGCCTTGCGACAGGCCCAAAGCGCGGGCTTGGGCAATCAGTTCGGCATTGATGCCAAAGGCCCGGTTGCCTTTTTCGGAGCCCGCAATGCTCTGGAAAATCAGATCGCAGGGAGCGCCTTTCCGAATGGCTTCCATTTGCGTGGTCACATGGGCCAGCACACAGTTTTGCGTGGGGATGGCATACTTTTGCTTGATTTCCTCAAATCGGGACAGGATCGCGTGAACGCTGGCGGTGCTGGCATCCACCGGATTAAGCCCGATCACCGCGTCACCCATGCCATAGCTGAGCCCTTCCAGAACAGACGCTGTAATCCCCTCGACCTGGTCGGAGGGATGGTTGGGCTGAAGCCTGGCACTCAGGGTACCGGGCAGGCCGATAGTGGTTACACAGGTGGCGGTCACCCGCATTTTGGCCGCGCCATAGATAAGGTCCAGGTTGCTCATAAGCTTTGTGACGGCGGCAATGACTTCGCTGGAAAGGCCCCGACCCATCCGGAAAAGCATAGCGCCGTCCGCGCTGAGGAGCTTCTCCCGCAATTCTCCGATGGTCCAGCCCGCCATGCTTTCGTAAATCGGGCGGTTCAAATCATCCAGAATGATGCGGGTAACCTCGTCCTCCTCATAGGGAACGGCAGGATGCTCGCAGATATCCCGCACGGTCAGCTCCGACAGCACCACACGGGCCGCCACCCGCTCCTGGGGGGACTGGGCCGCCAAGCCCGCCAGCCTGTCGCCGGATTTGGGCGCGTTGGCCTTGCCCATAACCTCACGAATGGAGGAGAAGGTATAATTTTGTCCGAATAGCTGGGTGGAAAGCCGCAAAAGGACCCCTCCTTAGCTGCCAAATGCCAGTGTTTTTACTACCACAGGGAGTACGCGCCCGCCGGATAAAGGGGCGCCCAGGTCGACGATGTCACCATGGGAAAGGGATATGCCATCCAGGCAAAGAAAGGGCTTATCCGGCCCCCACAGCCGCTTCAGAGCCTGCCCCAAAGCTTTGGCCATGTCCTGGGCCATGATGATAACCGGTAGAGCATGCTCTCCAATCCCCGCTGCGATTTGACGGGCAATATCCTCAATTTGCAGATAGGTTGGGCTATGGAGTCCTTCAAATCCGATGGCGCAGGGTTCGCCCAGCAAATCGTACTGCTGCTTGATTCGGCCGGAAAGCTCCCCGATATCGGCAGGGGAATCTAGAGGGACCTTGCCAACCTGGACACCCTTTAGGGGGAGTGCCATGCGCTCTATGGCGATGGTGCTCCCGGAGACGGCCACACTGTATGCTCCCGCGCCGATCACGGTGGCGTGCCGGGTTTCCGCCGGTTTCATCACCCGCCCCTGAGAGAAGAACAGGGAGGCGGCAATGCAGCTGCCCAGGGTTTCCCCTATATCGTCAAAGACAATTTCGTTTGACGCGGTGCCATACACGCAATCCGCAACACCGCCGGAAAAAGTAAAAATGTCCGGATGAACATCTTCCGGCAGAGCATGCTCCAACACCAATGCATCGTGCAGGGGCGTACGCGGCCGCAGGTTTGCCGCTTCTTCCAGCACCGCTGCCATCCGCTGCCCCAATCGGAGCATGCTCTCGCGGGAAATGGGAGCATCCGCGGCGAGGGAAATGCCCGCATCCCTGGCTGCAACCGCCAATTGATCGGTAAAGGAATGTACGGCCTGCCTTCCGGGCTTCAGACGCAATAGCCTCCCGCCGATGTCCAGACAGCCGGTAGCCACGGGTTCCCCCTTTGAAAACAGGCACATATTGGTGGTGCCGCCGCCGATATCCAAATTGAGCACGGTCTTTCCCCGCTCCTGTGAAAGGGCGGCTGCTCCGGAGCCTTTCCCGGCCAGAATAGCCTCCAGCTCAGGCCCGGCGGTGGCAACGACAAAATCTCCCGCCAGCCCCGCCAATGCTTCGGTTACGGACCGGGCATTCTGCTTTCTGGCTGTTTCTCCGGTGATAATCACGGCGCCGCAGCGGATTTCATCGGGGGAGATACCGGCCTTTGCGTAATCCTCTCGTATCAGTGCGGCGATGGCTTCCCCATCAATGGTGTCGGGGGAGCACAGCGGTGTGAGGCGAAGGGGAGCACGGTAAAGCACGCGCTTGTCCTCCAGCGCCATGCGCGGCACGGAAAAAGATGAGGCCAGGTTTTTGAGAAGCATTGTGCTGAATACACATTGCAGCGTGGAGGTGCCGATATCGATGCCTACGCTGGTCAGCCGCTCCTCCTGCATTCGTCCTCACCGCCTGCCCGCTTGTTTTTGCCATTGTACAACCAGTTTTTGAGGTTTGTCAAGGAGCAGGAAGGACTGGTGCTTTTTTGGGGAGCATTGGGTGTAAAATGGAAACTTTGTATGCGGGACTTTGATGAAAAAACATTCCCTTGCCCCATTCTTACATGGAACAAATGGAATATATATGGGCTTGAAATAGTATAAAGGGGTTCAGCGCAGGGATGTAAAAGAGAGGTGAAAGGTAAACAATAAATCTGTTAGGCTGCCTTGACAAATGTTGGTTTATACTGCATAATCTGAATAAAGATTGTGCAACGGGGCACAAACAAGAGAAGCGTTCCCATATTAACACCATATTTAAATATTTAAGGAGGAGTCTACCCATGAAGAAGCTCTTGTCCCTGGTTCTTTGTCTTGCGCTTTGTATCTCCGGTGCGCTGATGGCTTCGGCCGAGGAACTTGCAGCCAAGAATCTGGAAGCTGCCACGAAGGCCGCCACCATGACTTATGACGAGCTGCTGGCTGCCGCCAAGACCGAAGGCAAGGTATTCAGCGTTGGCATGCCCGACGAGTGGGCCAACTGGAAAGACCTGTGGGATCATATCGAATCTCTGGGCATTGTTCCCAGCGACACCGACATGTCCTCTGCGGAAGAGCTTGCCCGTTTTGCGCTGCAGGGCAAAGCGGATGCGGACATTGGCGATATTGGCCTGGCCATGACCGCCTATGCGGTGGAGCAGGATCTGCTTCTGCCCTTCAAAACCTCCTATTGGGATTCCATTCCCGACTGGGCCAAGCACCCGGACGGCCTGTGGATTGAGGCCTACACCTGCACCACAGCCTTTATCACCGACTTGGAGAACGTGGAAAAGGCTCCCACCTCCTGGAAAGAGCTGCTGGAAGGCAATTACAAAGTCTGTATCGGCGACGTGGAAAAGGCCTCCCAGGCCTACAACGGCGTTTTGTCCTGCGCGCTGGCTCTGGGCGGCAACGAAACCAATCTGCAGCCCGCCTTGGACGCCTTTGCCAAGCTGGCCCAGGAAGGCCGTCTCAACACCTCCAATCCTTATGTAGCCAACCTGGAAAACGGCGAAATCGAAGTTGCCATCGTGTGGGACTTCAATGCGCTGGGCTATCGCGATCAGATTGAAACCGAGCGCTTTGCCGTCACCATCCCCTCCGACGGGGCTGTGACCTCCGGCTATGCCAGCGTCATCAACAAGTTTGCGAACAATCCCTATGCCGCCATGCTGGCCCGGGAGATCATGCTCAGCGATGCCGGGCAGAACTTCCTGGCTTTGGGATATGCACGCCCCATCCGTGAAGATGTGGAATTGACCGAAGAAGCAAAAGCCCGCGTTCTGGACGCTTCCCTTTATGCCAATACCTACAAGATCGCTGACCTGGCTGCATGGGATGCCACCGTGGCCGAACTGCCCCAGATGTGGGCGGAAGCCGTGGGCATTTACATGAACTGAACCCGCTAAAAAAGGCGGGGCTATGCCTGGCATAGCCCCGCCATCTTTCGCTTATGCGTATGCAAGGGGGTCTTCCGCATTGAAGAGAAAACGGAGGTTCAACGGCTTTTACCTGACCACCATGGGGGTCTTTTTGCTGTTGATCGCGGCTTTTATGGCGGTGCCCGTGGTATCGCTGATCAGCACATCCCTTTCCGCCCCTAAAACAGGCGGCTTTTCCCTGGAGAATTACGTTGGCATTTTTGCAAGCAAGTATTATCAAATCAGCTTTGGCAACAGTATTCTTTTGTCCTTTCAATCCAGCTTGTACGGAATTTTGATTGCGCTGGCCTGCTCTTACGCATTAACCCGCTTCGTCAGCGAAAAGACGCAGAATAATCTGCTGCTGGTGGTCAACATGACCTCAAACTTTGCAGGGCTGCCGCTGGCCTTTGCGCTGACGCTGATGCTGGGCAACACGGGAATGTTCATCATCCTTATGCAGAAGCTGGGGATTGACCTTTTGCAGTCCTTCTCCATCTATTCCGTGCAGGGGCTGGTTTTGGCCTATACCTATTTTCAGGTTCCCCTTGGCATTATGCTCCTTTATCCCATCTACCGGGGTATACGGGACGATTGGAAGGAAGCTGCATCCATTTTGGGCGCTTCCACCGTACAATTCTGGCTGCGCATCGGCATTCCTGCCCTTTTGCCCAGCGTGCTTTCCACCTTTACAGTATTGTTTGCCAATGCCATGGGTGCCTATGCTACGGCATACTACCTGGTCAGCTCCAGCTATAATATTGTTCCCATCCGCATCAGCGCGCTGATGGGCGGCGATATCCGCACCAAGCCGGAGCTGGGCAGTGCGCTGGCGGTGACACTGGCCCTGGTGCTTATCGTCACCATGCTGCTGAACGACTGGGCCTCGCGGCTGGCCGGCAGGAGGGGGATGAAAGCATGAAGAAGACGGGATTAGGACCCAAGGTGATTGTTGCAGTCATGATGGTGTATCTGTTTCTGCCCTTTGTCATAACAGGCCTGTATTCCCTTGCCTCCAAATGGAGCACGACAGTGCTTCCGGAAGGGTATACCTTCGAGCATTACTATGAAATGTTCACCTCCCCACGGTTCTGGTCTGCCATGGGCCGAAGCGTCGGCATCAGCGCAGTCAGCGTGGCCCTGGCCGTTATGGTTATGACCCCGCTTGTCTTTGCCGTTATCGCCTATACCCCCAAGCTGGAAAGCATGATGAAAGGGCTGACCCTGCTGCCCTATGCCATTCCCGGGGTTATCAGCGCTGCGGCCTTGCTGGGTGCTTACGGCGGAAGCAGCCTGCCCATGGTGGTCGTACTGGCGGGAGCCTATTTTGTACTGATTATGCCGCTGATGTATTCGGGCGTCAGCAACGCCATGCGGGCGATTGATATCGTGCCCATTACGGAGGCGGCCCGCATTTTGGGTGCGTCCACCTTTACAACGTTTTTACGGATTATTGTGCCGGGCATTGCCCCGGGCATCCTGGTCAGCACGCTGCTGAGCTTTTCCACCCTTTTCGGTGAATTCGTCGTGGCCAATATGCTCATCGGCGGCAGCTTTGAAACGGTGCAGATCTATTTGTACCTGGTGATGAAGCAGACGGGGCATTTGTCCAGCGCCGTGGTTGTGATTTACGTATTCATTATGACGGTGATCTGCATGGCCGTTATCAAGATTTCCGGCGGACGGCGCAAAAATGAGGCCGTATGACGAAGGAGGATGGCATGAGCCAGTTTATTGAAATAAAAAATGTAATCAAGCGATTTGGGGAAAATACTGTATTGAACAATATTTCCCTGCAAGTGAATAAGGGAGAACTGGTAACGCTCCTGGGGCCATCCGGCTGCGGAAAATCCACCTTGCTGCGCGCTATTGCAGGCCTCAATCAGGTGGATGGAGGTCAGGTTTGGCTGGATGGGCGCGATGTGACGGATGTAGACCCCAGAAAGCGGCAGGTGGGCATGGTCTTCCAAAGCTATGCCCTGTTCCCCAACATGACCGCGGCGCAAAACGTGGCATTTGGCCTATCGATCCAAAAGCGGCCCAAGGAAGAAATCAACCGCCGGGTGATGGATTTGATTGAGCTGGTCGGCCTTAAGGGAAAGGAAAACCAGCGCCCCTCCCAACTGTCCGGCGGCCAGCAGCAGCGGGTGGCCTTGGCACGGGCTTTGGTCATGGATCCGAAGGTACTGCTCCTGGATGAACCGCTTTCCGCTTTGGATGCGCAGATCCGGCAAAACCTTCGGGTTCAAATACGGGAAATACAGCAGAGCATGCACATTACCGCTATCTTTGTAACCCATGACCAGGAAGAGGCCATGAGTATTTCCGACCGCATTTTTGTAATGCATAACGGCATCATTGAGCAGGAAGGCGCGCCGGAGGAGATTTATAAAAACCCCGGCAGTGAGTTTGTGGCCCGGTTCATCGGACACTATAACGTATTGACACCCAGGGAAGCCGGACAGCTTTTGAAAATGGACCCGCCGGCATGCAAGGTGGTAGCCATCCGGCCGGAGGCCATCTCCCTGGATGCAGGGGAAAGCAAGCATGCTTTCCAAGGCAAGGTGGTGGGTACCTCCATGCTGGGAAGCATCATCCGTTACCAGATTCAATGCGGTGAAACTGCAATTCATGCCGAGGTGGTCAACCATAACGTAAAGCAGCTAACCATCGGCCAGCAGGTGGATTTTTATGTGGATCGCAAGGATTTCCTGCTGATTGAAAAATAGCCCCATAAAATTGGTAGAAACTAAAATTCGCAACGGAGCGGATGAGAGAAATCTTCCGCTCCATTTTTGTATGCGGCGGGGTTTTCTCCAAGCGTGAGCTGACAGAAAAAAAGGCCTCGAGCAAATCAGCGTGATGTGCGGAAAATGCATTCTAGCATTAGCAGAACGTGCATAAATACACTTGTATTCCTTGACAATCCTTAAAATCTGCCATATGATAGAACAGAAATATTCATATTTTATCACTTTCGCCATTCGCCGTGGGGCGGGGCGCAGCGAAGGAGCTTTGCCTGTGCAAGCGTTTTTATCCATTGATGACGTCTCCATGCGCTTTAAGGGTGTCCATGCCATCAGCCATTTTTCAGGGCAGGTGGACAAGGGCGGAATCTATGGCCTGATCGGCACCAACGGCGCTGGCAAGACGACATTGATCAATATTCTTTCCGGCCAGCAGAAGCCTACCAGCGGCCAGGCGTTTTTGGAAGGGCACAGGATCACCGGCCAGCGCCCGGACCTGGTAGCCCGGCTGGGCGTGGGCAGGACTTATCAAAACCTGAGGCTGTTTGGAAAGATGACCTGCCTGGAAAATGTGATGATCGGCGCACAGATCCATAAGGGATATCATTTGGGCCAGGCGCTGATGGGGCTGCCCAGCTATTGGAAAAAAGAGCGGGGGCTTAGGGATACCGCCCTGGAAATGCTTCAAATGGTGGGCATCGCCGAACATGCGGATGACCAGGCGGATTCATTGCCCTACGGGGATCAGCGGCTGCTGGAAATAGCGCGGACACTGGCTATGAAGCCCAAGCTCCTTCTGCTGGATGAGCCCGCGGCCGGCATGAACCCCCGGGAAAGCGCCGATCTGATGGAGACCATCCGGCGCATTCGCGCTCAGTTTGACCTGACCATACTGCTAATTGAGCATGACATGAAGGTGGTCATGGGGCTGTGTGAATTTATATATGTCATGGCATTTGGAGAGATCATCTGCAAGGGCACTCCCCATCAGGTCAGCGAAGACCCGAAGGTGATTGAGGCTTATCTGGGGAGGGCGGGAAATCGTGCTTGAACTGAAAAATGTAGGCGTATCTTATGGCAATATCCGGGCGGTGCGGGAGGTTTCCCTTGCGGTGGGCAAGGGGGAGACCGTAGCGCTGATCGGCGCCAACGGCGCCGGGAAAACCACCATATTGCAAACCATATCGGGTCTTCTGCGCCCAGCGCAGGGGGAAATCCTGCTAAACGGGAAATCCATTGGGGGAATGGCCGCCAATCAGATTGTAGCCATGGGCCTTGTACACGTGCCGGAAGGCCGACAGGTGTTCTCCGGCATGACCGTACGGGAAAATCTTCGCTTGGGCGCCTATTTTGTAAAGGATCAAGCGGAACTGAACCGGCGCATGGAAGCGGTATTCGCGCTTTTCCCTATCGTGGAAAAGCGGCAAAAGCAGCTTGCAGGCACCTTGTCCGGGGGAGAGCAGCAGATGCTTGCCATTGGCCGGGGGCTGATGAGCAAGCCCCAGGTGCTTTTGCTGGATGAGCCGTCCTTGGGCCTTTCGCCTATCATGACCCAGCAGGTGTTTGATGTGCTCAACAGCCTGCGCAAACAGGAGATAACCATGCTCCTGGTGGAACAGAACGCCTATGAGGCGCTGGAAATTTCCGACCGGGCCTATATTCTGGAAAACGGATCGGTTTCAAAGACAGGGGACAGCAAAGCGCTGATTGATGACCCCCATGTCAAAGAAGCCTATCTGGGGAGGTGACGGTATGGAATTTTCATATGTGCTGACCCAGCTCGTCAACGGCTTGAAGCTTGGCAGCGTTTATGCCATTGTGGCTACGGGCTACTCCATCGTATACAGCATTCTGCGGCTGATCAATTTCGCCCATGGGGATATCATGTGTGTCGGTGTGTATGCCGCGTATATGATGCTGACGGTGATGTCGGCACCGCTGCCCATCGCCATCGCCTGTGCCATGCTCACATCGCTTATACTTGGTGTGGCGATTGAGCGCATCGCATACCGGCCCTTGCGCTCGGCAGGGGAGGAAGCGGTGATGATGACCTCCATTGCTGTTTCCATGTTTATTCAAAACCTGATGACTATGCTGTTTTCCGCCCAAAGCAAGGCTTTCAAGCTGCCGGATTTCCTGACACAGCTGCACAAGTTCGGCAGCGTGACGCTATCTACCATGAATATACTCACCTTTATTACCACGGCGGTTCTGCTCTTGGGGTTAAACCTGGTCATCAAAAAAACCCGCATTGGGATGGCCATGCGCGCCTGCACCGATAACCAAAAGGCCGCAAGGCTGATGGGCATCAACATCAACACCATCGTTACTTTTTCCTTTGCGGTAGGTTCCGGGCTGGCAGCCATCGCAGGCATTATGCTGGCCGGCGAATACAAAACCATCGACCCCCTGATGGGCTTTGTGCCCGGGGTGAAAGCTTTTGTGGCGGCTGTGCTGGGCGGCATCGGCAGCCTTTCGGGGGCGGTGCTGGGAGGGCTGATCCTGGGCGTGGCCGAAATGCTGTTTGCGGGGCTGTTGAAACCTGAGCTTGCGGTATACAGGGATGCGCTGGTTTTTGTTATTTTAATTCTCGTGCTCCTGGTAAGGCCCAACGGCCTATTGGGCGCAAGAAACGCCAGGAGGAGTTAAGCCATGCAGATTGTGCGTAACAAAGCTTTCCGCTTCTGGGCATTCATCGCGCTGCCTGCGGCGTTGATTGTGATTTGCAACAGGACACTTCCCGGCTATTATGTACGGCTGATCAACCTGGTGGGCATCAACATCATATTGGCAGCCAGCTTAAGCCTTTGCAACGGGTTTACCGGCATCTTTTCCATGGGACATGCGGGCTTTATGGCTATCGGTGCATACGCGTCGGCACTTATGACCATTCCAAGTGCAAAGAAGGCCGTCCTTTTGAAAAACCTTCCGGAAGCGCTTCAGCAAATAGAGATTCCTCTTTTCCCCGCACTGCTCATCGGAGGAATGATCGCCGCCTTGGTAGCACTTATTATCGGATTTCCTGTGCTTCGGTTTAAAGGGCATTATTTATCGGTGGCTACGCTAGGGCTGATCGTCATCATCCGGTCCGTTTTGCAAAACAATGCCGATTTTACCAATGGTGCCAGAGGCCTTACCGGGATTTCAGGGCTATCGAATACCTGGACCATTTACGGCATGATGATTTTAATGATGTATGTCCTGCATCGAATTCTCCATTCCGCCTATGGGCGCAGCATGGTTGCCATCAGGGACGATATCGTAGCGGCGGAATCCCTGGGGGTGGGGCTGGCGCGCCACCGGCTGCTGGCCTTTTGTGTCAGCGCTTTTATGGCCGCGTTGGCGGGAGGGCTGTGGGCGCACCTGGTCAAGGTGATATCCCCTTCCTTCTTCTACTATGACAAGACCTTTGTGATTGTGGAGACCTCCATCATCGGCGGCATGTATTCCTTGAGCGGAGCCGTGGTGGGCGCACTGATTATGACCTTTGTGCCGGAGTACCTGGCCAGCCTGGAATCCGGCATTACGGTGCTGGGCATTCAAATCCCGCCGATTTATGGCGCGGCGCAGTTGATCCTTTCCGCGCTGATGATCGTCATCATCATTTTCCGCCGCAAGGGGATTATGGGCTACAGCGATATCATTGTGGACAGCTGGTTTGACACCAAGGTGTACCGGGGCGCATTTGATCCCCGGGAGTACAAAGCCTTGGGCAGGGCATTTGGCGCCTTGTTTCATAAGAAGGGAAACAGGGCCGGAACCTGATCATACCGCGGCCCTGCCGCGTTATGGAATATAATACAGGAGGGGTATTTACATGAAAAGATGCAAGAGTCTCCTTTCCGCGTTGGTTGCCCTGATGCTTGTTTTCAGCATGACGGGTATGGCTTTTGCCGAGGACACCATTAAAATTGGCGCAATCTTTAACTTAACCGGTGGCCAGGCCTCTTTGGATCAGCCTTCCCTCAACGGCTTTCTGATGGCCGCCGAGGAAATCAATGCGGCGGGCGGCATTAACGGTAAGCAGGTCGAAGTCGTTGCGATCGACGGCAAAACCGAGCAGGACGCTGTATCCAACGCCGTAACCAAAATGATTGATGTGGAAAAGGTTTCTGTTGTGGCCGGTCTTTCTGATTCCAACTATGCCCTGGTTGCCGGCATGATCGCACAGGAAGCGGGCATTCCCTTCGTAACCTCTGGCGCCACGCTGCCCACCCTGCCTGACCTGGTAGGTGATTTGAGCTTCCTTGCGCCCTTTGGCGACAATGTGCAGGCCTATGCTTGCGCCGATTATCTCTATAAGGACCTGGGCCTTACCACCTGCTATCTGCTTACCGATATGTCCATGGAGTTCACCACCACATTGGCTTCCTTCTTCAAAGAGCGGTTTGAAGAACTGGGCGGCACCTTTGTGCTGGAAGACATCTACATGAACAAGGACCCCGACTACTCCGCCCAGATTGACCGTTTCCTTTCTGAAGGAAAAGAAGCGCAGGCCATCTTTGTGGCCGGTGTTCCGGACGATGCCGGTGTGATCGTTAAGCAGCTCCGTGACAAGGGCGTGACCCAGCCCATCATTTCCGGCGACGGATTTGATACGCCGCTGCTTATGGAAGTGGCCGGCGAAGCGGCTGAGGGCGTGCTGGTTGCTACCCATACGTCACTGAAGAACACCAGCGAAAAAGTGCAGAATTTCGTGAAGTCCTACACCGAAAAATACGGCGTCGCACCTGAGAATGCGTTTGCCGCCCTGGGTTATGACACAATGTACCTCCTTGCGGACGCTATCGGCCGCGCAGCCTCCCTGTCCGGTGCGGATATTGCGGCGGCCATCGGAAGCACAGCAGGCTTGGCCGGTGTTACCGGTACCGTCACTTATAAAGACGGCAGCCATGTGCCCATGAAGTCCGTTACCATCAATACCGTAAAGGACGGCGCCTTTGAATTTGTGAAGGAAATCTCCTTCGAATAAGCCAGCGCTTTATGTAAGGGGCCTGTCACGCAGGAGGAACGCCGGGGGCGCTGCCCCCGGTTCCCCGCTTAAGGGATTTCATCCCTTAAGAATCCCGGTTTTGCCGTGCTTAGCATGGCAAAGGGGGATTCCAAAGAGCATCATGCCCTTTGGCCGGGGGGTGCGTTCACTTCTGCGGGGCAGCCCTTTTATGATGCATGCCAAACTTGACAAACATTGCATTTTTTTCTATGATACATGATAAGGTGTAAGGCTTAACAAACGAGTTTTTTGAACGGAATTTCATTTCACAAAGGCGAGGAGGCCATATTGTATGCATGAAGCTCTGAAATTGACGGCGCATCAGTATAAAACCGGCAACTATAACAAAGCGATTTTGGCGTTGGGTTCCTGCGAGGCTCACGGCCAGCATTTGCCCTTGGGTACGGATACATGGGTCAGCTATATGCTTAGCTGCAAAATTGCCGATCAGGTGGAAGGCACGCTGGTTTTGCCTCCTGTATCGGTTGGCGTCAGCGAGCATTATGCCGGATTCCCGTTCACACTTTATCTGAAAACAGATACCATGATAGCTGTCATCAAGGACATCCTGCGCACCACGATTTTGAATGGCATTGACAGGATTTTCATTATGAACGGCCATGACGGCAATATTGCCCCAATTGAAGTGGCGGCCCGGGAAATTAAAATGGAGTTCCCCAAAGCACACATTATCGCCCTCAACGACTGGTGGATTGCTGCGGGCAAGCTTTTGCCGGCGGGTACATTCGAAGTGTGGGACGGACTTGGCCATGCGGGTGAAGGGGAAACCTCCATCGCGCTTCAATTGTTTGGAGAATGGTGCGAAATGGAGCATGCCGCGGGCGTTGTGCCGGACCATTTGCCCCAGCACATGGATGTGAAATGGGACTTTTCGGAATTGACCAACACCGCCGCTACCGGCGATCCCACCAAAGGGACAAAGGAAAAGGGCGAAAAGATGGAAAAGGTGCTGCTGGATTTGATCGTTGGCACTTTGAAAAAGCTGGATGCCTGCGGTTGGGATTATACATCCACCGTATCCGCAAAGAAATACTGATCAGTAAGATAAAAACCAGGGCCGGAGGGGTACGCTTCCCGGCCCTGGTTTTTTGTTTGCCTTCTCTTAGAAAAAATAATGGGAAGGGGCATTCAATATAGATCTCATACGATTCATATTTATATAGCATGTCAGAATAAATTAGAAACGGGGGGATCTGTAATGTTGGGAAGCAGCCTCAGTAAGGTAGAAAAACTGGTAAAGAAGGGCAAAGCCAACGAGCTCATACGATTGACAGATGACAAAGATTCCGCTTTGCGGCTGAAGGCCATTGAAGGATTGGGAAAGGTGGGCGGATTTGCCGGATTGAATGCGCTGATCACGCTCTTGCGAGACACCGATCCCGCCATCCGCATTGCGGCGGCAAAAGCCCTGGAAGAGCAGGGTGATGTCAAATCCCGGACACATGTGGAATATCAATTGAAAAATGAGCAGGATGAAAAGGTGAAAGAGGCGCTGCGCTCGGCACTGGCTAAAATCAAAAAGGAGAATCCATTGTTCAAAACGCTGGATACATGACATGATGCGACATTCTTTATGAATGCGGACCTATGGAAGCTAAAAGGCGGCGTAAGGGCTGGGATGATACAATCCCGGCTCTGCTTTTACCTATCCGTTTCAAGCTGTTCATCTGAAATTCATATTGCCGTGTTATAATCATTCAATACGAATCGGATTTCATTTAGGGTTAGGAGCATATGCGGCGCCCTTTTTATGGTGCCGTTCGACTCATCACTGTGGAGCCGGTGCCGAATTGCTGAGGTTTTATCCGGTACGCATCGCCGTCATAAGTTTGGAGGACTTAATATATTACGGTAGAAATTATGTGTTTGTTTGATGGCATTTTTCAAAAGAGTTTAAATAAGGCAGGAGGTATTTTTACGTGTTTGGAAACAACATTGACAAGGTGGAAAGACTGATTGAAAAGAAAAAGGGCGATGAACTGGTCAAATTAACGGCAGATAAGGACTCTGCCGTGAGGCTAAAGGCCATTGAAGGCCTGGGAAAGGTGGGCGGCGAGGCTGCCTTTAATACACTGATCACCCTGTTGCGAAGCTCTGAGCCTTCCATGCGCTTAGCCGCAGCCAATGCGCTGGGAGAGATGGGGGATGCCAAGACCAGGGCGCATATTGAACATCAACTCAAAAGCGAGCAGGATGCCCAGGTTGGCGCGGCGCTGCGGGCGGCACTAGGAAAAATAAAAGAGAAGATTTGATTTTCCAATAATCAATTTTCGGTTTTTATATGAAAAAGCCTGTCTTCTTTCGCGATAGCGGAGGAAGACAGGCTTTTTAAGCAATAAAATGGAATGCCTCATGAAAAGGTCTCTTTTGTCTTACAATAATCCGGCAGCGGCCCGGTCCAGAAGAAAGATTACATCCCGGTGTGTGCGCAGAATGGACGCCTGAACCTGGGGGTTGACGTCCTCGCGGATGGCCCGGCGGACAGCCTCGGCCTTGTCCGAGCCTGCTGCGATCAGCACTACCTGACGCGCATTCATAATGCTGCCGATGCCCAAGCTTATGGCCTGCTTTGGAACTTCCTCCTGGGAATCAAAGAAACGGCGGTTGGCTTCCACTGTGCTTTTGGTGAGCTGAACCACGTGGCAGCCGTAAACAAACTGTGAATCCGGCTCGTTAAACCCGATATGCCCGTTGCGGCCTATTCCCAGCAATTGCAGATCGATACCGCCTGCCCGGGAGATGGCGGTGTCATATTCGCTGCATTCCTTTTGCAGATTTGCGGCGCTGCCATCGGGAATGTGAATGCTCTCCCGACGGATATTCACCTGGGAAAACAGTTCCGCTTCCATAAAGGCGTGATAGCTGCATGGATGGTCTGCGGAAATGCCTACATATTCATCCAGGTTGAAGGTGACGGCCTTGGAAAAGTCCAGTACGCCGGCTTTATGGCAAGAAATCAATTGCTGATAAGTGGGGATAGGCGATGACCCTGTGGCCAAGCCCAACACGCTGTTGGGTTTGCGAATCAGTTGAGCGGCCAGCAATAACGCTGCGGCCTGACCTACCTGGGCGGCAGAATCGAATAGATGAATTTGCATAATGAATCCCTCCAATAATACATGTATTAAATACAATAAATTCAGAAACCCTTATAAATAAAGGAATATAAAAGATAATTAAATAAACATGTTCTATACTATTATAGCTTTGCGGAAAGGGCTTGTCAATGGGCACTGGATTCAGTATACTGGAAAAGAGGAGGGATTTTTATGAGAATTGCATGGATCGGCCTGGGTGTAATGGGTGTGCCTATGGCTTGTCACCTGATGAAGAACGGGCATGAATTGCACGTATATACCAGAACGAAGGAAAAAGCACAGGCGGTTGTGGACGCGGGAGGGCACTGGCATGACACAGTGGCCGCCTGTGTCGCGGGCTGTGACGCTGTGTTTACGATGGTAGGCTTCCCCAAGGATGTGGAGCAGGTGTACTTTGGCCCCGAGGGCATATTGGAAAATGCCCGGCCCAGCGCATACCTGATCGATATGACAACAACCAGCCCCGCACTATCCGTGCGTATTTTTGAAGCGGCGCAGAAGCGAGGCCTGAATGCGTTGGATGCGCCGGTTTCCGGCGGGGATTTGGGGGCGAGAAACGCCACCCTGTCTATTATGGCCGGAGGCCGTCAAGAGGATTTTGACGCCTGTTTGCCTTTATTATCATGCCTGGGCAAAAGCATTGTTTATACGGGCGCGCCTGGGAGCGGCCAGCATACCAAAATAGCCAACCAAATCGCCATTGCCGGGGCGGTGGCAGGTGTGGCGGAAGCTGTTGCCTATGGGCGCAAAGCCGGGCTGGATGTTAACAATATGCTGGATTGCATTTCAAAAGGTGCGGCGGGAAGCTGGCAGATGCAGAACAACGGCCCCAAAATGGCCCAGGGAGATATGGCCCCGGGCTTTTATATCAAACATTACATCAAGGATTTGGACATTGCCGCAGCCCAAAGCCATGACAGGGGGCTAAGCCTTCCCGTGCTGGAAGAGGTGCTGAATATCTACCGTGCTTTGGAAGAAAAGGGCCTTAGCGACCTGGGGACCCAGGCGATTATCAAGTATTATGAGTAGGCAGGGGCGCGGCCCCTGCACCCTGTCAGGGGCCGGAAGCCCTTTGGAATCCCGATAGTAGGAAAAATAGAGGCTTTCGAAGTAAAAAAACATCCTGCTTTACCCTCGCATATGTGCGGGGATCAAAGCAGGATGTTTTATTCCTTACGGTTTCCGTCAGCTTCCCAAATATGCCTTGCGTACGTCGTCGTTGTCAAGCAGCTCTTGTGCCTTGCCCTCCAGGACGATGCGCCCGGTCTCCAACACATAGGCGTAATCGGCCAGAGAAAGGGCCATGTGAGCATTTTGCTCCACAAGCAAAATGGTAGTGCCTTCTTCATGCACCCGTCTGATGATGGAGAAAATTTCCTCCACCAGAATGGGAGATAGGCCCATAGAAGGTTCATCCAGCATGAGAAGCGTGGGGTGGCTCATCAGTGCCCGTCCCATGGCCAGCATTTGCTGCTCGCCGCCGGACAAGGTACCTGCACTTTGGTGCATCCGCTCCTTTAGGCGCGGAAAATGGGCAAACACCATGTCAAGATCTTTTTCCAGCTCCGCCTTGTCTTTTCGCAAAAAGGCGCCCATCTCCAGGTTTTCCCGAACGGTGAGGTTTGCAAAAACCCGCCGCCCTTCAGGCACCTGAGCCAGCCCCATACCCACCAGCTTGTGGGCGGGCAGGTTTTGAACCGGTACGCCTTGAAAGGCAATGGTGCCGCTTTTCGGGGTAACAAGATGGGAGATGGTGTGCAGAATCGAGGTTTTCCCCGCGCCGTTAGCGCCGATCAGGGTGACGATGCTCCCTTTTTCCACTTGAAAGCTGACGTCGTGCAAAGCGTGAATGGCGCCATAAAATACGTTCAGCCTGTTGACTTTCAGCATGCGCCTGCCTCCTCCGCCGCAGCTTTTTCCTTGACATGCCCGCCCAGGTAGGCCGCAACCACCTGGGGATTGTGCTTGATTTCCTCAGGCGTGCCCTGGGCGATGACGCGGCCGTAATTGAGTACATAAATCCGTTCGCAGATGCCCATGACTAGCTTCATGTCATGCTCAATGAGCAGGATGGATACGGAAAAGCGCTCCCGTATTTCGCGGATGGTCTGCATCAGCTCCTGCGTTTCGGAGGGATTCATACCGGCAGCCGGCTCATCCAGCAAGATCACCTTGGGATTGGAGGCCAATGCCCTGCAAATTTCCAGCTTGCGCTGCTGACCATAGGATAGGCGGGATGCCGGTGCCCCGGCAAAACGCTCCAAATCAAACACGGCCAAAAACTCACGGGCTTTTTTGTCGGCAAGCCGCTCTTCCCGCCAATACCGGGGCAGACGCAAAATTCCCTCCAAAGGCGTATAGTTCATCTGATGGTGAAAAGCAATTTTCACATTGTCGATTACCGCAAGATTTCTGAACAGGCGGATGTTTTGAAACGTCCGCATAATGCCGCTTTGTGTAATATGATGGGTCGATAATTTCAAAATGCTTTTGCCATCCAATGAAATTTCACCGGCGGTAGGGGTATAAACCTTGGTTAAAAGGTTGAAGACCGTAGTTTTGCCCGCACCGTTGGGGCCGATAAGCCCTACGATTTCTCCCGGCTCAATGTTCAGCGCCACATCCTCCACGGCGTGGAGGCCGCCAAAGGTGATGCCAAGATTGCTTACTTCCAATAATGACATGGTGTCCTCCTTCTGCCTTATTCGGCCGTCGTGAGTGTGATATCCTTACCGAGCAGCAAGGCGCTGAGGGAGAATTCTTTGGTACCCATCAGGCCCGCGGGCCGGAACAGCATCATCAGGATCAGAATCAGGGAATAGACCAGCATGCGGTAGTTGGAAAATTCCCGCAGGAATTCAGGCATCAGCGTCAGTGCAATGGCAGCTACGATCGAGCCGGTAATCGAGCCCATGCCGCCCAGCACCACCATGACCAGGTATTCAATCGACTTGTTAAAGTCGAAATTCTTCGGATCCAATATCCCCGCGTAATGGGCGTATAGTCCGCCGGCTATTCCGGCCAGGAATGCGGCCATGGTAAAGGCGAAAATTTTGTAATAGGTGGTGGGAATGCCGGAAGCTTCGGCGGCAATGGCATCCTCCCGGATGGACAGGATGGCCCTGCCGTGGCGTGAACGGCCCAGCGTGAATAGAAGCACCACCACAAGCAGCATGATGAAATAAACGGCGGTAAAATTCGTAAGCCGGGGGATTTTCGTCAATCCCTTGGCCCCGCCTGTTATGCTGAGGTTGATGATGATCACACGGATGATTTCACCAAAGCCCAAGGTGATGATGGCCAGGTAATCGCCCTTCAGCCGGAGGGCCGGGATACCGATCAGCAAACCGAACATCGCAGCGACAAGGCCCCCGATGAGAAGACCCAGGGGGAAGGAAATCCCGGTGTCAAGCGCCACGTTTTTTGTGAATATGGCCGCGGCATAAGCCCCGATGGACATAAACCCGGCATGCCCCAGCGCAAGCTGGCCAAGGAAGCCGGTAGTCAGGTTAAGGCTTGTTGCCATGATGATGTTGATGCAGACGACCATCAACACACCCTGATGATACCGGTTCAGTGTACCGCTTCCGTTGAGGATTGAGATAATAACAAAGATGATTGCTACCGCCGTTAAATTGATCAAATAGGAGGTTAGCTTGCGTTTCATGATTCCCCTCACACTTTCTCGGTGGATTTCTTACCCATCAATCCTGCTGGCTTTATAAGCAATACCAGGATCAGGATGCCGTACACCACCGCATCAGCCAATTGGGAGGAGACAAAAGCCTTGGTCAGGCTTTCTGCAATACCTAAGATGAAACCGCCCAGCATGGCCCCGGGCAGGATGCCGATGCCTCCCAGAACCGCGGCAATGAAGGCTTTCAAGCCGGGCAAAGAACCCATGGTGGGGGAAAGCGACGGATAGGATGCGCTGTAAAGCACCGCGCCAATGGCGGCAAGGCTGCTGCCTAGCGCAAAGGTGATGGAAATGGTGGTGTTCACATTGATTCCCATCAATTGAGCGGCACCCATGTCCTCTGATACCGCACGCATGGCCTTGCCCGCTTTGGACCGGGAAACGAAAGTCTGCAGCCCAACCATCAGCAAAATGGCCACGCCAATGGTCAAAAGTGTCGTAAAGCCCATGGAAAGCCCTCCGATTACCAAAGGCTCTACATGGAATACGGTGGGAAAGGGCTTGGGCGTGGCAGTAAAAATGAACTGCGATAAGTTTTGCAGAAAAATACTGACCCCGATGGCGGTAATCAGGGAGGATATGCGCGGGGAGGAGCGGAGGGGCTTGTAAGCCACTCGCTCAATAAATACGCCCAGCAGGACGGACAACGCCATGGAGAAAATTACCGCAAGATACAGCGGCAGTCCCCAAAAGGTAAGCGCTACCAGCGCCGCATAAGCGCCAACCATGATGATATCGCCATGGGCGAAATTGATGAGCTTGACGATGCCATACACCATGGTGTACCCCAATGCGATCAAGGCATAAATGCTGCCGATATGCAGCCCGTTGAGCAATTGGCTGAGAAAAATCATGCGTTCACCGTCCTTCATGGAAGCAAAGAGAAAAGGTTTTTACTGCAATATCCGAAAAGGGAAGGAAGAGCAAACTTCCTTCCCTTGTTCTGTTGGCTCTTAAAACCGGGCTTACGGCTCCTGAACTTTGAAGAAGACCTTGGCCCCATCTTTAAAGGTGGTAATGAAAGCGTTCTTGGTGGGGTCGTTGTGATCGTCAAAGGTGATGTGTCCGGTCACGCCGTCCACAGCGGTGGCCTTCATGGCGGCTACAACAGCTTCGGCTTCTGTGCTGCCGGCGGCTTTAATCGCTTCGCACAGAATCATCGCCGCGTCATAAGCCGTGGCGTTGAAAGCACTGTAGGGTGCTTTGCCATAAGCGGCGGCAAAATCCGCATTGAACTTAACAACAGCTTCGCTTGTCGCATCAGCCGCAAAGTGATCGGAGTAGAACATCTTTTCCAGGAGAGCGAGGTCGGCTTTATCCATCAGGCTTTCGATGCCGCCGATGCCGTCAGCGCCCAGAAATTTCACATCCAGGCCGATATCGGAAGCCTGCTTGATGATCAAAGCGGCGGGCTGCAGGTATTCCGCTACGAACAGCACTTCGGGAGCGGCATCCTTGATTTTGGTCAGCTGGGACTTGAAGTCCACATCGGCGCCTGCGCCGGATTCATAAGCCACGATCACCTGGCCATTTTTTTCAGCCTGGGCTTTGAAAGCTTCCGCAAGGCCGGTGGAGTAATCGTCGCCGATGTCATACAGCACCGCCAGCTTGGTGGCTCCGAATTCATCCTTGGCGAAGTTGGCCATGGTTTCTGCCTGGAAGGGATCCAGGAAGCAGGAACGGAAAACATTGGGCTTGTCGGTGGTTACGTCATAGGCGGTGGAGGATGCGGTGATCATGGGAATGCCGTCCGTTACGGCCAGATCACCAACAGCCAGTGTGGGCTTGGAAGTAACGTCGCCCAGAATGGCTACGACGCCGTCCTGATACACAAGCTTATTGTAGGCGTTGATGGCTTCCGTCACATCGCCCTTTTCATCTTCCCAGAGGATTTCAACCTTTTTGCCGTCAATACCGCCGGCAGCATTCAGTTGGCTGATGTACAGGTCGGCACCTTCCTTGACTGCAATTCCGTACTGAGCCACAGACCCTGTCAGCGGTGCCAGGCCGCCAATTTTAATGGTATCCTCGGCCATTGCGGGAACCATTGCCCCAAAGGACAACACAGCGGCTAAAACCAAAGCCAGAAATACACGGTTTTTCATACGAACTCTCCTCTCTTGCATAACCGGGATGCGGGGGGTATGCCTCCATACCATTTTGCATCCTGCTCCTGCATTTATTCATTATAGTATCATTATCGCCTTTAAGCAAGAGGAAGCTGTTTCTATTTTGTATTCTTTTTATTCTTTAGAAGCTTGATTTCCCTGAGAATGGAAGAGAAGATCGGGTTTCTCTTCATTTTCTACATTTGCAGGATCAGGATTTTTTTCTGGCAAAAGCGATGCATATAGGCTTAAGTATTCCCCTGCCGAATGAGCCCAGCTGTAGTCCGCGCTCATTCCCCGCACCACAAGCTTGTTGAAAGTATCCTTTTTGTTCAGGTAATAGTCAACCGCCCGGGTGATGGTGTGGAGCATGTCGTGGGCGTTATAATTGAAAAACGTGAAGCCGTTGCCCTCACCCGTTTCATCATTGTAGGAAAGTACCGTATCCCGAAGCCCGCCCGTTTCCCGGACGACAGGCACCGTGCCGTAGCGAAGGCTGATCATTTGGCTGAGCCCGCAAGGCTCAAACTGGGAGGGCATCAAAAACAAATCCGCGCCCGCATAAATGCGGTGGGCCAGCGTGTGATCCATGGCAAACCTGGCGGCCACCTGGCCGGGATACTGCTGCTCGGCCCAACTGAACAAATCCACATAGCGGCCGTCGCCCATGCCGAGTACGGCCAGCTGGATATCCTCCTGCATGAGATCCGCAATGACATAATCCACAAGATCCAGGCCCTTCTGGTTGCTCAGCCGGCCTACCATGCCGATGAGCGGTACATCGGGCCGTTTGGCAAGCCCCAGCATTTCCTGAAGGGCGCTTTTGCAGACCGCTTTGCCGGAAAGGTCTTCCTTGCTATAGGCAGCTGCAATGCCGGTATCCGTTTCCGGATTGTATTCCTCCATATCAATGCCATTCAGTATGCCCGAAAGCACACCTTTGCGGGCCCGCAGCAAGCCGTCCAGCCGTTCGCCGTGATAGGCTGTTTGAATTTCCTGGGCATAGCTTGGGCTGACGGTGGTGATCCGGTCGGAATACACCAAAGCCGCCTTGAGAAAATTGGCGCAGCCAAAGCATTCCAGCTGGTCCGCCGTCCATAGGCTGTCCCCCAGGCCCAAAACATCCTGCACTTCCCGAATGCCGAAAATGCCCTGGTATTGCAGGTTATGAATGGTGAACACCGTACGGATGGAGTGGAAAAAAGGCAGATGATCGTACTGGATGCGCAAAAGCGCCGGAATCATCCCCGCCTGCCAGTCGTGGGCATGGAGTATGTCGGGATGGAAACCGATCAGCGGCAGGGCATTCAGCACGGCCCGGCAAAAGAATCCGTACCGCTCATACTCGTCTCCGCCCAAGCCATAGATATAGGGCCTGCCAAAGTAGTATTTGTTGTCAACAAAATACCAGGTGACCCCGTTCATTTCCAGCTTTTCAATGCCGCAATACTGCCTGCGCCAGCCCAGGCGGACTTCAAAATCGACCACGTGGGTCATCTGCCCTGCCCACTTGGCAGGGATGGCGCTGTATAGGGGCAAAATCACCCGCACATCATGGCCTGACTTGGCAAGGACAGGTGCCAGCGCACCCACCACATCGGCCAGTCCGCCGGTTTTGCAAAAGGGAACGCACTCGCTGGCGGCAAATAGGATGTTCATTCCTCCAGCCTCCTTTTTGTCAGATGACAACATTTTTGGCAATTACAATCGGATAGGCCGCGGGGCCGATCAGCCTGGCATTGCGCTTGATTACCACTTGCTTATCCAGTATACAGTTTTCAATATATGCTCCGGAGTTTACCTGGCTGTCCTGCATGATAATACAGTTGCGCACATGAGCGTCGGGGGCAATGCGCACGCCGCGAAACAGTACGCTGTTTTCCGCGCGGCCTTCAATAACACAGCCGTCGGCCGCAAGCACATTTTCAATTTGCACATCATCGGCGTATCTTGCGGGCATCTCGTCACGAACCTTGGTGTATACGGGCCGGTCTGATGAAAATAGGGTACGCCTGACGTCGCTTTGCAAAAGGGCCATGTTGCATTGGAAGTAGGACTGCACCGAGTCAATGCGCCATACGTCGTCCGGATAGGCAAAGCCCGTAACCTTCAGCCGCCCTTCCCGAACCAGGCGTTGGAGCACATCCCGGTAAAAATCATGAAAACCATGGGACACGCCCTGGTCTACAAGGCTGCGCAAAAGCTCCCGTTTCATCAGGCAGACTTCCATGGCGGTGTTCTCGCGGGTGGGGGTGGTGGGATCAATCTCCATATCGGTGATGACCCCCTCCTCATTCATCGCCAGATACATGCCGGATTCGTTGCGCCTTACATCCGGATCCTTCGTATAAAGAAGGGTGATATCGGAGCCGCTTTCTACGTGAAAGTGGAACATTTGCTCAAAGCGGGCATTGAAGATCATGTTGCTGTTGCACAGGATGATATACTCTTGTTTGCTTCGGCTTAAATAGCCGTTATTGGAGCGCAGCGCATCCAATATTCCTGCATAGACGCCTACGTTCTCCCGGGTTAAAAAGGGAGGCAGGATAAAAAGCCCGTTATTTTTTCCGTGCAGGTCCCATTCCTTGCCGGAGCCCAGATGGTCCATCAAGCTGTGATAGTTTTTCTGCATGATCACGCCCACATTGCGGATGCCGCTGTTGACCATGCCGGATACCAAAAAGTCAATCACTCGATAGCGCCCGGCCAGCGGAAGGGCTGCCACAGCTCTGGAAATGGTCAGCTCCCGCAAAAGGGCGTCGTGCTCCCCGGTATAAATCATCCCCATGACGTCTTTCATAGGATTGGTCGCTCCTTTCCATCGCTTCAGTTCAGCGGCACGCTGAATTCCACCTGTTCACCTGCGGAAATATGGGTGCCCGGCGGCAGCGCCACGCCTTGGCCGATCACCGTAATGCTGCCCTGGGCTTCTCCAACAAAACTGCCGGCACCGATAATGGCTCCTTCCGCCACGATTGCCCGGCGGATCACGGCGCCCCGCTGGATGACGGCCCCGGGCATGATCACACTGTCAATTACACTGGCCCCGGGCTCCACAACCACGCCCGCAAACAGGACGGAATGGTCTACTGTGCCATAAACTTCGCAGCCCTCGGTGATCAGGCAGTCGGCAACGCTGGCACCCTTTGCCACAAAATGCGGTGCCATGCCCGGGTTGCGGGCGTAAATCCGCCACTTTTTGTCGTACAGGTCAATGGGCATGGGGGACTGCAGCAGGTCCATGTTGGCTTCCCACAGGCTTTCAATGGTGCCTACATCCTTCCAATAGCCATCAAAATTGTATGCCACCAGCTTCTCGCCGTCGGATAGCATTGCAGGTATGATATTCTTGCCAAAGTCGTTAGAGGACTTGGTGTTGCGCTCATCGGCAATGAGGTATTTGCGCAGCTTTTCCCAAGTGAAAATATATACGCCCATGCTGGCTTTATTGCTCTTGGCGACCTTGGGCTTTTCTTCAAACTCCACGATGTTTTCCTCGGCATCGGTGTTCATGATGCCAAAGCGGCTGGTCTCCTCCCAGGGGACCTCCCGCACGGCAATGGTGGCATCTGCGCCTTGCCGGATGTGAAAGGTCAGCATGTTGTTATAATCCATCTTATAAATGTGGTCGCCGCTCAAGATGAGCACATATTCCGGTGCATACTGCTCAATAAAAGCCATGTTTTGATAGATGGCATTGGCTGTACCCCGGTACCACTCGCCCTGCTTGCCCTTGACATAAGGCGGAAGCACAAACACGCCGCCGTTGGTCAGGTCCAGATCCCAGGGGGAACCGCTGCCGATATAGGCGTTGAGTTCCAGCGGCTGGTACTGGGTCAGCACGCCAACGACATCAATGCCGCTGTTGGTGCAGTTGCTAAGCGGAAAGTCGATAATCCGGTACTTTCCGCCGTAGGGGATGGCAGGCTTGGCCATGTTTTTGGTCAGGATGCCCAGACGGCTGCCCTGTCCGCCGGCTAGCAGCATGGCGACGCATTGCTTTTTTCTTAGCATGGGACACACTCCTTTTTTATTGCTTTTCCAGGAGAGCGAAAGTAATAGATGAAACAGAGAACAGTGGGAATAGAGCCGGAGCAGTTAGAGAGCGGCTTTTGAAACACTTCTTTTTTTCGGCCTGGATTGCGCAGCCGGCTCGTCTGCACTTTTTGCAATCTCCGCTTTATGGGATAAGCCGGATGCCGGCGAGGGTGAAGGCGGATGATCAGCCTTTGGCTTGCGGGGAACGCGGCTGGGAGCTTTTTTTGGCAAAGGCACCGGAAGCTTTTCATAGGTAAAATACACACAGGCAAGGGGCGGCACACATATCTCCGCAGAATAGGGGAGGTTGTTCCAAACCATTTCCTGGGCGGCCACAGGCCAAACGTTGTATTGATTGGATCCGCCGTATTCCTTCTTATCTGTGTTGAATATTTCTGTCAGCGTGCCGGGCACAGGAAGACCGATGCGGTAGATAGGATGGAACATGGGGGTGAAATTCACCACACAGCATAAGCTTTCGCCTTTTTTGTCCGTGCGTAAAAAAGCCAGTACGCTGTTGTCCGTATCATTTGGGCACAGCCATTGAAAGCCATCCCAGCTATCCTCCACTTCATAGAGGGAAGATGTGTTCAGGTACAGGCGGTTCAGGGCCCTTACACAGGCCTGCAGCTCGGGATGCCGCTCATACAAAAGCAAAAACCAATCCAATTGGTCATCATATTTCCATTCGATGAAATGACCGAATTCACAGCCCATAAACAGCAGCTTTTTCCCCGGATGGGCGATGGTATAGCCATACAGCGCCCGCAAGCCGGCAAATTTCTGCCACAGATCGCCGGGCTGCTTATCCAGCATGGAATGCTTGCCATGAACCACCTCGTCATGGGAAAAAGGCAAAATATAGTTTTCCTGAAAGGCGTAGAACAGGGAGAAGGTCAATTTGTCATGATGCCATTTGCGGTAAATAGGGTCCAGCTTGATATAGCTTAAAATATCATTCATCCAGCCCATATTCCACTTGAAACCGAAGCCCAGCCCGCCAAGATAGGTAGGCTTGGTCACCATGGGGTAGGCGGAAGCTTCCTCCGCGATCATCATTGCACCGGGAAAATCATGATATACCGTTTCATTCAATCGCCTTAAAAATGCGATGGCATCCAGGTTTTCCCTTCCGCCGTATGCGTTTGGCAGCCACTGACCGCTTTCACGGCAAAAGTCGTAGTTAAGCATGCTGCTCACCGCGTCTACCCTGAGCCCATCGGCGTGGAACCATTCCAGCCAAAAGCAGGCATTGCTCATAAGAAAGCTGCAAGCCTCACCCCTGGCAAAATCGAACATATGGGTGCCCCATTGGGGCATGTCTCCCCTTCGCGGGTCGGGGTGCTCATACAAGGGAGTACCATCAAACCTGCGCAGCCCGATTTCATCCCGGGGGAAATGCGCCGGCACCCAGTCCAGCAAAACACCGATGCCTGCCAGATGGCACCGGTCAACAAAGGCCATAAAATCCTTGGGCTGTCCAAACCTGGCGGTGGCAGCGTAATACCCGGTCACTTGATAGCCCCAGGACATGTCCAAGGGATGTTCCATTACCGGCAAAAGCTCCACATGGGTGTATCCCATATCCTGAAGATAGGGAATCAGCTGATCTGCAATTTCCCCATAAGAAAGAAGCTTGCCCTCTTCGCTTCGGCGCCAGGAGCTTAGATGCATCTCATAGATATTGACAGGCTTGTGATACGGGTCCCACGCCGCCCGCCCAGCCATCCATTCTTCATCCTGCCAAACGTAACCGTCCAAGTTGTAAAGGCGGCTGGCAGTATTGGGCCGCAGCTCGGAAAAAAAGCCATAGGGGTCGGCCTTCATATGCCATACGCCGTCCTGCCCTAAAATGGCATACTTGTAGGAAGTAATCTTTTTATCTGCATCAGGGTATTGATACCGCTCAGGATCGCTTTGTGCATCGAAAAGAGTTTTCGGAAGCCTGAGTTCCCAGATGCCGTCATATTTCTTTTCCATGGGATGGGTATCTTTTTCCCAACGGCAAAATTCCCCGGTTACGCTGACGGCCTTGGCGTTGGGTGCCCATACGGCAAAATGCCACAGAGACCGGCCATCCTGTTCCACCGGGTGGGCGCCCAGCATGCGGTAAGCATGGCGGTTTCTGCCCTGATGAAAATCTTCCCGCTGGGACGCGCTGGGCGCGACATAACGCATGGGCTTTCCTCCCGCTTTTGTAAAGTTCCGGGATGGATATCTAGAAATGTTTCACATGAGACAAAACCACGGATAAAATCTCGTTGACATGCTCATCATCCAGAGCGTAGTACACAACCTTGCCCTCCCGGCGGGATTTGACGCAATGAACAGTCCTTAGTGTGCGCAGCTGGTGGCTGATGGCGCTTTGAGACATGCACAGCACCGCGCTTAGATCACATACGCACAGTTCCTGCTCCCGAAGTGCCAGCAGGATTTGCAGACGGGTAGGATCCGCCATGGCAGACAGAATGCCATGCATGGCTGACAGCGCATCCGGCCCGGGCTGGTTTTGAAGGGCCAAAGCAACCGCTTCCTGATGAATGATGTTTGCACTGCAGGCATCCGGATCACGTACTGGCATGGGATACTCCTTTTTGGAACTTTGACATACATATTGTACCCAATTATAGGAAGATGCGTCAAGAATAAAACCGAAAATATTCACAGTTTGCCTAAGATGCAGCGGTTAAAATATCCCGTGCATTCTCCATGGTCATGCCGGGAGATAAAGATCGGCTGTAGAGCAGGGAAAGCATTTCAAAGTCCAAGGGCGCAAGGGATTGGGAGGCAGACCAGCCGTCAAAAATAATGCTTTGAGGGGATGTATCAATGTCGTTGCATAAACCCAGCATATTTATAAATTCCTCCTGGATCAGGTGATTGCGCTGCTCCTGTGTGGTCTTGTCGCAGACGACGGCAGCTTCGCCGGAGGAGATGATGCCGTTTTGATGGTAGCAGGTCATAAAACCCCAGTTGCCTTTTTCATACCCGGCCACCGCTTTTCCCATGCCTTTCAGGGGAACAAAGGAAAAACGGACATTTGCCTCTTCCACAACGGTTGTAAACGCAATGGCAGGCAAATTTTCCACATTTTCCTTAAGCTCTAAAAACAAGTTTTTCAACACGGCAAGATCCGCCGCTGTAGGAGTTCCATCTACAAAAACGGAAAGGGGCGTTTCCCACCGAA
>JAEVYX010000011.1 GCA_023392515.1 Bacillota bacterium | reverse complement strand
CGCGGGCTCCTCTCTAAGCTGGAAGGGAACCTGGAGCTTCTCAAAGCGCTGAACCTGCCGCCGGAAACCACCTCCTTTACCACGGAGGGAGTGCCGGATATGCTCCTGGGCCAGGATATACAGTTGTTGGATCATAATTTTATGGGCCGGGAATATGCGCCGCTGATCCTTTCTTTGGACAAGGAAAAGGAGCCGGTGCTGATGGCGGATTTGACGGTATTTGTGGTAAACCCCATGTCCCCCGATATCGGCCTGGCCCTTGATTATATCGAGTGCTATTACGCCCATATGGGGAAACGGCTGGAAATTATGCTCTATCCTTCCCGGAACGAGCCGGTGGAGCTTGATTACTACGCCGGGGAAAAGCAGGCGCTTCAGGAACAGGCCGCGGAGCTGGGGGGACTTATTTTGGCGGCGGCCCCGGAAGAGAAAAAAGCCCTGCAAGCACAAAAAGAGGAAACCCTCACAGCGCTTGATGAATTGGAAAAGAACCGGTATGAGATAAGCGCGGAGGATATTGCCATGTACCGGGCGCTTGCCCCCTGCATTCACCTGCCCAAGGGCGAAAACGTCACCTTTTACGGTGGTGTGTCGGAGGTGCTGCGGCTGCTGGAACAGTACGCAAGGGATGAAATGACGGGGGATGCATTTATAAAGGAATATGACCGGATGCTGAACATGAGAAGGAAGGAAAACGGGCAAACAGAATAAGTATATAGGCTGATAGGACAAGGGGGGATATGCGCATGGGCCAATACCCAGCGGCGGTATTGCTTGACCTGGATGACACGCTGATTTCGTTTGAGGGCGTGTCCGGGAAGGCCTGGGATATCTGCGGCGATGATTTTATAGGGCGGCACCGGCCCGGGTTTTCCAAAGAGGAGCTGCTTTTCGCCATTGAGGAAACGAAAACGTGGTACTGGGGCGATCCCATCAGGCATAAAACGGGGCGGGAAAATCTCATTCAGGCCAGGCGGGACGTTGTGGGGCGCGCCCTTTCCACCCTTGGCATTACCGATCAGGATGTGGTGCATGGCCTGGCTGACCAATATTCCGTCTGCCATGACGGGCTGGTGCACCTGTTCCCAAACACCCTTTCAACCCTGAACACGCTCAGGGCAAGCGGCGTGCGGCTGGCCCTCATCACCAATGGCACATCCCAGGGCCAGCGGGCAAAGCTTGCCCGCTTTCACCTTACGGATTATTTTGAACACATCCTCATAGACCAGGAGCTTGGCTTTGGAAAGCCGGATGTCCGCGTTTTTCAGCATGCGTTGTCCCTGCTTCAACTGAACAGCCGGGATGTGTGGATGGTGGGCGATAACCTGGTGTGGGATATACAGGGGCCTCAGGCCATCGGCATATATGCCATCTGGCATGACTACCGGAAAACGGGGCTGATGCCCCACGCCTCCATCATCCCCGACAGAATCATTACGGATATCGGGGAGCTTGTTCAGCCCGTGGAATAACGGGATGGAGCACATCTACTTTGCCTGCGCCTGCTTTACCGCGTTTTCCACCGCCTTGAGGTGTGCCTTGGAGGTGAGGGTTGCGCCGCTAATCACATCCACCTGAAGGGATTGGGAGGTTACCACCCTGCCGTACAGATCCTGAATGGTGTCGCCTTTTGCGTTCAAATGTGCCGGTACTCCGTCTTTCATAAGGGCTCCGTCCATCCCCTCGATTTGGGATACCTTGCCGGATGCCACAGTTACCTGAACCCTGGCGTTTCTGAATGCATCCTTTTGCCCCTTGTATTCTCCGGTATACGTGCCATCTTTTAATTGATGGAAATCAACGCTTTCAATGGGCAGGTTTTTCAGTTCCCGCCGGCCCGCCCCGGTGAATACGATCCCGCCCCCCAGAATGGCGGCAACACAAACAATTACGGAACCAATCACAATCCACATTTTTCTTTTCCCCTTTCTTTTCATACAGGCATGCTTCCTTCCCAGGCTTTAAGAAATGTTGTTTCTATGCCATGCTCCGGCTGAAAGAAATCTTTCAGGCCGGGCGTTACATAGGCGTGAAAATCGAGGTCTACGAAAACGGCTTGGGCATTCGGACAGTTTTGAAGGATGCAGAGGCCATTTTCCATCCCTGCTGCGAACAGCGCTGTGGACAGCGCATCCGCCAGCGAGGCGTTTGGGGATACCACCGTTACGCAAAGAAGCCCTGATTCCGCCGGGTATCCCGTTTGCGGATTCAAAATATGATGATACCGCCGTCCCTGCGGGCCGATAAAGTAGCGCTGGTCGTCGCCAGAGGTGACCACCGCCATGTCCGTTACCGATATGGCGCCGATGAGCCGGTCTGATTTGCGGGGATGCCGTATGCCAACGCGAAATGGGGAGCCATCGGGCTTTGACCCCAGCACCGCCACGTTTCCCCCAAGGTTTATGCAGGCGGATGTTACGCCGCTTTTTTTCAGCAGTTGCAGTATCCGCTCGCTGGCATACCCCTTTGCAACGCCGCCCAGATCCAGGGATTGGCCGCTTCTTTTCAAAAAGGCGGCCCTTTGGGAAGGGAGCATTTGCAAATCCCGATGGTTTACAAGGGCTGTTGCCTGCCGGATTTTTGCATCACCCGGGATTCCCGGCGCGTTTTTTTGCCACAGGTCTTTCAGCGGGCCAATGGTGATGTCAAAGCAGCCTTGGCATATGTCGGAGAAATGAACGGCTTCACACAGCAGCGAAAAGGTGTCCGGGCTGATAAGCTCGGCCTTGATCCCTGCCGACTTGTTGATGCGGCTGATATCGCTTGCGGGAAGATACCGGCTGAACAGGCCTTCCAGCCGTTTCAGCTCCTCGTTTGCGGCGCATAGCGCCTCCTCCGCATGTTCGCCATACGCCAAATGGCCGATTTCTGTGTTCATGGCATAGCCCGTATAAACAGCAGGGGTGCCGGATTCCATAAAAAAGCACCTCCTTTCCAATTCCGATTTTTAAAGTGTGGGCTTTATCGGCCAATATGAATGAGCAAAATATGATTCATTCATTACGGGCGAAAAAAAAGAGAAGCCCGGCGGTATTTTCAGCCGGTCAGCCCCTTCATGACAAGCTCCGTCATGGTTTCCAACAGCTCAGGAAAATAATTCAGGCCGATTTCTTCCTTATGCGTGTCGATGTTGATGATGGCGGCAAAAATCATCATGATCATTTTGCTGTCAATATCGCCGCGCATTTTTCCCTCCGTCTGCCACTGATTTATAAGGGAAAGAAAGCTGTCGTACAAGAAATCCACAGCCTGAAGGCCGTTTTCCTGCCGGTAGATCTGCTCGATTTTGTCAAAAACGCCTCGGTTGTACCATTCCTTCAAAATGGGGTTGGCCTTGATACCCGCTACATTCAGCATCATCATCTGCCGGATTACAGAAAAGGGTTCGCCGCTCAGGTCGAGGGATTCCAGGCATGCCTTTTTCAATTTGGCGTTCTCCTCCAAAAAGATGTCCATAAACAGCTTTTCCTTGGAGGGGTAATAGTTGTAAAAGGTGCCGACGGCCATGCCCGCCGCCTTGGTGATATCGGAAACGGCCGTATCCTTAAAGCCTTTCAGGCTGAACAGCTCTTTGGCGCAGCTGTATAGCTGAACTTTCTTGTCTTCCATGATGCCGCCTCCCGAATGAACAAAATTGAATTCATTCATATTATAAAGCGTAGATTTTGATTTGTCAATATCCTCCTGTGTGCAGGCATGACTATTTTCCTACTTCCCCTTCGCTTCGGATGCGATCTTCACCGTAAAGACCTGGCTTTTTTCCGCTGTCTGCCCGTCCATAAAGGCCGTATCCCCTGTAAGGACACAGGTGACAAAGGGGTAATCCGCCACACAGTCCTTGGGGCGGAGGGTGAGGGTCAGCCCATCATCACTGGGGATGGCGTGGATGGGAACCGGGGTGCCCCCGTCGCCCAGGAGATACACCCGCTCCTGAAGGTTTTGCGTTGGGTCGAGGGGCTTTGAAAACCCGATCTGCACACAAAAGCTGCGGCTGCGGGGAACGGTGGCCTCCGGCCATTGGGTATCCCTCTCCGAAAAGGCGGGGGGCGTGAGCAGGCTTATTGTTTTCGCGTCCTTTTTGGCGGCATTCAAGCCGTAAGACAGGGTCGACCCGCTTAGCCAAAGGTAGAGGATAAACTCATCCCGGCTCAGGCATTCGGGTTTTTGCCCGGGGATCAGCCGGTACAAAAAGCCGTCGTTTGTATCGATGTAATAGAGCGTGCCGTTAAAGAAAACCATGTGGGTAGCCATGATTTCCAGCACCGTTTCCCGGCCGGTTCCGTCCAGGTTCATGCGGTTGATGCCGGCGGGGCCTTCAAAGTAGACCTTGCCGCCGTCTAAATCCAGGGCATAGTTTTTGCCGATGGTTTCGTAATTCATAAGCTGCGTATCCGTGCAGGGCGGCGGGGTGACCTCGTTAGAGCTGGGATAGCCCAGGATGATGGGCTCATCAATGCCGTTCAGCCGAAGGCTTTCAAGCCGGGCTTCATCGTCCATCAGCACCCATTGCAGGCTGTCGTAATCATTGGGGGAGAGGCCCGCGCCCCAGGTGGCATCTGTGTGGTACCAGGCGCCGCCCAGGTTGACAATGTTCCAGGCGTGGGCCATGTCGCAGACGTATTCCGTTTTGACCCCCACCCGGTTTAGGGTATAGGCCATCAGGTTGGCATAGCCGTTGCAGATGCCCTTGCCGATCAGCAGGATGCTGGAGGGGCTGGTGGTCATTTCATCGCTCATGTCGTCGGTATAGCAGGAGGTTTTGCACAGGTATTCGTACACCGCCATAAACTTTTGAAGCTCCGTATAGCTTTGCGGCGCCACGCTATATACGAGATGGCTCAACCGGGCGTTAAGGCTTTCCCGCATACGGGGCAGGTCCTTCAATTTGCGGTAGGTGAAGGTGACGGTTTTGCCGCTGCTGCTTAACTTGAGGCGGTTCAAATAGAAAAAATGGTAGCCGGCTTCGGCATACAGGGAGTTCGCCGTCATGTTCCTTTCCCCAATGGAAAGGTTTTTGAAGGCGGAGATGTTTACGCTCTTTTTGCGCGCCTCCAGGGCGCGAAAGAGCGTGTTGTACAATTC
>JAEVYX010000094.1 GCA_023392515.1 Bacillota bacterium | reverse complement strand
TGGGCTTGCGCAATATTTTCTCATCGATTCCCAGCTTGCCAATGTCATGAAGAAGGCCTGCCGTTTTCAGGCGAAGCACATTTTGCGGGTCCAGCCCCATAGCAACAGCAATCGCCGAGCAGGTTTCGCTTACGCGCTGGGCGTGCATCAACTCGTTTTCATTCTTTTCAAACAGGCTGTTTAAAATAGTTTCTATGGATGCGCTTGCAGCGTTTGCCTTATCCTCTATCTTTTGTTGATACATATGGTCTTCCGCACGCTTCATTACATCCCGGAGGCTTTCGCTGTCTTTTTCCTTTGTTGCCGCCCCCATAGCGATGGTAATTGGAATATTGTCCACCGAAAGAGAGGTAATAGCATCGCGAAGGCGCTTTACAATCTGTTTGGCAGCTGCCGCATCTGTCTTTGGCAGCAGCAGGGCAAATTCATCCCCGCCAATTCTGGAAATGATATCATCCTCCCGGCAACCTTTGCGTATGGCTGTGGATGCGTTTATGAGCAGTTTGTCTCCCCGTTCGTGGCCCAGGGTATCGTTTATCAGCTTTAAGTTATTAACATCGGCCATCAAAATCGTGAGAGGAAGGTTTCTGGATGTATCCAAGCGCAGGAGCTCTTCCTCAAAAAATCTCCTGTTATACAGGCCTGTCAGATAATCGTGATAACTGGTATAGCTGAGTTCTTCTTCGGCTTTTTTGCGGGCGGATATGTCACGGCTCACTCCGACAATCTCCACTTCCCCATAAGGGCCGCGGCGGCATCTAGCGCAGACCTCAACCCAAATATATCCGCCGTCTTTTTTCATCTGCTGTATTTCTATGCCCATTTGGCTACTGTTTTCAGGGTTGATATGAAATTGATTGACTGACTGATTCAGCGTTCTTTGCAAAATGCGGAAGGAGTCGTTGGTCATGGTAGCTTCCAAATCCATTGCCATCAATTCTTCGGGAGAATATCCAAACAGCAGCTCACAGGACGGGCTGATATATGTAAACCTATTGGCCGAATAATCCAGAACCCAAATGGCATCACTTACGTTTTCGGCAAGCAGCCGGTACTTGGCTTCGCTGGCCTGGAGGTCTTCCTCCCTTTGCTTTCGGTCGATCGCTTGTATGAGGATTGCACCACACAAAACCGTTGCAAGGGGATACAGAAGCAATACGGGAGCGGCTACATACCGTAAGGCTTTCTGCGCTTCTTCCCAAGGCAGTATAAACATAAGCAGGATCATGCCAACATGTACGATAATGCCCATGAGATACAAGGTTTTTAGATTTACTGCCTTATTATTCTTTTTGTACAGGCAATAGAAAATCGATCCGGTAACCGCCGACATGGCAATCACCAGGCATCCCATCAATATGCCCACGCCGCCCTGCTGAATTCTCAAAGCGATGGTCATCAGCGATGCGACGCCGGCTGACAGCGGTCCATAAAAAAGCCCCGTTACGCTGATGATCATTGACCGCCCATCAAAAATCAAGCCTGGAGCAATGACCAGCGGATAGATCATGCCTGCCATGGCGGCAATCCCCATCAGGATTCCTTGAATCGTGTAGTACCTCCAGGTTTTCCGTTCTGTATGGGCATACATTCCAGAAAGGGTGCTGATTGATACCAGCAAGCCCAAGTTATATAGTAGGCTTGTAGCTCTTTCCATCATCATCCCTCCCTTCAATACATTGTTTTATCATAAGTACACCTTCGCAAAAGTCATGCTCTGCTTGCAGATAAGCTCTCGATGAACAGCCGGGCGATTTCGGGATCGAATTGAGTTCCGGCGTTCTTTTTAATCTCCGAAACGGCTGCTTTCTTTCCCAATGCTTTTCGGTATACCCGGTCTTCCGTCATGGCGTCATAGGCATCCACAACGGCCAGGATGCGGGAAAGCAAAGGAATTTCTTCCCCCTTCAAGCCCTTGGGATATCCCTTGCCGTCCCAGCGTTCGTGATGGGTAAGGATGCATTCGGCAATAGGCTCAAGCTCGGAGGAGGATTTCACAATCCGGTATCCTATTTCCGGATGCTTTTTCATGACGGCCCATTCGTTTTCATCCAGCTTGCCGGGCTTGTTCAAAATCCGGTCATCAATGCCCACTTTTCCGATATCATGCAGCATCGCCAACAGTTCCAGCTCTCCAAGGCTCTTTTCGGATATGTTCAGCTTTTTGCCGATGGTCAGCGTTAAATCCGCAAGCCTTTTCGCATGAACTTCCGTTTCATGGCTCTTTTCATAGACGGTAGCCATCATCGTGGTTATAATATTGCTGTGAAAACTTTTGTGGTTTAAAAGCTTGCTGTTTCGCAGGAATTCATCGGCGATTTTCTTTACGCCGGCAATATTGTCCTCCGGTTTTTCCTTTGAAGCATAGCCGATGGATAGATTGATTTCATAAGATTTTATTTTTTGGCTGTCGTTGTACGCGGCAAATACTCTGTAAATCGAGTTTCGTAGCTGATAGGCGGATTCGCTGTCGGTGTTTGGCAGAATCATGCCAAACTCGTCACCGCCTATTCTGGCCAGAACATCTCCCGGCCGGCATAGGGATTGGAGTATTTTTGAGGTTGCTTTGATCATTTTGTCGCCCTCGGACAGGCCGAGCGTATCGTTAATCAGACGAACGCCATTAATATCCGCTATGAGAATCGATACAGGCAGCAGGCCCTCTTGGTCGATTTTCAGAGATAATTCATCAAAATATTTCCGATTATAAAGGCCCGTCAAAAAGTCATGATCGTTTATGTATTGGATTTCGGCTTCCCGCTTCCTTTGCCCGGTGATATCGATGATGATGCCTTCTATTGCCTCCACTGCATTTTGACTGCTGTAAACACCCTGTCCCATTTCAAGAACCCATTTTCGTTCTCCCGAGGCGGTGGTGATTTCATATTCATAGCGGAAAGGCGCTTTTTGGGAAATCACCCGCTCCCATTCCTGCCACAAGGTCTTCCGATATTCCGGAACAATCATGTCATTAAATGATAGGTCTCGGTTGTATAACAAGCTTTCAGGCGGATATCCCGTCAAATCAAGGCAACCCCTTGATACAAACTGCATTGTCCAATCCCGGTCAAAATTGCACCGGTATGCCATGCCCGGCAAATGGGCCAGCAATACGGCCTTGCTCCTTTCGCTTTCCTTTAGGGTCTTTTCTGCCTGCAGCCTTTCTGTTATGTCCTGGATGAGACATAAGTAATCTTCATCCTTTTTGTGCTTGTGAGGAAACCGCAGCGGGGCAACGGTTAAGTTTACCCATACATCAGAACCATCGGGCTTCAGAAATCTTTTATTGATGGCATAAGCATCCGTTTTTCGCGCTTGCAGCCTTTGAAAGCCTTCCTGGCTTTCTTCATAATCATCAGGATGCGTAATATCTACACTCCGAAGGTGCTTTAATTCCTCTTTTGATCTGCCTACAATTTTTTCGAACATGGGGTTGATATTTGAATAGAAGTTATCATTTTTCATCACCGCGATGCCAATAGGCGCCTGCTCAAAAACTGTTCGAAACAGCGTCTCACGTTCCTGCAATTTTTGCTCAAGCTGTCTTTGTTCCGTGATATCGCTGATGCTGATAACAAACCTTTTCCTGCTGCTTGATTCAAGATACTTCACATTTGCTTGATACCATTTTCCCTGGTCATTCATAATCATGGGATAGATGGTGCTTTCCCGTTTGCCGCTGCCTTTTGCTTTTTTGAGGATCGAAAAAAAAGCGTCTATAAGTTCGGGAGGAATGATATGTTGGGCTTTCCGGCCGATTATTTTTTCTTTCGGCAGGAAAAGCATGTTTTCGTCCATCGCAATCACATTGGTGAAGCAGTATGCATCATCCAATTCAAGAATCGCATCGTCCATCATGGCATAAACGGCTGACTGATCTTCCGTTCTTTTCATCATGTGAGTAACATCAAAAAATAATGTAACTAGATAATTCCTTTCGGGATGGTATGCGATCACATGGTACCATTTTTCCAACCCTTCAAAATACGCTTCAAATTCCAAAGGCAGGTTATTCTCCTGCTCCTCTTCGCTGCATCTGATCTTATTCAGTCTGCTTTCAAGCATGCAGGGCATTACGTGGGAAATTCTTCTGCCAATCAAGTCGGCAGCTTTGAGAGACAACATTTTTTCATAAGCAAGGTTCACATCTATAAGCTCATAATCACATGGCAAATTGCGCTCATCATAAATAATTTTCTGACAAGCGCAAGCAGCAGGCAGTCGGTGAATCATCCCCTGGAAGAAGCTGTTTTCCATTTTAGTGCGTCTTCCTTTGTATTTTTTTACAGCATATCATGGGGAAATATGCTTGTCAACGTCGAAACGCCAGGATAATCAAGGGCTTATCAGGCTGGCTCCGACAGGGCTTTTTAGGTTTAATCCCAAGGAAAACACAATTCTCTCCGGGTCTCCTATCCTTTCCTCTATTATACAAAGGCATTGGCTCAATGTCCATCAAATCTATGGCAAGGAAGAAAAGTTACGGCATGCCAATAGCATGATGGCCGCCTCCCTAAGCTTAAATGGCCTTTTGTTGACGTTCAACCCTTTTTGCTTTACAATGTATAGAATCCAGGTATTGCTTGGGCGCAAGGCTTCTTCGCCCAAGGGTAAAGAAGCGTTTCCAAAGGAGTTTCACCATGGCAGACTATCCCCTGATGCGCGCTTTCAAACCGGCGGTTGGCTGGTCCGCCGTCTTTGTGTGTATGGTTTCTGCCGCCGCGATGCTGTTTCCCGAGCTGCTGCTCGTTATTGTTTTTTTATCCCCCGTATATATTAGCTTGTGCGGCATAAAGGGCGGCCTTGTTCCCCTTGCGTTCTTGGGACTGGGGACGGTGGCGGCCGTGTGGCTCACGTTTCAAAACCTCTTTTTGACGGGGATCAGCGCACTTTATCTGCTGCCCTTTCTTGCGCTGAATGTATTTTGCTTTTCAAAAAAAATACCGTTTTGGCGCAGTGCAGCCTTTCACATAGGGCTGAATGTTGTTTGTCAGACGGTGGTCATCATGCTTTTAAGGCAGAAGGCCGGTGGGGATCTTTTCGGGGGAGGCGCTGCCTTTTTAACGAACGCCCTGGGCAATTCCCCCTATGGGGACAGCGTATTGATACAGCTTTATCAGTTTGGGCTATTGTCTGTGCCAAAGGAGATGCTCACGGGTTGGCGGCCCTTGCTGGAATCGCTCATGGCCTCCTTTGCCGCCTCTCCCCTTTTGCCCAGCGTGCGCACGGAGCTCATCAACGGTTTGAGAACTTTGCTGGAGATGGAGCTTTACTCCTTTATCCCCTCTACGCTTGTAACTGGCAGCATTCTTACGGGCGTATTGGGCGTCGCGCTGCCTGTTGCCCTTGCTCGCAGGGATGGCATCTCCACCGTAGATATGCCGCCTTTGTCCGCCTGGCATCTGAGCCGCAGCGTGGGCTGGAAAGTTGGCTTGCTGGGCCTGGGCAACCTGCTGCCATACCTGATACCCAATGTGGGCATGGTTTTGGCCGGCAACATGATGTGGGCTGCCTGTATCACCCTGTTTATGATCCAGGGCGCAGCGTTTTTCGATTTTATACAAAAGCGGCAAAACGTCGGCCGGTTTTTTCGCAGGCTTTGGATTAGCCTCATTTACTTACTGCTGCCAACCCTCTTTCTCATCTTGGGGGTCATGGATCAAATTGTCAATATACGCGGCCTGAGAAATCGGCCGGACAGGGAGGAATTTTAAATGAAAGTTATCTTGCTTCAGGATGTAAAGGGCACCGGACTGAAGGGCGAAATCGCCAACGTATCCGACGGATTTGCCCGCAATTACCTCTTCCCTCGGAAATGGGCTATGGAAGCTACGCCCGCGGCCTTGAAGGAGGCTGAGCGCAAGCATGCCGCCGAAATGAAAAAGGAGCAGGAGATGAAAGCCGAAGCGCTGGCCAAGGCTCAATTGCTCAAGGGCAAGGTAATCCAGCTTTTTGCCCGCAGCGGTGAAAAAGGGCGGCTGTACGGAAGCATTACCGCCCAGGAAATCGCCGATGCCCTTGAAAGCCAGCATGGGATGAAAATCGACAAGCGCAAGATTGAGCTGAAAGAGCCCATCCGCCAGGTGGGTGATGTGGAAGTTATAGTGTGGGTCTACCCCGGTATCACCACCACCATGACTGTTCACGTAGCCGCGGCCGAAAAATAACCCCGCCGGGAGGCTTGACAATGGAAACTGGCATGTCCCGGGCTGTTCCCCCCCATAGCCTGGAAGCCGAGCGGTCCGTGCTGGGCGCCATGATGCAGGATCCTGCCGCAGTGGCAATCTCTGTGGAGCTGCTTACGGCGGAGGATTTTTATGCTCCCGCCCACCGGGAGCTTTTCGACGCTATGCGGACGCTGCACCAGGCAGGCAGCCCCATTGACCTGGTTACGACCGATACGGAATTGAGCCGCAGAGGAACCCTAGACGGGGTGGGCGGCACCGCCTATCTAATCGAGGTAAACCAATATGTGCCTACTACGTTAAACGTACGGGCTTATATCGGTTTGGTCTCGGAAAAATCCACCCTCCGGCGTTTAATAAAGGCTGCCCAGGAAATCAGCGCGGAAAGCTACAGCCAGCAAAGCCCGCTGCCGGAAATTTTAAACCATGCGGAAAAATCCATATTCGATATCGTCATGCGAAGGGCCAGCGGTGAAGCGCTGGTGCATGTGGGGGAGGTTTTGTCCCTCACCTATGAAAAAATTGAGGAGCTGGCCCGTCTGAAGGGTCAAATCGCCGGGGTGCCCACCGGCTTTACGGATTTGGACCGTCTGCTCACCGGCATGCACGGGGGCGAGCTGATCCTGATCGGTGCAAGGCCTGCCATGGGCAAGACCAGCCTTGCCATGAACATTGCACAGCACGCCTGTGTGTACAAGGGCAAAACTACAGCGGTATTCAGCCTGGAAATGCCCCGGGAGCAGATTGCCATGCGTATGCTCTGTTCCCAAGCGAGGGTGAACATGCAGAAGGTGCGTTCAGGAACCTTATCGGATGGGGACTGGATCAACCTCGCCAAGGTCCTTGGCCCCATGGCTGCCTCGCCCCTGTACATAGACGATACCGCCGGATTAACCCCCACCCAATTGCGAAGCCGCTGCCGCAGGCTTATGATGGATAAAGGCCTGGATTTGATTGTTGTGGACTATTTGCAGCTCATGGGCAGCGACAAAAAAACGGAAAACAGGCAGCTTGAGGTCAGCGATATCTCCAGGCAGCTTAAATCCATTGCCTTGGAGTTGAAGGTGCCTCTGGTCGCCTGCGCCCAGCTTTCCCGGGCCAATGCTGCTCGGCAGGACAAGCGCCCGCTGCTCAGCGACTTGAGGGACTCCGGTTCCATCGAGCAGGATGCGGACGTGGTGATGTTCATCCACCGGGAAGGGTATTACGACACCACCGGCGGGCAGGAGGACAATATTGGTGAAGTGATCTTGGCCAAGCAGCGCAACGGCCCCTTGGGCACGGTAAAGCTGGCGTGGCTGAGCGAATATACCACCTATGCCAACTTGGCTACAGGGTATGCCCAGTCTTAAACGGATGAAGGAGGCGTTCTCCCATGGAGCAGCTGCCGGTGAACGGGTTTTCAAAGGATTTAAAGTTTGAAGGGTACCTGCTGGTACGCTCCAGCGAACAGCGGGCAGCGGCCAGCGGCAGCCGTTATCTGGATATGAATCTGGCGGACAAGACCGGGGAAATCAACGCCAAGCTGTGGGACGGCGCCTTTGCCCCGCCCAAAGTAGGCTCTGTCATCAAGGTTCGGGGCTCTGTCCTGGAGTACAATGGCAGGCTGCAGCTTAGGGTAGACAAACTGCGCGCCGCTTTGCCTGAAGACGATGTTGATGTGGCCCTTTTAACCCCTTGTGCGCCAGAACCGCCGGATGATATGCTCAAAGTTCTTCATGGCGTGATTGATGGCATGGCCCGGGAGGATTTGAAAAAGCTTCTTCGTGAAGTGCTGCGCATATCCGGGCCCGAACTGCTCTATTATCCCGCAGCCCAGCGGCTGCATCACGCGGAACGGAGCGGGCTTCTTCATCACACAACCGGCATGCTGCGCACCGCGGATGCCATTTTATCCTGCTACCCTTTTCTGGATGGAGACTTATTGCGGGCGGGTGTCATTCTCCACGATTTGTGCAAGATTTCCGAAATGGACAGCGACGAATACGGCAACGTAAGTGATTATACCGCCGATGGGCTGCTGATCGGGCATTTGGTCCGGGGTGTGGCGCAATTGCATCATGCCGCCGCACAAGTGAACGTATCCGGTGAATTGGTACTGCTCCTGGAGCATATGATCCTCAGCCATCATGGAGAGGCGGAGTACGGCAGCCCCCGCAAGCCCATGTTCCCGGAGGCGGAGGCACTGCACTGGATCGACCTTATGGATGCCCGGATGAACGAGATGCAAGGCATTTTGGAAAGAACGCCGGAAGGCGCCTTCAGCGAAAAGATCTGGTCGTTGGACAGGCGGCTTTACCATCCCAGGTATAATCAGTTGGATGGAGAACCGGCTCAGGAATGAAGTTGCGGTTGACGCATGCTATTCAGGCTGGTACAATGAAGGCGGTAGAGGATGTCCCTCCCCCTTGGAGGGATGATTTTCTGTATTCGATTCGTTCTTGTATATATGTTGCCGCCACTTGTGGCAGGCGTCAATGGATGGAGGGAAACCTATGGGACGGAAAATTGCCCTTGCGCTTTTGCTTTGTGCCCTTGCGCTGGCCCTATCCGGCTGCGCTTCGGAGCAATTGTTCCCTGAGGTAACAGCGGTGCCTCCGGGGTATGGTATGCCAACACCTACAGTTGAGCCTGCCGATGAATGGCAGGGTTACGATCCCTCTTCCGAGGAAGAAGGGGACGTCCCTTTCTATGAGGATATTACGCCGAATCCCGCGGCTGAAGCCACCGTTACGGCCCAGTATTCCTATGCGGGGTCAACCCCCATGCCTTTGGATCCCATTGATATGCCCACTCCCACCCCTCGTCCGGAACTGGCATTCACTTATCAAACCTATGAAGCCACTGAATTGGGTTTGAAGTTTGAGGGGCCTGCAGGCTGGGAAGTGACTGAGTCCACCAGTGATACCTTCACCCTCACGGAGCCTGCCAGCCAGCAAAAAGATAATTTCACCGCCTTTATGACCATTCGGGCCACAGGGGTGAGCTCCCAATATAATGCAACCGAGCTGAAGCAAGAAGTGCTGGGCATGCTGGAAACCATCGGTAGCACCAATTACAGCCCATGGGAGCCTTCCAACACCGCCGCCCGTACGCTTTTGGACCATGACGGCATTTATGCCAACTATTCAGGAACATTGCCCGATGGTACCCGTGTCCGCGGCCGCGTACATGTAACTTGCATCAACAAAGTGCTTTACAGCGTACATGTTGCCCATCCGGCCGGTTACAATACGGACTACTTGAACAACTTTGGAAAGCTGCGGGATACCATTACAATTACCAAATAAGGCGACCCGCGAAAGCCCTTGCAACCAGAAAAGCTGCAAGGGCTTTTTTTCGGCGAAATATATGTAAAAATCCGTTGTAATAATCGGGAAAACAGGATAAAATAGGGAATAGAATGAGAATATAATTCTTAATATGCGCTGTCATCAAATATAACGAAAAAGGCAGTGTCGTTGCACAAATGAACATAAAGGTGGCAGCCCTATGGCAAAAAGAGAGGAACGCTCCCGGCAAAGCATGCTGATTCAGGGATATGTGCCCCAATCACCATCCGGCGCACCCAATAAGGCGACTGCAGCTCTTGCTGACATGCCCGCCCGAAAAGAAGATGTACACATGGCGCCATATGCCCCACCGGCATATGAAGAAAAGCTGCCCAAATCGATTTGGGTGTTGTTCAGCGCTTTGGCCGGTACAGCTTATCTTGCTTATATCTCCTATTACCTGTTTGTCGAGATGATGAAAATGCCCGCCGGGAACACATTGGAAGCGGCAACACAAGCCATTGGTAAAAGCCTTACCATTATGACAATCATCCCTCATGTGGCTGTCGTTTTGCTGGCGGTGTTTTCCAATTGGTTGGGCTGGGGCTTTGACAGGTCTTGGCTGATGTTGGGCGGTGGGATTCTCTATGCTGTTGCCGGGTTAATGGTGCTTCCCTATGCCCCCTTTGTGCTGCCAAGCCTTGGGCTTTCCCTGACCGGCTATGTGAAAATTCGGCAAAGGGAGCAAAGCGAACAATGGAGCGCTTATACATGGTAGTGCTCCATTTTATCTAGGTGTTAAGTTATGTATGATTGTCATGAAAATGACCCTGCCGTTTTGATTTGCGCAAAGCGGCAGGGCCATTCATATTGATATGAGTGATGCGATCCTGTCTGCTAACGGATCAGGCCGTACATGATGAACATCACGGCAGTCAGGGAGGAAATCAAGGATACAACGGTCACTTGGGTGTTGATAGAGGGCCCGGCAGTATCCTTGAAGGGATCGCCAACGGTATCACCGATAACGGCCGCTTTGTGGGCGTCGGAGCCTTTTCCGCCGCAGTGGCCGGACTCAATGTACTTCTTGGCATTGTCCCATAGGCCACCGGCATTGCTCATAAGCAGGGCCAGCAGCAGTCCTGCGGTGATGTTTCCGGTCAGATAGCCGGAGATGGCATTGACACCACCCAGGAAGCCAACCACCAGCGTGGTCAGGATGGCGACCAGGCCCGCGGGGATCAATTCCTTCAGCGCGCCTTTGGTGGCGATATCGATGCACTTTTCGTATTCGGGGGAAACGCCCTTTTTGCCTTCCTTAAGGCCGGGAATTTCTTTAAACTGACGATGGATTTCAGCCACCATGCGTTGTGCATTGCGGTTGACGCCCATCATCAGCATAGCGGAGAACACGGCAGGAACTGCTACGCCCACCAGCATGCCGAAGAATACGGAGGGATTCATCAAGTCAAATACTACAGCGGTGCCAGTGTATTGCTGCACGATCTCCTGGAAAGCGCCCAACAGGGCGATAACCGTGAGCCCAGCGGCGCCGATGGCAAAGCCTTTGGTAATGGCTTTGGCGGTGTTGCCGGCAGCATCCAGTTCGTCGGTGATTTCCAGCACCTTGTCGCCCAGGCCCCCCATTTCCGCCACGCCCCGGGCATTATCCACGATGGGGCCGTAAGCGTCATTGGAAATAATCATGCCGACTACGGACAGCATGCCGATGGCGGAAAAGGAGATGCCTAGCATGGCATAGTTGCCGCCCAAGGGAGCACATAAATGATAGGAGAGCAAAGCAGCCAGACCGATGCCGCACAGGGAAGGGAAGGCAGAGATAAAGCCATAGCTCATGCCGGAGAGAATTGTAAAGGCGGGGCCGCTCTTGCATGCTTCCGCAACCTTGGCTACGGGCTTTTTATCGTCGCCGGTAAAGAATTCACTGGTGAAGCCGATGATAACACCTGCTGCCATGCCCAGCATGGCGGCACCCCACAGGCGCATTTCATAGCCGAAGCCCAGGAAGGCAATGAGGGTGGTCGCGGCAAAAATGCCGCAGGTGAGATACGTACCGTTGTTCAGGGCTTTGCCTGGGTTTCCGTCTTTTCCAACCTTCGACACAAGAACGCCGATAATGGAAGAGAGCAAGCCCAGCGCGCCAAAGCAGAACAAGAGGTTGAGGTTGTTGGAACCGTTCAGCTTATCCAGGCCGATGGCGATTACCATGGCCGCAGCGATAGAGGCCACATTGGAATCAAACAGGTCGGCGCCCATGCCGGCTACGTCGCCCACGTTGTCACCTACGTTGTCGGCAATAACAGCGGGATTACGGGGGTCATCTTCGGGGATGCCTAATTCCACCTTGCCGGTGAGGTCGGCTGCAATGTCGGCGGTTTTGGTGAAGATACCGCCGCCTGCCTTGGCGAACAAGGCCAGAGAGCTTGCACCAAAGCTGAAAGCCAGTATGATATCATGGTTTTGCGGGAACACAAGGCTTAAAATAGCCGTACCCATCAAGGAAGTTCCAACAACGGCCATACCCATGACTGCGCCGCCCCTGAAGCCCGCCATAAAAGAAGGGGAAAGGCCGTCTTTGGCGGCGGTTGCCGCTTTCACGTTGGCGATGGTAGCAATGCTGATGCCGATCCAGCCGGCCAACGCGGACAAGGTGGACCCCATCACATAAGCAAGCACCATAAACAGGTTTTCAGATACATTTCCCTGCCATACGGGGGAAGGGAAGAACAGGAAGATCAGCAGGGAAACAACCGTCATAAACAATGCCAGAACCCGGTATTCCCGTTTTAGAAAAGTAAAAGCGCCCTTGCGGATCAGTTCCCCGATGGAACCCAAATTTCCCTGGGCGGTAGGCAATGCTTTCACCCAGCGATAGAAATAGGCTGCCACAAGAAAGGAGATTAGGGATATGGCAATAGAAATCCAAGCCCAAATCATTGCGAAACACTCCTCATCAATATAGTGACCAATCCATATAGAGATTTGCAAACAGCATGGCGATAAAACCGCTTTATTTCAAGCGCTCTTTTTTGCCTTTTTTATTTGAGCCATAGGGGGCGGTGCGTGGCCACCCATTCGGGTGGCCATTTCGCCCTGGCCGACATCCTGCATGATTGAAACAAGCGGCCTAAGCCAGGTGAGAGACAACACCGGGTGAAAAGGAATGGTTTGCGTGTATGCACGATGATGGGGCTTCAGGTACAGAATCCAGCCTGAAACCCCGTCCTTTTCCCACTGGGGCTGAGATATCAATGCATATTGCTGTCCAACTCCCCGATTGTCTTTGTCAAATATGGTTTTTGTACGGAGTGGAATAGTATTTTGTTTTAAATCAAAACTTGCATCAAGATTTGCGGGCGGCAAAAAACACAAGGCCAAAATAAGCAGAAAACACAACGAAAACCATCGGCTTCGTGCGCCAAAAGAGCGCCGCATATTCCAGCCTCCTTTTTGCGAAATCCTTTCTATTGTACTTCAAGTATATGAATACTGTCAAAGGCTTTTCCGTTTTTAAAACATAAAAAAGTCGGCTATCCTTACATGCCGTGGTATACTGAGATAAGCGCCATAAAACGGGAGGTAACGGACGTGATACACATACCTTACGGGGCGGCTCGGATCATTGACCGATTGGAAGCGGAGGGATTTGAGGCGTATGTGGTGGGCGGATGCGTGCGGGATAGCCTTCTTTGCCTTTCGCCCCATGACTGGGACATTTGCACCAGTGCGCCTCCCGAAAAAATATTACAAGTCTTCTCCGGCTTTCGCGTGATTGAGACAGGGCTAAAGCACGGTTCAGTGACAGTGCTGATGGATCAAGCGCCCTATGAAGTAACCACCTTCCGGGTGGACGGCCCTTATACCGATCAGCGCCGCCCTGACAGCGTTTCCTTTGTGGAAAGCCTCAAAGAGGATGTGAGCCGTCGGGATTTTACCATCAACGCCATGGCATATCATCCTCAAAAAGGGTTATTTGATTTTTTCGGCGGGGCGGAGGACTTGCAGCGTAAGCTCATTCGCTGTGTGGGTGATCCGAACCGGCGTTTCTCGGAAGATGCGCTGCGCTTGCTGCGTGGGCTGCGCTTTGCGGCCACTTATGAATTTTCCATCGAGCCTGCCACTGCAAAAAGTTTGTACGATCATCGGGAAAGCCTGAAAGCCGTGGCTCAGGAGCGTATCCGGGTAGAGTTTGTACGCCTTCTGACAGGGCCCGGCGCAGTGGATATCCTGAACACCTTTTTTTCGGTAATTTGTGTTTTCCTGCCTGAATTGCAGCCTATGAAGGGATTCGATCAGAAAAGCCCCCACCATAACCTGGATTTGTGGGCACATACCTTGAAGGCGCTCTTCGCATCACCGCCGCAGGAAATCATCCGCCTTTCTGTTTTGATGCACGATTTAGGCAAGCCTGATTGCTTTACCCAGGATGAAAACGGGATCGGACATTTTTACGGTCATCCCGAAAAAAGCGCCCAAATGGCTGAAGCCATCCTAAAACGTTTACGGTTTGATAATCGCACCGTACAGGCTGTGGAAACACTGGTGCGCTTTCATGGGGATGATATCGCACCCGCCCGGCATTCTGTGCGCAAATGGCTGGCCCGGATGGGGGAAGAAGCTTTAAGGCAGCTTCTTGTTATCAAAAGGGCGGATGCAGCCGCCCAATCCCCCGCTGAGCTTCCTACAAAAATGGCACAACTCAATCAGGTGGAGGAAGTCCTTGCGCAGGTTTTATCGGAAAGCCCCTGCCTGTCGCTGAAAGACTTAAAGGTAAACGGCAGCGATTTGATAGCTTTGGGCATCCCACCGGGTCCCGCCATCGGCCGAATCCTTTCCGGTCTGTTGGCCCGGGTGATGGATGAAAAGCTAGAAAACCAGCCGGAAGCTCTCCTGGAGGAGGCACGGCGAATGCAGAAAGATCAATCATGTGATTGGTAAAGATCGGTTGGGACGGTTACCTATCCTGATGAGAACGCAAAAACATTGCATCGATAGATTTCAAGCTTTCGGACGTATCTTTCATGCAGGAAACAGATGACAAAAACAGGCATTCCTTATATAATAAGGGCATGCTCTATTGCTTGAATGCGATAAGAGGTGAAAGGAGATTTTATATGTTCCACCGCAGACTAGTCGCCCTTGTGCTGGCATTGGCGTTGCTGGCAGTCCCCGTTCTTTCCTTGGGGGAATCGGCAGCCGAATCTTTTGAAAAAAAGGCATCGGATTCCGGCCGCAGCCTCAAGACGACCGTTACCTTTGTCCCGGGGGAAATGCTCTTGGCACAGGAAGAAACAGCAGTCGTTGCCGACTTGCTCAAATCCATGCGCCTGGAGACAACCGCGCAGGAGAATGAGACCCAGTCCCTTGGAATCATTGAACTGTTCCTGCAGGATAAGTCCTCCCTTTCTTTTGCCGCGCAAACCGAGGGAGACCGGCTTTATCTCAAGAGCAGCCTCTTGGGGAACAGCGTACTTAGCTTTACTGCCGAGGAATTTCTTCAGCTTTATGTAACCGTTTCAGACCTGGTCATTGAGCAGATGGAACAGTCCGAAGTAGATGCGCAGGTTATTGCTGAAACTAAGGCAGCTATTGAATCCTACAAGGCCTCCATAAACAGCGTACTCGCCGTATCAAAGGGCGATATGGCGGCGTTGGAGGGTGCCTTCGCCTTAGATATTCCTGAGTTTGACGCGCAGAGCCTGGAAAACGACCTCATGGTGCCCCTTCAGACTTGGGCTGCAAATGTCCTTGCCGCCGCTGTAACAACGGAAGGCACCTTCGAAAGTGAACTCTATGGCAAAGCATCCGCTAAGACCGTATATTCCGTTACGGCGAGCGATGTGAAAGGCCTCTTGCAGGTCCTGACCGATTGGGCTATGAAGGCAGACAATCTGGATAAGCTATTGGAACTCTTAGCCTCCACTTCCCCTGAAAACAAGGCAATGTTCACCGACGATGTCAAGGCTGAAATTCGCAAATCGCTGCCTTTGATGCCCGCTGAATTTGAAAAGAGCGCGTCGGCAGTCTTGGCGGACCCCATCACCGTGACCTTGCTGATGAATGAAACGAGCGATGTAGTGGCCGCCGAACTGAACATGTCTTTTGCCAATCCTGATGTTGCTGGCGAAAAGGCCGTATTTTTCCTCGCTGGATACACAAACAAAAATGAGTTGGGCGCTTCCAACCAGGTTTCCATGAAGCTGGATACCTCTGCGGAAGGCTTCGTAATGGATATTTCCTGGAAAGATATCTTGCCTGCTGTAAAGGATGGATTGACCACCACCGGCGCTCAATTCAAAATTGCGATCAGCGCCTTGGAGGAAGGCAAGGAAGTATTTGGCGGAAGCCTAGCCTTTGACAGCGAGGAAAAGGCAACCGAAAACCATGCCGATGAAACCTGGGCAGTCAGCCTGGACGCTTTGATCGAAGGTGCCCCCACCGGGTTCTCCCTGAAGGGTAAAACCACTTCTGATTTTGACGGCACCGACGTGAAATCCGATCGCACCATTGATGCCTATATGACCGGCTTGGATCAGCCCCTTCTCACCGTTCAGGCTAAGACCGAGTCTGCAGAGGCAGCAGCATTCCCGGCTGTTCCCACAGATGATGTAAAACTTGGCACAATGACTGTCGAGGAAATCACGGCCTGGGGTGAACAGGCATACAACACCGCAATGATGAGCCTCATGATGGCAATGCAAAACCTTCCCCAGTCGGTTCTGCAGCTCTTCGCCGGCAGTGGAATGTAATTCGAAGGTTTTCTATTAGGATAAGCTTGCCCTGAAAACGAAAACGGGTATCTGAAAATACCCTCCCCCTTGGGCCTTGCCCAAAGGGGAGGGTATTGACATATACATTGGTGATGCGCTCCTGATGGTCAAACGGGATGGCCGCCATTTTTCTGCCAGTCCCGGCGTAGAATGGCATATACATCCACGTCTACATAACGGCTTTTGTTAAATAGGCGTTGGCAAAGCGTGCCTTCCTTACGCATGCCTGCATGCTGCATCACCTTGCCGCTGGCGGGGTTGTCCGTCTCATGCTGGGCCTCAATACGGTTCAGATTCAGCGTATCAAACCCGAAGCGGATCATTGCATCCAGGGCTTCGCTCATGTAGCCCTGATTCCAATAAGCACGGGAAAGGCTGTATCCCACTTCTCCCGAACGGTTTTCTGAACTTACCCACATGTAGCCGATGGTGCCAATCACCTTTCCGGTTTCTTTTAATTCAATGCAAAAACTGCTGGGGGATCCGGTTCGGTATTGGCGCAGTACATACCGGATATAAGCCCGGGTCTGGTGAATGTTTTGGTGCGCCTCCCACAGGACATGCCGCGCTACTTCAGGGTCGCGGGAATATTCGAATATATCCTGAGCATCGCTCATGCGCATACTGCGCAGGAGAAGCCTGGGCGTGTGTAGTTCCGGTAAACGGGAAAACGCATTTTCAAATAACAGCATGAGCGGTCAGGCCTTTCGGGCTTTTGATTTATTTTCTTATATAATACGGGCTATGGAAAAGGGACCGTTTGGGGAGAAAGGCATCTGAGCGTAAGTAATACTGCCAAAGACAAGCAACAGTAATCCTATAAACAGCAATATGCCCATTAATCCCAAGAAGAGAGCATACCCTCGCTGCGATTTCATTGCCCTTCCTCCTTTTTCAAAGGTTGGTTTATTCCGGTAAACCATGAAGAAAATCATATGGGTGGGGATGCGCATACTCTTATCAATCGTTATGTGTATGTGCGAATCAATCTTGTTTCTTCAACCGGTGGAAAGCCATCAATATTCCAAGCGCTGTTTTGGCATCCCGCAGTTCTCCTGCCATGACCTGAGCAACTGCCTGGGCAAGAGGGACGCGCTGAATGTGCAAAAACTCGTCGGGGTCGGAATGCGCCTCATGCTGGCTGAGCCCGGTGGCCAGGTACAGGCCGATGCGTTCCGTGCAAAATCCGGGCGTAGTATCCACCAAGGATAGCTTTTCCCAATGTTCCGCACGCAGCCCTGTTTCCTCTTCCAGTTCCCGTATGGCGCACGCTAAGGGATCTTCCCCTAAAAAGTTCAGCTTTCCTGCGGGAATCTCCCAGGTCATCCGGTCGATAGCAACCCGGTGCTGGCGCACCAAGGTAACGAAGCCCTCGTCATCCACGGGCACAATGGCTGCAGCTCCCGGATGCTTCACCACTTCCCGGAGCGCCGCCTTCCCATTGGGAAGATGCACCTGCCAATGCTCCACGTTGATGATTTTTCCCCGAAATACCTCTTCTTTATGAAAAGGGGTTTCCCGCAAGGATTCATCCCCCATGTTAAGCTTCCTCCTTATGACTAGGCCGTATTTTTGCCGCATGGGTAACGTTATTCGCCAGCATTCCCCCTCACTCCTGCCGGAATGGTTCCGGCGCAAGATTTTCCAACGCCTTTTCAATTGACAAGCCGCTTTATGCATACTACAATCGTATGTAGGGTTCACCAATACAAGGAGGGAATCAATCCATGAAAAAACATACTGCCACCTCCCGTCGCCGACTGTTCGCCTGGCTGATGGTCTTGTTGACTGCATGCCAGATGCTGCCGGTCGTAGCTTTTGCTGCGGAAGACTGGAAAAACCTGGTTATATCCGTCGGGTATACGGATGGCAACGGCAATCCCGCATCCGCTGCCGCCATGCCGGTGGAGGGAGCGGGTGAAAATGTATTTTGGATGCAGGTGGATGGCAGCGCTTTTTCAAATGGAATGACGCTCCATATTTCACACCCGAATCATCCCAATTATGCATTTGTGCCCGGCGAGGGCGAACCTCTCGCGACCGTGCAAGATCCCGGCGGGGTTCTCGACCCCAATAAAGCCGTATATATCAACGCATTTGAAAACGGTGGCTCCCAGCCGGTGGCTACATATTTGCTCTACATTTCTACAGCTACCGTACCAGCTCCGGAACCGGTGACCGGCTCGGTGGATGTGGTGTATGTTAGCCAAGCCGACGGGGCGGAACTAACCCGGGAGACCCGGCCTCTTACTCAGGGCGATAATTCTATTCAGGCTAATTCTGGCAAAGTACCCCAGGGATATACCCTGGTGGGCAGCGATACACAGAACGTGACCCTTTACGCAGATGGCACAAAGAGCCCTGAAACCGTCACCTTTACTTATGCTCCTCCCGCACCGGCGACTGGCACGGTGGACGTGGTGTACGTCAGCGAGGCTGACGGGTCGGAACTGGGTCGCGAAACCCGTGAACTTACGCAAGGCGACAATCCCATTCAGGCTAATTCTGGCAAGGTACCCCAGGGATACACCCTGGTGGGCAGCGATACGCAGAACGTGACCCTTT
>JAEVYX010000024.1 GCA_023392515.1 Bacillota bacterium | reverse complement strand
GGAAATGACGAAACAAATCCTGAATGCTCTATAAATACAAAAAAGTCGCCTGCCGGAATGGATACGGTGAGGCGATTTTTTTGTAATCTTTTTTCATCACATTGAATTTAATGGGAAAACATGGCATACTTGTAGGAAGCAAAAGACGCGATGATGAAGGGGACTGTGCAAATGAAAAAACGGGTTTGCTTTCTGCTGGTGTTCTGTTTGGGGATCGTATTGATGGTATATCCCGCGTTGGCCGTGGAAGTAGTGGCCAAAACATTTACCGATGGCAGCTCCTACACCGGATGGTATGTTGAAGATATGCCCAATGGATTTGGCATCAGCGCATATGCCAACGGCGATATGTATTATGGGCTTTATGAAAACGGCCGGCGGCAGGGCTTTGGGGTATATCTGCTAAGCGGCGGCGGGATGACGGCCGGGTTTTGGCAAAACGACCAGCTGGAGGGTGCGGGCATGCTGCTGGCCAAGGATCAAAGCCGGTTTGAAGGTTTTTATCAAAACGGCTTACCCAACGGTCAGGGTTTTCTGATTGCGCCGGATGGCACCATGACCACCGGGGTTTGGGCAAACAATCAGATTGCCTCGGTTATTGCCACTACTCCGAATTGCCGGGTGCCATCCTTTACGGCGCAGTCGTTCAATAACGGGGATATATATCTGGGCGAACTGCTGGACGGGCAGTTGAGCGGGTATGGGGTTTACTGCTTCTCGGACGGCAGCTATTATGTAGGGCAGTTTCAGGAGGGACAGTGTACCGGATACGGCATCTATTTGAACGCTCAAACAGGCGGCTATATGGTGGGGAGCTTTGAAAACGGCACCGCCAAGGGATATGCGACCTCCTGCTATCTGGACGGCACCTCCTATACATCTTTGATGGGTGAGAATCAGGCCCAAGGAAGTACAGTCGTATCAAGCAGCGGCGGCCTTTGCACGGTGTGTCATGGCATGGGCTGGTGCCCCGTTTGCAGGTCAGGCAACGGCATATACAGCAATTATGGGAACTCCAGCATATGCAGCGCGTGCGATGGCACCGGGAAGTGCTGGGAATGCGGCGGCACGAGGGTTATGCCATAATGCTTCAGCCTGTTGCTTAAGGCAGGTTTGATGAGCCAATAATAAGACGGAAAAGAAGGGACGCTATGGCTGATTTTTTTGAGGTGGCGGCTGCCCGGGAAAGCTGCCGGGATTATACGGATACGCCTGTAACAAAGGAAGAGCTTGCAGGGCTGGCAGAGGCGGCTAGGCTATCCCCTTCCGCCTGCAACAGCCAGCCCTGGCATTTTGTGGCGGTATATACCCCGGATATCTGCCAGAAGGTGGCGGCCTGCACCCAGAGCATGGGCATGAACAAGTTTGCATCCAAAGCGCCTGCATTTCTGGTGGTATTGGAGGGAGAAGGCAACCTCAGCGCCAAAATGGGGGGCAAGATCAAGCACCAGGATTACACTTCGGTGGACATCGGCATCGCTGCGGCACATATCGTACTGGCCGCCAAGGCATCGGGGCTGGACACCTGCATCCTGGGCTGGTTTGAGGAGGACAAGCTGCGGGAAGTTCTTTCGCTTGCCAAGGGGAGGCGCATCCGGCTGGTGATTTGCGTGGGCCATGGCAAGGGCAGTACGCCCCGGGTGAAACAGCGCAAGCCGCTTGAGGATATGCTGGAATTTAGGGAATGACAGGAGTATAATCATCTATACATCGCAATAAATTTACTTTTTCCGGCGTGACATCCAATAAATGTTATGTTACAATCAAATGCGGCGTCCCCCTTCACATAATAAGGAGGAATTCTCTTGCGGCGGTTTCTTTGTTTTCTGGCAGTTCTTGTTTTGACATTAAGTGTATATCAACTGTCTCTTGCAGAGGAAGCGGCCTACGTGGAAGAGGTAGTATCCATTGACAATAATGGGCGGATCGTCCCGGCGACGGTTTGCCTGCCCGAGGGGGAAGCCCCTTTCCCCTTGGTAGTAATTCATCATGGTTTTGGCGGAAACCGGGAGGAGAATGGCGGCCTTGCCGGCATTGCACGGGCTTTAACCCATTACGGCATTGCCAGCATCCGTATGGACTTTCCCGGCTGCGGGGAGTCTGACGAGCCCTTTACCGAAAATTATCTATCGAATATGATTTCAGCCTCCAACGCCTCGCTGCGGTATGCTTTGGCTAATTATCCCATAAACGAAAAGGAGCTGGGAATCCTTGGCTACGGCATGGGCGGACGGGTTGCGCTGACCATCACCTCCGGGGAGGGAAATCCCTACAGTGCCATGGCGCTGCTGGCTCCTTCCTGCAGGGAGGGATCGGAAGCTTTGACGGCGATCATGGGACGGGAGGCATTTGAAACCCTTCTTAAAGAAGCGAATGCTGAAAATGATTCTGTGGAATACACCACTGTCGGGGGACAAAATCAGACAATGAGCAGAATCTGGTTTGATGAATTATTGGCGTCAAACCCTGTGAAAAATATCACCTTCAAAGGCCCGTCCCTGGTGATTTACAGCATGAAGGATACAGTGGTGACTCCGGAAGAAGCACTATCCGCCGCCCATGCCCTTTCTGCCGCCGGTTCCGCCGTGGCTGAGGTGGAGGTGGAAGAAGCCGACCATGGCTATGGCTTTTACAGCGACCAGCCGAAAGTGACCACATCGGTGAATAACAGCATCAGCGGGTTCTTTGCCGGTGCGCTGCA
>JAEVYX010000097.1 GCA_023392515.1 Bacillota bacterium | reverse complement strand
GTTTTCAGCCTTGCTTCTTGCAGCGCGAAAAATCTGCTCGCAGCCTGCGCCACGCTTCTGCACCTCGTTCGCTAGCCCTTCAGCGCCGATGGTACACGGCTTCCCACGGCCCGGGAGAGTAGGTCGCGGCCGGATTCCAATAAAAGAAGCATCTCATGAGGGGTGCTTCTTTTATATATGCTGGAAATCAATTTGCAGCAATGCTATACTATAAATCGGAGAAGGCGTTTTCCTTAATGGCCTGATCGGAATCATACGAAAGAAAGTGAATTTATGAAAAAAGAAAAACTGCGCATTGATAGTATACCGGCTATTATATGGGGAGAGGCATCTGACAAGGTCTACCTTTTTATTCATGGCAAAATGTCAAGCAAAGAATATGCCGAACATTTCGCTGAAATAGCGGAGCAAAAAGGATATCAGACAATCAGCTTTGATTTGCCTGAGCATGGGGAACGGCACGATGAAAAGTATCGCTGCGATATTTGGAATGGCATTCGTGACCTGAACGTAATCGGGAACTATGTTTTTGAAAAATGGGAAACAGTCTCTCTGTTTGCGTGCAGCCTGGGCGCCTTTTTCAGCCTTCATGCGTATGGCAGCAGAAAGTTTAAGAATTGTCTCTTCCAGTCGCCCATCGTGGATATGAATTATTTGATTGGGCAGATGTTCATTTGGTTTAATGTATCGGAGGAGCTTTTGAAAGAGAAAAAAGAAATACCGACGCCTGTTGATATTCTATCGTGGGATTATTATTGCTATGTGAAGGAGCACCCAATTGAAAAGTGGCCTTTTGAAACACACATACTGTATGGCGCAAAAGATAATCTGCAGAGCCGGTATACAATAGAACGGTTTTGCGAAAAATTCCATTGCCAGCTTACTGTTTCGGAAAACAGCGAACACCCGTTTATGGCCCTGGAGGACGGCAAAATATTGACGCAATGGTTCAAAGACTGCATTTAGTAGAAGGGAAGAATATTTTCCGGCCCATCGGCTGACGCATACCAAAGAATAACGGATTTGTACGATAGTTTACGGCTTTGAGCTGTCCGTGAGAGCTCATCCCTTGCGGATTGCTTTTTTAAGTCTGTAAAAAAACCTAGGGAGGTGTCGGAGGGGCGATCCCTCCGACTATAATTCCGAAATCGGCGGCGTGTACGCCGATTTCGGAAGCCTTGCGCAGCAAGGTTTCCTTACAGCCTTCACCGGCCGAGAGCATAGCTCACAGGTGAAGGCTGCAGACTCGAAAAAGAAGCGCAGCCATTTTTCGACACGCTGAAGCATCCCTTGCGGGTTGCTTTTTTTTATAGTGCAATTGGTACATCATCCAAAAAATTTGTAAATAGTTCTTGACAAATTGTTCTACGTCGAATATACTGCTTTTAACATCATATGATGTTATATGACAATATAACAGAACCTAGGACATTAATCACCAAATCATCAGGAGGTCAATGTATGAATACGAATCAGGTCCAGCAGCTCGAACAGGTAACAAAAGCATTGAAGGCACGCACGATCCGCAACATCTATTTTGTTGCCTGCGGCGGTTCCAAAGCGATCTTCGAACCTGTTCAGTATATTTGCGATTCAGAAATTGCAACTCCCTCCGCCGTATACACCGCCAACGAGTTTGTATATCGCTCCCCGAAGGGGCTTGGGGCAGACAGCCTGGTGATCACCTGCTCTCATAGCGGCAACACGCCCGAAACTGTGGCAGCTACCGCATTTGCTCGCAAGGCCGGCGCTTTGACGGTTTGCCTGTCGTTCAAACCGGGTTCTCCCCTGTGGGAAGCGGCTGAATATGGGGTTGAATACACCTGGGGCCCGGAATCAAGGCCTTCTGAAAGCAACAGTGCCATGCTGTACCGCGTTGTATTCCATGTATTGAACATTCTTAATCCCAACGAGAAATATGAGCGCGCGCTGAAATCCGTTGAAGCGCTTGACACTGTGATTGCCACCAACAAAGCCGCTACGATTGAAAACGCCATCGCTTATGGCAAAACATACAAACGAGAACAGCTAATTTATACCATGTCCTCCGGAGCGTGCTATGGCCTAGCTTACTCTTTTGCCATCTGCCTGCTGATGGAAATGCTATGGACCCATTCCCAGGCGATTCATTCCGGGGAATACTTCCACGGCCCCTTTGAAATCACTGACGATAATGTGCCGTTTATTATCATCCTCAATAGCGGAGCTACCCGGCACTTGGATGAGCGGGCGCTGGCTTTCGCAAAGAAATACTCCGACCGTATCGAAGTCATTGATACGAAATCATTCAATATGGAAGGCATCTGCGAAGACTTGCGGGGCTACTTTGCACCTGTGGTCGCCGGTGCGGTTCTTCGCCAATACGCAGATCAACTGGCTGAGCAAAAGGGCCATCCCCTGTCTGTCCGCCGGTATATGTGGAAAATGGAATATTGACAGCATCATAAGCTGGCTTGGGATTCATAGCCGGAGGGGCGCACCCCTCCGGTGCCATCCGGAAATTTTGCCCTCTTTCCCTGTACTTTCCGCGGCCTGAAATGGCGCGGCAAGATAGAATTCCATCGCATAAGGAGGAAAGAAAATGAAAAAGTCGTTGGCAATGTTCCTGGCGCTGCTCCTCACCCTTGGTATGTTTAGTGCCATTCCTGCGGCATCCGCCGAGGAAAAGATCACCTTGAGCTTTTTCCACCGCTGGCCCAACGAACCTAAAGGCCCCTACATGAACGAAGTGATCGCCAAGTTTGAGGCTGCCAATCCCAACATCGACATTGTGCTCATCGACCCCGTTTTGAACGACAGCTACAAAGAAAAGATCCGCGTGCTTGTTGGTTCCTCCGAAATTCCGGATGTGTTTATGTCCTGGAGCGGCAGCTTTGGGAAAAACCTAGTCAGCTCCGGCCGTGTGCTGCCGTTGGATGAGATGATTGCAGCTGATCCCGAATGGTCTTCCAAGATCGTGGAGAGCCAATGGGGTCCCTTCAATTATGACGGAAAGCAATACGGCATTCCGTGGTCCATGGATGGCAAAGTATTCTTCTACAATAAGACGGTGTTTGACGAACTGGGCCTGAAAGAGCCCAACACCTGGGATGAATTTATGGCCGTGCTGGATGCTTTGGTTGCCGCAGGCCATGCCTCTCCCATCAGCGCCGGTTTCTCCGCCGAGTGGGCCGTTTCCCACTACATGGGCACCTTGGTGCAGCGCATGGTTGACCCGGCTGTTGTTGCCAAGGATTACGCCCTGGAAGGCGACTTTACCGACAAAGGCTATATCGACATGCTGAATTGCTTCCTGACCCTTTCCAAGTACATGACCGAAGACCCCTGCTCCGTGGATCACACCTATGCCCGGAATGCGTTTATCGATCAGGAAGGCATACTGTGCTACATGCAGCTGGCAGAAATCAAATACCTGGCGGACGGCGCCGATTTTGAGTACAGCTTCTTTGATATGCCCGCTCTGCCCGATGGCAAAGGCGACCCGGACGAATTGACCGGTGCTCCCGAAGGCATGATGATTTCAGCCGAGTGCAAGCATCCCGAGGAAGCCATGGCCTTTGTGAAATTCTTTATCAGCGAGGAAAACGGCGGCCTGATGACGAAAACAACCGGTGAACTCTCCTGCGTGAAAGGCGCCGTCAACGATCAGACCGTTTCCAGCCCCAAGCAGCTGGAGGCTGTGGACCTCATCCTGAAATCAACCAATACCACGCTGTGGCAGGACAATGCACTGGATGCCACTGTTGCTTCTGCTTTCATGAAGGGCGGCCAACTGCTCCTGACCGGTGACATGACCCCTGAACAGGTTATGGCAAGCGTGCAGGCTGCGACGAAAGAGGCGGCCAGCAAATAACCCTGAATAGGTGGGTTGCCGCCAATCCATATGGTTCAGGATTGGCGGCAATTGCCTACCTGCCCGCACGCGCATCAGAAAGGGGGCAACCCGATGAATGGGAACATCGTCGCCCGCACAGCACCAGGCAGGCATTTGATAGGCCGCAAGCTCGTGCCCTATATCTATGTGCTGCCGGTCGTACTGCTCATGGGTACCTTTGTCTACATTCCAATGCTGCAGAATTTCTACTATCTGTTTCACAAGTTCTCTGCTTTTTCCCCTGAACAGACATTTATCGGGTTTGAAAACCTTAAGACGCTTTTTGGTGATCCGGTCGTTTGGACGGCACTGAAAAACAATATCTGGTATTGCGTATTTTCCGTTATCTTTCAAGTGTTTTTATCCCTGGTTTGTGCCTCCTTGCTGGAGGACCGTTTGTTCCGCCAGTTTGCCACCCCCTTTCGTACCATGTTCTTTCTGCCGGTGTTGATATCCATGACGGTCGTCGCCATGCTCTTTACACAGATTTATGCTCCGAAAGGGCTGTTTAATGGACTTATCAACCTGCTGGGAGGAAGCAGCAAGGTTGGCTGGCTTGGCCGGTCTGAAACCGCTATTTTCTGCACCATCGCCATGTCCCAATGGCATTCCATGGGATATACAATGATGCTGTTCATCGTCGCAATACAGAAGATACCGGAAGAATTGTATGAGGCTGCGCAGATAGACGGTGCAAGCCGCATCCAACGCTTTTATACCGTAACGCTGCCCCAGGTCCGGGAGATGATCTTCGTGACCATGGTGACAACGGTGTCCGGCGCATTTCTCGTGTTCAACGACGTATATATTCTCACAAGAGGTGGTCCCGGCAATTCCTCTGTCACATTGGCTGTTTATATGTACAATATGGCCTTTACCCAGGACCGGATGGGGTATGCATCAACAATCGCCATTCTCATGCTTTTAATCTGCCTGGCACTGGCCGTTGTGCAAAAGAAAAGTCTTCGTTCCGGGGAGGTGGACTGAAATGCTCAACATCGCAAAGTCTGCCGTTCTGCACCGCTCTTCGATCCGCAACCGCTGGTCCGTTGGGATGGTCATCGCCCTGGCGTTGCTTATGGTGTATTTTCTGCTGATTTTATATCCGCTGGTCTGGATGGTGCTTTCCTCGCTGAAAACGGAAAGGGAGTTCTTCCGCAACCTTTGGGGATTTCCGGCTATCGCCCAGTGGCAGAATTACATTCGGGCCTGGAATATGGGTATTTCCAGCTACTTTTTGAACAGTGTACTCGTCACTTTGTGTACTATCATCCTTTGCATCTCCATCGCTGCACTGGCATCTTTCGGTTTGGTGCGCTACCGTTTTCCTGGAGATTCATTGGTGTTTTTAATGGGAATGGGCGGCATGATGCTTTCACCCCAGGTAACGCTCATTCCCCTTTACCGGATTATACAGAATCTTGGCATACACGACACCTACTGGGCCATGATTCTGCCCTATGCCGCTTATCGCATGCCCATAACGCTATTGCTGATCCGGTCTTACTTCCTGGGAATCCCCAAGGAATTGCAGGAAGCGGCAATCATTGACGGGTGTTCCTCTTTCGGCGTATTGTGGCGCATCTTCATCCCCATTTCCAAGCCGATTTTGCTTACCTGTGCCATCCTTGTTGCGTATTATTCCTGGAATGAGTTCTTGTTCTCCATTATCTTTATTGATTCCAAGGCCTTGAAAACCATTCCCTCCGGCTTGATGGTATTCCGGGATGCTTTGAACACGGATTACGCGCTATTGTTTGCAGGGCTTACGATTTCCGCCGCGCCAATGATTATTGTATTTATCATTATGCAAAAGCAATTTATCCGGGGTATGACGGCAGGGGCTGTCAAGGGTTGATTGCGGCGATTGAAGCCGTACCGCCGGCCCCGCTGAGGAGGAAAATGTTATGAATATGCTCGCACTTGGGGATAACGTGGTTGACTGCTACCTGGATCAAAAAATATATTACCCGGGGGGCAATGCCGTAAACGTGGCGGTAGGCTGCAAGCGTGCAGGGTTTGAACGGGTGGAATACATGGGCGTTTTCGGTGACGACCGGGAAGCGGAGCACCTCAAATGGGCATTGACCCAGGAGGGGATTACCTATGGCCGCAGCCGCAAAGTGTACGCTATATCCGGACATCCTCAGGTGCAGTTAACATCCCAGGGGGACAGGGAGTTTGTGGGCGGTCCAAAGAACACCGCCCAGCACATTGTCCGCATTCGCCTGATGCCGGAAGATATAACTTATATGCAACAATTTGACATTTGTCATACGTCATGCTATTCTTCTATTGAACCGGAACTGGGAAAAATGAAGGAAGCCTGCGATGTATCCTATGACTTTTCAAACGTTTCTCAGCGTAAGGATTATCTGGCTCTTGTCTGCCCTCATGTGCGGTTTGCCTTCTTCAGCGGCTCGGAATTGAGCGATGAGGAAGTGCGCGATCTGACTGCGCTGGTACATAGGTACGGCGTGGAAATCATCGGCATTACACAGGGCAGCCGGGGCGCACTGTTTTCCCGGAGAGGCGTTTATTACAGGCAGGGAATCAAGCCTGTTGAAGTTGTTGATACCATGGGTGCAGGGGATAGCTTTATTGCGGGATTTTTGACCCGTTATTTGCACGGGGCCGCTATGGAGGAGGCATTGGATTTTGCCGCCGACTGCGCAGCCCAAACATGTACTTCCTATGGCGGGTTTGGCTACGGTAAACCTTTTGAAACATAAGGTGGAGAAGAGGTACAATTGTGAGTGACACAATGCCATTGATTCCTGAATCATATTTGACGTTATACGAGCAGATGATGCAGCATTTGCGGGTGGCAATCCGTACAGGGGAGTATACTCCGGGTCAGAGATTGCCGTCTGAAAATGAGCTTTGTATACAGTTTGGCGTTAGCCGGATAACAGCGCGCAGGGCGGTACAAGAGCTGGTCAATGAAGGCCTGCTTGAACGCAAGCAGGGAAAAGGGACTTTCGTCAGCTATTCGAAGATTGCGATCCGCGTGATGGCCCTTGACGGCTTTCAGGGATTCAGCAAAATGCGGGACGGTGTCTCTTACGTGAGGGTACTGCGCAAGGACCAGCGCGGTGCTACAAATAAAGAAGCAGCCATGCTGGGGATTGCCGCCGGTGCTCCGATTTACGAATTGATGCGGGTTCTTGAAGTGGATGGCGTACCCATCTCCCTGGATCGTTCCGTTTATGACGCAAAACGCCTGCCCAATTTTTTGGATCTGATTGAAGACAATACATCAACCTATGAAATGATGGCTCAAAAATACGGCCGTGTGAACATGAAAGTCACAAAAGAAATAACGGCAACCTTGGCCAGGCCGGACGAAGCCCGGTATCTGCAATGCAATACCGGGGATACATTGTTCCTGGTCGCAAAGACAACCTTTGATAAGGATGGTTTGCCAAACCACTGCTCCTTTAACCTCATGTGCGCGGACCGGGTGAAAATGACGATTGCCTATTCGCAAAACATATAGAGCGAAGTGAGCTAAGGGCGTATGCAATGAATTGAGAACAGCATGTTAAAAGGGGCATCTCATATGAGGTGCCTCTTTTCTTTTGCAAAAATTTTGCACGCCTTCCCATAGCTACGGTAAAGCGGCCGTACTTTTCCGCTTTGCGCAGCGGAGGAATAAAACATATCCGCAAAGAGAAACTAGGTAGGAAATAACGCGTCAAGGAGCCTAAAATGTCAGATCAGGAAATCAAGCAAAAAGCCTTGTCTGCGCGATGCGCCTATCAATTGGCAGATGTAGAAAAAACAGCGCCGCAGTTCATTTCCATCACCCCACGGTGGGTATCCAGGTTTTTGGATTGGAAGCCTCTGGAATCTGGTATTTTCCGCCTGAACAAAGTAAAAGACGGAGAAGCGCTGCTGGATATCCTCTGCTCTCAGGCGAACGGTGAGGATATACCGGAAGGCTTTATTGATTATGAGCCCGCGCCGCGGGAGATTTTGCTTACGTCGGTTTCGTCCATTATCAAGATGGAGACAAGGGTATCGGATATATACAGCAAACCCTATGATCAAGTCAAAGAGCAGATACGCCTGGGAATGGAAAGCATCAAGGAGAAGCAGGAAAGCCTGATTATCAACAGTGATGATTACGGCCTTTTGAAAAATATAGGTGATTCCCAAAGGCTCAAATCCCGCTCCGGATATCCGACACCGGATGAGCTGGACGGCCTGATTGCCAAGGTTTGGAAGGAACCCTCTTTCTTTCTGGCTCATCCTTTAGCCATTGCTGCATTTGCCAGGGAATGTACCCGCAGAGGTGTTCCGCCGGTAGCTGTTACGATGTATGGCGCCACTTTCCTGGCCTGGCGGGGGATCCCCTTGGTGCCAACGGACAAGCTGCTGGTGGATGGAGTGAAAAAACCAAAGGGGGACAGCGGAAAGACCAACATACTGCTTATCCGCAGCGGTGAACAAAAACAGGGTGTTATCGGGCTGTATCAGGCAGGCCTGCCCGGTGAGCAGTCCATGGGGCTATCCGTACGGTTTATGGGTATCGACAACAGGGGCATTGGATTTTACCTGCTTTCTATTTACTGCTCGGTGGCGATACTGGCTGAAGATGCGATTGCCGTGCTGGAAGACGTGGATATTGGACACTATTATGACTATCAATAATCCGATGATGAAAACCCTGACAGGAAACATGGATGAGGCCGGCTTTTCTGCAGAACAGGACCGGCTGGTTTCATCTGTGGTGGAAAGCATGGCGCAGGCATATTTTCCGGAACTGTATGAGAAAAAGGGAAGCTGCATACCTCCTGGGCCTGATGCTGATGATGCTCCGGTGAAGAAGTACGAGAAAAGCCCATTTGATGCCGGTTTTCCTTGTGAGATAGCCAGCCTGTTTGAACAGCCTGAAACAGGGAAAGCATATGATTTTGCCCACGCTGCCCTGCCGCAGCCGGGCAGTGCTTGCCCATGCCCGAAGGAAATACCCTTCCTGGCAGTTTCTCCTCTTTGCGTGGCGGAGGATCAGCCGCCGCAGCGTGTTTTTGATGTACAGGGCATCAGAAAAGACTTCCCCATACTGGCAGAAAAGGTGCATGGGAGAAGCCTTGTCTGGTTTGACAATGCCGCTACCACCCAAAAGCCCAGGTGCGTAATAGAACGGCTTTCATATTTTTATGAGCATGAAAACTCAAACGTACATAGGGCGGCGCATACCCTTGCTGCACGCGCAACGGACGCTTATGAAGGCGCCCGGGCTAAGATCGCCTCTTTTATCAATGCCGTAAGCCCGGAGGAAATTGTGTTTGTACGCGGCGCGACAGAGGGGATTAATCTAGTGGCGCATGCTTACGGCCTTGACAGCCTTAAGGAAGGTGATGAAATCCTCGTCTCCATGCTGGAACACCATGCCAATATTGTGCCTTGGCAGATGATCTGTGCAAAAAAGGGAGCCAGGATAAAAGTCATTCCGGTGGATGAAACGGGGCAAATCATGCTGCCTGCATACGAAAAGCTGTTGAGCCCAAAAACCAGGCTGGTTGCATTAACCCATATTTCAAACGCCTTGGGGACAATGCCCCCTGTTGCACAAATGATCCGCATGGCCCACGATTTCGGCGCAAAAGTGCTGGTGGACGGGGCGCAGGCCGCAGCCCATGTCAAGGTGGATGTGCAGGCAATGGACTGCGATTTTTATGTATTCTCAGGCCATAAGGTGTTTGGCCCCATGGGCATTGGTGTTTTGTACGGAAAGGATGAGCTGCTGCGCACCATGCCGCCCTATCAGGGCGGCGGCAGTATGATTACAGATGTGACTTTTGAAAAGTCAACCTACAAGGCTCCTCCCCATCGGTTTGAGGCGGGGACAGGAAGCGTTGCGGACGCCGTCGGCCTTGGGGCAGCGGTTGATTATGTGGAAAATACGGGGATGGACAGGATTGCCCAGTATGAGCGACAGCTTTATGCATATGGGGTGCAGGCGCTTAAATCCATTAACGGCGTGGCCCTTATTGGAACAGAAAAGTATAAAACAAGCATTCTGCCTTTTACAATGGAAGGCTTTTCGCCGGATGAAGTGGGGCAGGTGTTGAGCCGGGAGGGCATTGCTGTACGCACGGGCCATCATTGCGCGCAGCCTATTTTGAAAAGGTTCGGCCTGGACAGCGTTATCCGTGCGTCCCTCGCTTTTTACAACACGAAGGAGGAAATCGATCAGATGATTTGGGTATTGAAAAGGCTTAACAACCGCCCGCCTTTACGGTAAGCTGCTTGATTCTTTTATGTTTTGAGGAGCTATTTTCCGTTTTCACCAGTGCCGGGAAGAACAAATACCGTCCTTACTACCAAGTAGATCAAAATGAGCCCGACGAATAATACCCTCGCATTTTTCATGCCAAAACCTCCTTCGATGTACGTCTTATTATTGCTCGCAAGAAGGTTTTCCAATAGGAATGAAAAGGTAAATGCGAAGGCAAGCCATACTGCGGGCTGAATTGAAAAAATTTCCGCAGTTTAATCCCTGCAGCAATGAAAAACCTAATAAAAAGAGGAGATACAGTATGAGTAAAATCCTTTATATCAAGGCAAACGCGAAAGAAACCGGCGGATCAAGAACATTCAAGCTATCCGACCGGTTTGTAGAGGAATATCGCAGGCTCCATCCCGAGGATACCATTAGTACATTGGATTTGTATCAGGACGGCATCGATTTTCTGCCCGTCGGACAATTGGAGCAGCTGCACCGTCCTAACCCAGGTGAGGGCAGGAACCATCCCATTCTCAAATATGCCTATCAGTTTTTGGAAGCGGACAAGTATATCATTTCAGCGCCCTTGTGGAACTTGAGCATTCCGGCGATACTGAAAGCATACATCGACTACATATGCGTTACCGGAATCACTTTTACCTATACGGAAAATGGGCCTGTCGGGCTATGCACAGGCAAGAAGGCCATCCATATCACAACGAGAGGCGGAAATTATTCAACAGCGCCGTATCGTGATTTTGAAATGGGAGACAGGTATTTGAGAACCATACTCGGATTTTTGGGTATTAC
>JAEVYX010000065.1 GCA_023392515.1 Bacillota bacterium | reverse complement strand
GTATCGATGATATCGGCCACGCTTTTCACCACCGCATTGCGCATGTTGAAAACCTGGTCAAAGCCCGCGTTCATGGATTTGCCGATTTTCAGGATCAGCATGATGATGATGGTTGATTTGATGCAGGGCAGCGTAATGTGCCATATGCGCCGAAGGCGGCCCGCCCCGTCAATGGCAGCGGCTTCGTACAGCTCCGCGCCAACCCCGGAAATGGCGGCGATATAAATGATGGCCGACCACCCCATGGTTTTCCAGCAGGATGTGATGTACAATAAAGGCCGGAAATAATCGGGGGTGGAGAGGAAATTGACCTTGCCCATTCCCAGGCTTACGAGGATATGGTTGACAGCGCCGCTGCTGCCCAGAAAATCCTGCAGGATGATTGCCACAATAACCCAAGAAAGAAAATGTGGAAATGTGAAAACCGTTTGGTACAGCCGCTTTATGCGTGTCCCGCGCATTTCGTTGAGCAACAGCGCCAGTATGATAGGCGCCGGAAATTCAAATACGATGCGGCCCAGGCTGATGGTTAATGTATTGATGATGGATTTCATCGCCAATGGGGTAATAAAAATACGTTCGAAATTATCAAAGCCAACCCAGGGGCTTTTAAAGAGCCCCAGCCGGACGCTGTACTTTTCGAAGGCCTGTATCAGCCCAACCATTGGTGTATAGGCAAAAACGGCAAAGAACAATAATCCGGGCAGCAAAAAGAAATAGGCATACCGCTTTTTCCAGATCCGCCGGGCAAGCCCGGTACGCTTTTGAGGCAAGGATACGCTTGGTATAAGCTGTGCTTTCATGTAGCAGCTCCCATGTCGCTTTTTTTCAATCATATCATGCTCGCCATCAAAACGTAGCGGATTTCTTCGGCTTCTGTTTTGATTATTTCGGTTGATCTGGAAAAGTATAGACCAAAGTGTGCATCTTTGTTATAGTAGATACCGGGATTGGAGTGATGATGATTGTTCATCCGCCGGGACCGCCTATTGAAAAACTGGCCTTTGCGCAGGACGCTGCTGGTGTTTTTGGCGACCTCCATTTTATTAACCACCGTCGCCGTGGTTTCTACAGAGCTGATGACCAGCCATCAATTGGAACAGGCGGCAAAGAACAGCGCCCAGCAATATGCCAGGGATGAAGCTGCGGCCTTGCGAGACTCCCTGAGCGGCATGCGCAGCGCCCTATACATTGCGGCGAACAAAACGGAGATTAAAACCTACATCCGGGCCGACAGCGCCTACAAGTTTTCAAACGCCGATATCGTCGTTTCCACCCTCAACGATATCCTGCGCTATATCCCCCAAATGACCAATGTGTGCATTGCCACAAGCCAGGGGCAGATCACCGAATCCCAGCTGGGCCGGGGCCTGTCCATTAAAAACTATCTGGCACGGCGGGATGTTGTCCATTCCTTTCGAGAAAATCCTCCCACCGGCTTTACAAGCCTGCCGCTGACGCCCTTGGAGCCCGGAGATTTCGCCCTTGCGCTGGCAGCCCCCATTGCAGGCACGGACGGGTTTTGCGTATCCTTTTCCTCCATGTCGGATCTTTTGTCCGGGCTTCGGTTCCCGCAGCATCCTTTTCTGATCTTAAGCGGAGAGCAGGTGATTGCCGCCCAAGGGCTTGGGGATATGACTGCTGAGCAGTTTCAAAAGGCGGCGGATACTACGCTTGATATCGGCAATACCCAATACCGATTGCAGGCAGCATCCCTTCCGGCGCTGAACTGGCAAATCATCCTGGCATATCCGCAGACGGATTACGCCCGCTCCTACGCCTCCTTCTTTACCTGGGGAAGCATATACCTGGCTATTTTCATCATCAGCGAATGCATACTGGCCTTATTGATCTATGCCAGCATCCTCCACCCCATCGGCAATATCCATGCCCAAACCATGGCGATCCGCATCGAAAACGGGCATATCATCAACCCTGTGCAGGGGAAGAATGAATTGAGTGCATTGGCCCAGGGCATCAACGATATGGTTGAGCGTACAAATCAGTTGGGCCGCGAGATGAGCAAAACCAAACTGAGCCTTGTGCAGGCGGAGGTTGAACAGCTTCGGGCCCGGAACGCATTTTTGCAGGCGCAGATCAACCCCCACTTTTTATACAACATGCTGGAATGCATCTGCGGCATGTCCAGTGAGGAAAATGCGCTCCGCACCCGGGAAATGGCCATGCTGCTGGCAAAATTATACCGGTACTGCGTTGACAAGCATACCGGCACCCTGGAAGACGAATTGGAATGCGTTCATACCTATGCCAAAATGATCAGGCTTCGCTACGACGAGGCATACGAAATCGAAATGGCGGTTCCGGAAGACCTGTATGCGCTGTATGTGCCCAGAATGATACTGGAGCCTGTAGTGGAAAACGCCATCCAGCATGGGTTTGAGCGGGGCATGAAAATGAAGGGGCATATCCGCATCAGTGCATCGCTTACGGACGGGCTGTTAACCATTACGATTCTTGATAACGGCTGCGGTATGGAGCAGGAGAAGATGGACAGTATCAACGAAAAAATGTCAAAGCCGGAAGAACTGGATTCACCCTATACAAGTATTGGCTTTTTCAATGTAAACAGCCGTATCAAACTAAGATACGGCTCCGAAAGCGGGCTTACGCTTTCCGCCAATCCGGACGGCGGACTTTGCGTCACCATCGCCATCCATTATCAATAGCTGTTGCAATCGGGATCAAAACCGATTATCATTACACTTATTTAATAGGGATTTTAAGGAGGACTCAGAATGCAGCCGGACAAGACGGAAGCGCAAAAATGGGCCAAGGAACTGTTAAGCCAAATGACGCTGCCTGAAAAGGTGGCGCAGTTGATGCAGATCAGCTGTCAGCACATGTCCATGGAAGATGTGGAAATGTGGGTGCGGGATCGGGCGGTGGGCAGCGTATTGCACGCCGTAGGCGAAGACGCCTTAAAGGTGCAGCGCTGGGCGCTTCAGTCACGCTTAAAGATTCCTGTATTGTACGGCATTGACGCGGTTCACGGCCATGCGCTGCATAACGGTGCACAGGTGTATCCCTCCCCCCTGGCGATGGCCTGCTCCTTTGACGCGGAGCTGTTGGAAAAGGTTGCCCGGGCCACCGCGATGGAAGTGGCGGAGGATGGGATTCACTGGACGTTTTCGCCCCTTTTGTGCCTGGCGCGGGATACGCGCTGGGGCCGCGTAGGCGAAACCTTTGGGGAAGACGGCTATCTGGCAGGAGAAATGGGCGCCGCCATGGTACGTGGCTATCAGGGAAAAGACCTTCAGGATGATGGCAGCATCATGGCCTGTGCCAAGCATTATATCGCCTACGGCGAGGCAAACGGCGGCCGGGACAGCTATGATGCCCAGATTTCCATGCGCAAGGTACGGGAGACCTTTCTGCCGCCCTTCAAGCGTGTGATCGAGGAAGGCTGCGCGTCGGTCATGACCGCCTATCACGCCATCGACGGCACCCCTTGCACAGCCAACCATGAAATCCTGAATCAAATTTTGCGCAGCGAATTGGGCTTTGACGGCCTTTTGGTCACCGACTGGGACAATGTGCGCAGCCTGGTCACAAAACAGCTGGTATGCGAGACGTTTGAACAGGCCTCCAAGGCGACGCTGGAAACAACCCATGATTTGATCATGTACAGCACGGAGTTCTACGATGCCACCATTGCCCTTGTAAAAGAGGGCGCCTTGGCAGAATCTGTTTTGGATGATGCGGTCATGCGGATGCTTCTTATCAAATACCGCATCGGGCTTATCACCAATCCGAAAAAAGTGCGCACCGAACAGTCCGCCGCTTACCAATATATCGGCTGCGAAGCACACCGGAGGCTGGGCGAAGAAGCATCGGAAAAATCTATTGTATTGCTGAAAAACAACGGCGTGCTGCCATTGAATGCCGATGAAAGCATATTCCTCACCGGCCCCAACGCCGATGATGAACTGGCCACCTTGGGCGACTGGAGCTTTTTCACCCACCCCTGCCCCGACTTTTCGCGCAAGCCGAAGGATACCATCTACACCCTTCGCCGGGGCCTGCAGGCGATTAGCGCCAATTTCACCTACCGTAAGGGCTGTGACCTGGAAGGCTGCACCCCGCAGCAGCTTGAGGAAGCCATACTGGAAGCCAAGAAGGCCAGTGTCAGCATTTGCGTGGTAGGTGACGGCTTTTATCAGATGGGCGAGCATTACGACAGGTCCGACCTATCCTTGCCGGAATCCCAGAGGAAGCTGCTTGAAACGCTCAAGGAAAACGGAAACAAGCTGATCGTCGTATTGCTGGCCAGCAAACCCTTATGTCTTGACTGGGCCAAGGAGCATGCGGACGCCATCGTGTGCCTGTTCAACCCCGGCCAGCAGGGCGGACTTGCCTTTGCCGACATGCTGTTTGGAAAGACCCAGCCGGAGGGAAAGCTGCCCATCTCCTTCCCGAGAAACGCCGGGCAGATTCCCGTATATTACAACCAATTGCCGGGCTGGCATGCCATTCACTATTGTGATTTGCCCAAAGGGCCTTTGTACACCTTTGGAGACGGCATGAGCTACACCACCTATCAATACAGCCGTCTGACGCTTTCATCCGATTGCGCCAAAGAAGCGGATACGATTACGGTTTCGGTGGATGTAACCAATACCGGATCGAGGGATGGCACCGAAATCGTTCAATTGTATATCCACGACCGCGTCGCCTCCATCCTGCAGCCGGTTCTCTCCCTGAAGGATTTCGCCCGGGTGCAGCTGAAAAAGGGCGAAACAAAAACCATCACCTTCCGCCTGCCCATACAGAAGCTGGCCATCGTCAACGCAAAGGAATGCACAGTGGTGGAAAAGGGCATGTTCGACATTTATGCCGGCCCCAGCGCGGATATCACCAAGCTCCTCTGTGCGCCATTGAAGGTGGAGTAAGAAGGATCAAACTGAAAGTTTCGCAATACAAAAACCTCCGAACCGCACTTCCTCTTGCGC
>JAEVYX010000060.1 GCA_023392515.1 Bacillota bacterium | reverse complement strand
CGGGCGCTCCTCATGGCGGCTGCTTGCGGTGAGGAAATTCAGAATCTTTTGGATATCACAAAAGAGGACGCTTCCCGGTATATGGAACAGGCAGCTCGGTTTTCCCAAGGAAAACTACTTCGACTCCTGGATTTGTTTATGAAAGTAGAAATGGATATGCGCTGGGCTTCGGCTCCCCGTATTGCTTTGGAAGCAGCTTCCCTAAAGGCTTGTTTTCCAAGCGGGGAAGCATCAGCAGAAGGCCTGTTGGAGCGGATTGAGGCATTGGAGCAAAGAAGCCAGACCCTGGTACAACCTATCATACAAGCTGCACAACCCCTTCCGGAAAAAAAGGATACCATACCGAAAAAAAGCATTCCGGATGCAGAAACGCTCGAAAAGATAGAGACCGCAAAAGCGGAACAACCTTCGTCCAAACAAACCGGGCTGACTCCCCGCCAGATCTGGGATCAGGCGTTGCAGCACTTGAAAAAGACGGATACGGGCCTCTTCAGTCAGCTTATGGGGGGAACATTCGGAGGATGCCGGGGCGATATATACCGTGTTGTTTTGCCTAAAGAGGAAAACTTTATTTGCAATCACCTCAATAAGGAGCGCCGCAAAGAGGCGGTGGAGGCTGCTCTCAGCGAAGCTGGAGGCGTACAAGCCCGCTTTGAAGCGGTGCTGGAGGATGGGGGAAAGGAAGCCTCTCAGCAAAGGACCCAGGATACGCTGCAGGAGCTGATGAGAGATTTTGGACGGGATAAGGTGCAAATTGAGGAGGAGTAACGGTGCTCCAAGGAACCTTTGAATTTATAGGAGAAGACAGGCAGACGCTGGCACCGCTTTTTCAAGGGCCGAAAAACGGTTTGATCCGGTCATGCTTGCAGGGGCATATGGGACAAGCGTTTGGCGATCATCCGAAAAAGCCATCCTTGGCGCTTTTGTGCCTGGGAGACTTTGCATCTTTCTCGGGAGATTCCCAAAGCCCCTGGGCGCGGCATCTGGCCGGCAAACTTACCCTGCAGCCGGGCAAAACATGGTTTATTCCAGCTCAACCGGGATGGGAGGAACCTATTCGGGCCTGGCAGCCTCAGTCCATGATAGAGGGAACGCGTTATTCGATCCGGGAGGAAACACATTTCAATCCTGAGTTTTTAGAACGTTTGGCAAAAGACGTGCCGGATGGGATTTCCCTTCACAACATGGAGGAAGGCCTGTATCAAGAAGCGATGGCCTTCCCTTGGAGCCGGGACTTTTGCTCTGTATTTCAGGATGAGGCGGATTATGCAAAGCGCGGTCTTGGGGTTGGCGCCATATGGGAGGGGGAGCTGGTTTCCGGCGCTTCCTCCTATGCCGTGTATGATGGCGGGCTGGAAATAGAAGTGGATACCCGGCCGGACATGCGTCGTAAGGGACTGGCAGCCGCTTGCTGCGCTAGGCTCATCCTTCGCTGCATAGAAGGGAACATACACCCATCTTGGGATGCGGCAAATACAGCGTCCGTCGCTTTGGCACAAAAGCTGGGCTATGAAATGGATGCATCTTATCCCATCTGGGAGGTGCGCTTTTAGCGGCCCATATAATCACAAATGGTAACAGTTTATGGGAGGGCGGAGAATGAAGATTACCCGAGAAGCCGCCAGACGGTTTCTGCTGCGAAAACAGGGGCTTCTGGGAAAGAAAGTATTCTCAGGGGAAGAAGGAGTATTAGCCTATATCCGTCAGGCAGGCTGTATTCAATATGACCCAATTGATGTATGCGGTAAAAATGCGGATTTGGTGCTGCAATCAAGGGTGGCGAGGTATAAACCGGCAATGCTATCCAAATTGCTGTATGAAAAGCGGCGCCTGGTTGACCATCTGGACAAAAACATGGCCATCTATCCTGTAGAGGATTGGCCACGCTTTATGAGGGTGCGATCAGCTTATGCATCACCGCATCTCAAAAGCTATGAATTGGTGGAAAATTCAGCCCCTTTAGTGCGCAAAAAGCTGCGGGAATTCGGCCCCTCCTTTTCCGGTGACCTTCAAATGGAGGGCAGGGCTGATTGGTTTTGGTCCGAGACGACCATAGCTCGGGCGGTTCTGGAGGCGTTGTATCTTCGGGGTGAGCTTTGTATCCATCATAAGCGGGGCACGCAAAAGGCGTATGATTTTGCGGAAAATGTGCTGGCTTATGACATATGGTCATCGCCAGATCCCTTTTCAAGCGAGGAAGCATACTTGGACTGGCGCATCAGGCGGCGTATCGGAGGCGTTGGGCTTCTATGGAACAAATCTTCCGATGCGTATTTATGCGTGGAAGGGAAAAAGTCGCCTACCCGCAACGCGGCCTTTAAAAGACTGCTTGATCGAGGTGAGATTTGCCCTTTGGAGGTGGAAGGGCTTAATGAGCCGCTGTATTGCCTATCTGAAGACGCTGGGCTGGTGGAAGAAAAAACTGTGGAAAATGATGCAAGTATGACCCGGGTGCTTGCACCTTTGGACAATATGCTTTGGGATCGCAGACTTATCGAAGCATTGTTTGATTTCTCTTATACATGGGAAATCTACACCCCGCCTGCACAACGGAAATATGGCTATTACGTGCTGCCCATTTTGCAGGGCGAATCCTTTGCCGGTAGGATTGAAATGATCACCAACCGAAAGGAAAAATGTCTGGAAGTTAAGCATGTCTGGCCGGAAAATGGGAAAAAGCCCGATGCTCAGTCGCTTCGGGCTTGCTTGAAGGAGTTTGCCTTATCTCAGGATATAAAAGACGTGTGCATTATCACAAATGTGTAGAATTGCAGCACAAAGCGCATTAATAGAATGATGGAATGTAAGATACAACATCCCTGCCTCCCTGGGCAAACAGAATATACAATCCGCCCACCAAAGCCAACCCAATAAGGACAGCCGCCAATACACGCCAGAAGCTTATGGGAGCTTGTCCGCCGGCTTTTCCTGTCTGGCCGTTGATGAGCACATGATAGCTTTTGTTCTGGAAAGAAAAAGAGGACAGCCACATGGGCAAAAGCGTCAGCTTGTACCGAACATCCTTGTGCTCGGAACGAATATCGGTAACTTGCGCCTCATCAGCCCGGCTTAAAATATCGCTGTGGGCCAAGGATCGCATCTGGCTGTCTATATCCTCCTGAGCGGCCTGCCATCCATTCTGAAGATTCACGGAAGGCTTTTCACTGATGAAACCGCTCAAAAACCCGGCCTGATATCTGCAAAGCTTTTTCAGATCATAAGGGCGGACCCGCTGGAGCAGATGATCCTCCAGGCGGCGGCTGCCGGCTACCAGAACATCATCAAAATTGTGATGGATGATGCCGCTGGTAGGTGTCCACCGGGTACGCTGTTCCTGGCGCATTTCAGTTACGTGCTTACCGTCCCGGACCACGGTGACGGGAACGGTGACGTAATAGTGATGACCCGCCTGACCAGTATAGACGGATGTGGTATCAGCGTCATAGGTCCAATGTGGCATGTAGACGCCTGTGATTTTGCCCAAGCTTGCCATCCGTTTTACCTTCGAAGGGGCAAACCAGCGCTTTTTAAGCCATTTTTGGAAGGATGATACCGCCTGCTTCTGGCTGACTTGGAAGGGAACCATGCTTTCAGGAGCGATGCCTGCCTCCGACTGATCCTCCAGCACATGGGGGCTGCCGCAAAATGCGCACAGTTCGGAGGTGGTGTTGACATCCAGCACTGTTTCCGCACCGCAGCCCTGGCAGCGGATCACACGAACAGTAACCCCCCAGTCCTTTTGAGAAGGTGAGGGAGCTTGTTTGATATCGTATTCTACGGGTTTTTCAATAATTTTGTTTACATTGGACTCGGTTCCGCAATAAGGGCATTTAAGATTTTGGGATTCCGGATCGAATACGGCCCGTCCGCCGCAGCTGGGGCAGGTAAATGTACTGGCCGCTTCCTGAACCTTTTTTTCATCATCAGGCATATAAAGGCCTCCCTTAGTGATCAGGCACTTTACATAGTATAGCATGGGAAAAATGACCTGTAAATCGGAACGTCCGCTGTGGTATGGCAAGTTAAGAATTGAGCCGATAGGCACAGAAAATAAAGGAGCAGAGAAATGAGCAAAGGAAAGCAAATAATAAAAGACAGTCAGCTGCGCTATAAAAAAGGCTTGGGGCAAAATTTTATTTATGACGAAGGGCTTTTGAAGGAGCTTGTAAGAGCGTCCGGGGTTCAAAAGGAAGACTGTGTTTTAGAGATCGGCCCCGGCAGCGGCACCATGACGGCGATTTTGGCTTCCGTATGCCAAAAAGTACTTGCCCTTGAGATAGACGAAAGACTCTTGCCAATATTGCATGAAAAGCTGGCAGCTCATGGCAATGTACAGGTGGTTCAGGGCGATGTACTGCAGGAAAACCTTGTGGATTTGACCCGCCCGCTGGGGGACAGTTTTTTTGTGGTAGCCAATATACCCTACTATATCACGACTCCGCTCCTGACGCTGCTTTTAACGGGAGGGCTGCCAATAAAAAGCCTGTCTGTTATGGTACAGAAGGAGGTTGCGGATAAAATGCTGGCACAGCCGGGTACCGAGGAATACGGCATGCTGTCGGTGCGATGCCAATACTTTGGGCTACCGAGCATCGCCATGCAGGTACCTGCCGCCTGCTTTACCCCTCCGCCAAAGGTGGACAGCGCCTTTGTAGTGATGCCTATACGAAAAACACCGCCTGTTAAGGTACTGGACGAAACCGTTTTTTTCAAGGTTGCAAATGCCGCCTTTGCCATGCGCCGCAAGACTATGGCCAACAACTTGCAGTCTACTTTTTCCATAAGCCGCCAGGATGCGGAAGAGTTGCTGAGAAAAAGCGGCATAGACGGAATGGTTCGGGGTGAGAAGTTATCCTTGGAGGATTTCGCAGCCTTGGCCAATGCTTATGTGAACATACAAAGTGGAAAATGAGCACTTGCCGTGAAAGGTAAAACAGGCGGCAATGTCCTGCTGGCTCTCCGGAAAGGGAAAGGTTCTGTTACATAGCTTGAGGCTGGTGTAAACTGTTAGATCCCGACGAAAGGCTCAAAGAAAGCAGCGCCTGACAATACGATGACATTGCCATCATATAGCCAGATCCTTCCCAATTTGGAATAATAGGAAACCGTGAACGTATCCTGCCAGTATTCGTAGTTATAGTATGCTTTCTCATCCTGATAAACGTCCAGAATACAGATGGATGCAGCATTTTGAATACTTACCGTATATTCTCCGGCCGGGATGTGTTCACCTACTACATAGACTCCCTGGGGGATCTCAATGCCGCTCTGATTTTTCGCAAGAATAGCTTGCTCGACACGTACTTTGAGTGCCACAAGTTCTTCCAAAGACATTGTGCTCAGGTCGATGGTCTCGGGTGAGGATAGTACGGATGATGGAATCAACACGAACAGTGTTATCAAAGCCCAAAATCTTTTCATTGATATAAAACCTCCGCAAAATGATGGGGTAAGGGACAGTGCGATTACACAAAATAGATTTGGAATAAAAAACAAAGCAGGACCGGCCGGTTGTATAAACCGACTTTGGGTCCTGCATCCTTCTACCTTTTTGCATTATGTCACAAATCTATGCCAAAATCAACAGGGGCAATAATATTGTTACCGAAGACTCCTTTTAGAATATTCGAAAAAACAGGCATCACGGCTTTTCAGTACAGGCAAACTGTGGTATAATATAAATCTTGAAAAAGGCATGCGGAGGATGTATCCATGCGCAGCATGACTGGTTATGGACGCAGGCAATTACAAGAGGATGGCCGGGAGATGACGGTGGAGGTTAAAATTGTAAACCACCGTTTTTTGGATATTGCCTTTCGTATGCCAAGAAATATCAGCTTCTTGGAAGAGCCCATTCGGAAGCGGCTTTCCGAGGTGATCAAGCGCGGCCATGCGGATGTTTTTATCAATTACCGCAATAACCGGGAGGATGCCAGGGAAGCCACAGTGGATGAGCCTCTTTTGGGAGCATACCGGGCAGCACTTCAGCGCATGATGGAATTGGCCCAGGCTCGGGATGATATGCAGCTATCCCATTACGCTGCGCTGCCGGATGTGCTTCGGGTAGCCGAGCGGGAGGAAGACCGGGAAGCAGTGACAGACCTGATGAGCCGCGCACTGGACCTTGCGATTCAGGACGCGGTATGCATGCGGGACCGGGAGGGAGAGGCGCTTCAAGCCGATCTTCTTTTGCACCTTGCGATTATTGAAGATTTGCGCAAGAAGATCATGGACAAGTCTCCGCAAGTGGTGAGCCAATATCGGGAGCGGCTTACAGCCCGGCTTGCAGAATTGGTCATATCGCCAGTGGAACCGCAAAGGCTGGCCCAAGAGGTTGCACTGTTTGCGGACAGATGCGCCATTGATGAAGAGCTGACACGCCTGGATTCCCACATTCAGCAGACCCGGGATTGCATAACAGGAGAGGCTGAAGTGGGGCGAAAGCTGGATTTTCTGGTACAGGAAATGAACCGGGAAATCAACACCATTGGCTCTAAGGCATCGGATTCCCAAATTACAAATTGGGTAGTAGCCTTGAAGTGTGAGTTGGAGAAACTGCGGGAGCAAGTTCAAAATGTAGAATAGCAGGCCCGCTGCGGGGAAAGAGGGGGATCAAATGGGGCCCAAATTAATTAATATCGGTTTTGGAAACATGGTGTCTGCGACCCGATTGATCGCCATCATAAGCCCCGAGTCTGCGCCGGTGAAAAGGCTGGTACAGGACGCCCGAGAGAGCGGAAAGCTGATTGATGCCACCTACGGCAGGCGCACACGTGCCGTGATCGTGATGGATAGCGATCATGTGGTGCTCTCTCCAGTTCAGCCAGAAACGGTAGCCAACCGGCTCAATACCCGGGATGCGGCGCCTTTAGAGGATGAAGGAGAGGAATAGGGGAATGCAGGTAAAAAGAAAAGGCATGCTTCTGGTGATTTCAGGACCATCGGGAGCGGGAAAAGGGACGCTGGCGCAGCGGCTGCTCAAAGAAGACCCAAGTTTCCGGTTTTCTGTAAGTGCCACGACCCGTGCCCCCCGCTATAATGAGACCGATGGCGTTCATTATCACTTCATAACAGAAGAACGGTTTGACCGCCTTTTGCAGGAAGATGCTTTTCTGGAGCATGCCACAGTGCATGGCCACCGCTACGGGACGCTGAAAGAGCCAGTGTATGAAAGTATAGAACGGGGAGAAAACGTTCTGCTGGATATTGATCCCCAAGGCGCCCGAAAAGTAATGGAAAAGGAACCGGAATGTGTGTCAGTGTTCATCCTGCCTCCCAGCTATAAGGCACTCAGGGTGCGGCTGCATACGAGGAATACGGATGATCCCGTTGAGATTGAGAGGCGGCTGCGAAACGCCAGAGGCGAAATTGAGCAGTTATCCCGCTATCAATATACGGTGGTGAACGATGAGTTGGAGCTGGCTTATGTTCAGTTATGCAGCATTGTTACCGCCGAAAAGCAAAAAACAATCCGCTTTACCCCAACCATCGGGGAAGAATAGCCTTAAAGGAGGATTTCAAGATGTCTATTGTAGATCCAACCATTGTGGAATTGAGCGAAAAGGTAGACTGCCGTTATACATTGGTGGTGGAAACGTCCAAGCGGGCCCGGCAATTGGTAGCGGGCGGCCAGCCCCTGATCGACCGCAAGGATATGAAGCCTTTGAAACTGGCAGTGGAAGAGGTCAACCGCGGTTTGATTACCTACGAACGCATCACGGATGTTGAGGATTAAGGATTATGCATCTTCAAGGAAAGGTTATTGTGTTAGGGGTGACGGGAGGCATTGCCGCCTATAAATCGGCGGAGGTGGTTTCCCGTTTGCGCAAACTGGGGGCGGATGTCTATGTTATCATGACAAAAAACGCCTGCCAGTTTGTAACCCCTCTCACTTTTGAGACCCTTTCCAATCATCCTGTCGTAACGGATACCTTTGAGCGTCCGGAAACCTGGGAAGTAGAGCATATCGCTTTGGCGAAAAGGGCTTCTCTGTTTCTGATTGCTCCGGCTACCGCAAATGTACTGGCAAAAATGGCCCATGGCATTGCGGATGATATGCTTTCCACCACTGTGCTTGCTACCCGTGCCCCCATTGTGGTGGCACCTGCCATGAACACAAACATGTGGGAAGCGGAAGCTACCCGAAGTAACATGTCGGTATTGGAAAGCCGCGGCGTTATGGCCGTGGGGCCGGGGGATGGCTTTCTGGCAGAGGGCACAAGCGGCGTAGGCCGGATGGCGGAGCCTTCAGAAATCGTGGAGAAGGTTGTAGCAATCCTATCAAAAGCGCAGGATATGGCTGGGTGGAAGGTCCTGGTAACAGCCGGGCCTACCAGGGAGCGGCTTGATCCCGTGCGATATCTCACCAACGATTCTTCCGGAAAGATGGGCTATGCCATTGCGGAACGGGCTGCCAGGCGGGGGGCTACCGTAACGCTTGTGACTGGCCCCGTGCAATTGCCGGTGCCAGCGGGGGTTAAGGCGGTTCAGGTAACAAGCACCCAGGAACTTTATGATGCGGTTGTTGCCCGCTGCGAGGAACAGGATGCAGTTATACAGGCGGCGGCTCCTGCGGACTATCGGGCTGCCCATCCCAGCAGTCAAAAAATTAAAAAGCAAGCGGAAGAAGGGCTGATCCTACAGCTTGTTGAAAATCCTGATATTGCCGCTGCTGTTGGGCAGCGAAAAAAAGCGGAGCAAATTCTGGTAGGCTTTGCTGCTGAAACAGAGAATTTGCTGGAAAACGCCAAAGGAAAGCTAAAGAAGAAGAACCTTGACTTAATCGTAGCCAATGATGTAACAAAACCTGGTGCAGGTTTTCATGTGGATACAAACATCGCCTCCCTCGTAACAAAAGACGGCGTGGTGGAGCGGCCTTTGCAAAGCAAACATCAACTGGCCGATGATATTCTTGATATGATCCTCTCTTTTAGAACACAATGACAGGATGCAGGCTATAGTGCTAGCTGCCAAAAAAACAGCACGTAAGCATTAGTATAAATAGAAGCGCCCGATCGGAGTTTGAACCGGCCGGGCGCTTATCATATATTGAGAAATTATTTCCCCAGTAGCTTTTTTGTAGCGGCTGCGGCGTTTTGTGCGGTAAAGCCATACGCTTCGAACAGCCGGGAGGCGGGAGCAGAAGCTCCAAAATGGTCAATAGCAAGTACGGCTCCATCCAAACCAACATATTTGAACCAAGGCATGGATACACCGGCTTCCATAGCAACGCGTGCCTTTATGGCCGACGGCAATACACTCTCCTTATAGGCGGGAGATTGTTCATCAAACAGCTCCATGCAAGGCATGGATACTACCCGGGCGTCGATCCCCTCGTCAGAAAGAAGTTTCTGAGCCTCCACCATGGGAGCCACTTCGCTGCCGCTGGCCATCAGGACAACGTCAGGCATGGATTTCTTGCAATCTGAAAGCACATAGCCGCCCTTATAGGCCTTGGTGCCGCTGCCCGGCTGCAGGGGAAGGTCTTGTCTTGTAAGCACCAGGCAGGTGGGGAGGCCGTTTTTCAGAGCAGTCAGCCAGCCAGCCGCCGTTTCCGGCCCATCCGCAGGGCGGAATACCAGCAGGTCGGGGATGGCTCTCAGACCGGCCAAATGCTCGATGGGCTGATGGGTGGGCCCATCCTCGCCAACGCCGATGGAATCGTGAGTCAAGACATAGATAACGGGGATCTTCATGATGGCGGACATACGGATAGCGTTCTTCATATAATCGCTGAACACGAAGAAGGTAGCGCAATATACCCGCAAACCACCATGCAGCGCCATGCCGTTTGCGATAGCAGCCATGGCATGTTCTCTTACACCAAAGTGCAGGTTGCGGCCGCCGCGGTTTTCGGCACTGTAATCCCCGCCGTTTTTGATAAGGGTTTTCGTAGAAGGAGCCAAGTCGGCAGAGCCGCCTACCAGATTAGGTAGTTTGTCCGCCAGCCGGTTGATCATCTCAAAAGAGGTATTCCTGGTTGCCATTTTTGCCGGGAATTCCCACAAGGACTTATCCTCAAGGAGTTCCTTAGGCAGTTCCGAATCAAACCAGACATTCCATTCCTCTGCAAGCTCCGGATAGGTTTCAGCATAGGTTGCAAACAGCTTGTTCCATTCCTCTTCCAAGGATACTCCCTTTTTTTGTATTTCAGCCATATGCTCGTATACTTCGGGAAGCACATAGAAGGACTCCTCCGGCATACCCAAGCATTTCTTGGCTTCCGCAACATTTTCTACGCCCAAAGGTTCTCCATGAGCGCTGGATTTGCCTGCCTTGGGAGAGCCAAAGCCAATGGTAGTAGGTACGACAATCAGGCTGGGGCGGTCGTCCGCCTTTGCTGAAGAGATGGCGGCAACAATTTGCCCAGCGTCGTTGCCATCTTTTACATGCTGCACATGCCAGCCATAGGCAGCAAAGCGGGCACCTACATCCTCCTGCATGGCGATATCTGTGCTGCCTTCAATGGAGATTTCATTATCGTCATAAAATAGGATCAGTTTGCCAAGCTTCAAGGTTCCGGCCAACGAAGCGGCTTCGCCTGAAATGCCTTCCATCATGCAACCATCCCCGGCAAAGGCATAGGTGTAATGATCGACCACAGGAAAGCCGGGCCGATTGAATTTTTCTGCCAGCATGGTTTCTGCAATGGCAAAGCCCACCGCATTGGCTACACCCTGCCCAAGAGGGCCGGTCGTGGTTTCCACACCAGTAGTATGGCGGTACTCGGGATGGCCGGGAGTCTTACTGCCCCATTGACGGAAGGACTTCAAATCATCCATGGTCAGGCCGTAACCAAACAGGTGAAGCAGCGTGTACATGAGGGCGCTGGCATGACCTGCGGACAAAACAAAGCGGTCCCGGTTTTTCCAGGATGGATTGAGCGGGTTGTGGTTCATAGCTTCGGCCCATACGGCATAAGCCATGGGTGCCATGCCCATAGGTGCGCCGGGGTGGCCGCTATTGGCTTTTTGTACTGTGTCTGCGGCTAATACGCGGATGGTGTTGATGGTCTTTTGAGAAATCGTCATAAGGGATCAGCCTCCAGCATTATTTTGATGCCGTACCATCGGCAAGTTTTTCATGAAGCGGGGTCACATCAATTCCAGAAACGCCTTCCAAGGCGGATAAGAGCGATGAAAGCATTATGTGTATGCCGCCCGGTACATCGCTTTCAATGTTCAGCGGCAACACAGGGTCGTGGACGGAAAGGCGCAGAAGAAACCAGCCATTTTGAAAGCCTTCGTTTATATCAAAATTAATCCGAACGCCTTCCCGGCTGTCGGGGGCTATATGCCATCCTTCCGCAGAATTTGCATAATCCAGAACCTGCTGAATGACATGTTTACCAGCCGCACGGAAATCCGCATCAGTGATGTGAAGGCGTATTTCTGTGCTTTCCACTGGCTCACGCAAATCTGCAATTAAGCCGCCCAGGGTTTTGCCCTCCTGCTTGAGCCGCATCGCTTCGACTATAAGTACCGTGACCAGGTACATGCCGTCGTCCAGAAAATGGTTTTCACGAAGAGCAGCATGGCCGCTTGTTTCTATGGCCAAAGGACAATTGATTCCAGCAGCATTTAAACGGATTGCTTCATCAATCACGTTGCGGTAACCACGCTTAAAACGATAGTGAACGCCGCCCCACTCGGTAATGAATTGGGCCAGCCCCGAGGAAGTGACGGAATCGGTGACGATGGACTGCCCCGAGGTTTGATTCAGCAATATAGCGGAAATGAGCGCTATCAACCGGTTGCGGTTGATTTCACGGCCGGTGTTATCCACAATGGCCGCTCTGTCGCAATCGGCATCGAATATCACGCCCAGATCGGCCCCTTGGTGCTTGACCGCCTCCGATATGGAAGTCATTGCTTCTTCATTTTCCGGGTTTGGCACATGATTGGGAAACATGCCGTCAGGTTCCAAAAACTGGCTGCCATCCACCCAGGCACCCAGGCTCTGCAGCAGGTCGGCATAGAATCCCCCTGCGCCATTTCCTGCATCCACTACCACATGAAGGCCCAAAAGAGGCATGGCAACATCTGTGTTCAGCCCTGTGCGGATACGGTTCTTAAGCTGCTCCTGATAGGCGGGCAGGAATGGGCGGACTTGCACTGCTCCGGTATTGGGAAGGCTGTCTGCATGAAGTGAAGCAGCATCCGAAAGAAGAGCGGCAATCTCCTCTGCGGACAAGCCCCCTTTTTCCTGAAAGAATTTGAGTCCATTCAGCCGATAGGGATGATGGCTGGCGGTGACCATCACCGCACCGTCAGGCCTGTACCCAGCGGTTAAAATGCTCATGTACATGGCTGGGGTTGTGCAGAGTCCAAAATCCATGACCTGCGCTCCCGCCAGTGCCATGCCTTTTGCAGCGGCGGAAAGAAGTTCTGGACCGGAGATACGGGAATCACGGCCGATGGCTACTGCAATTTGATTGGCGGGCTTGTTTGTGTCCTTAGTCAGCTTGCGCACAAAAGCGCTGCCTAATGCCTGGGCTACTTCCGGTGTGAGGGTGGCATCATCACCAACGGCGACGCCGCGCACATCACTGCCGCTTTTGAGGGACAACCAGTCCATAAGAACCTCCTTATTTTCTGGGGGAGACAAATTGCTTACTCCTGAACGGATGCAAGATCATCCAACATGCCGCGGAATGTCCTGTACAGAGGAGCCAGACACTGGTAATCTTCCGCAACATGCTTGACAATATCAGAAGAATAAATCCAAGGGAAGTGCGTGCTGCTCCGCTGTACATAGAAATGTTTCGCCAAATACCAGGGCTTTAGTGCCGGTGGAATCTGCTCGGGTATTGCCATCCGCTTGAAAGCATCTCCACCCAAAAATAGGGAATGTTCGGGAAGATGGCATTGCTCAATCAATTCCAAAAAGGCGCGGGGAGTGGCAGCCATCCGGCGGCGCATCATGTCCATAGCAGGCCGGTTTTCGCCCCAAAATCCAAGCCCCCAATTTACTTCTTCCGGCGAGACTTCAAACCAGTACATGAGACTTCCGTCCCTCGGCTCTGAAGCCTTGCGGAACAATAGCCATAAATGATCTCGGAAGGGGGACTTGTCCTTAGTAAAACGGGTATCCCGGCGGATGCGTGCAAGGCATTTGGCCGGGCGCACCTCCATTGCAGGATCGATATTCCGCATGATGGGCGCCATTTGGTCAATGAAAGCATAAAAAGGTGCCTGCACATGACGGAGGTATTCCTCCTTGTGCGCATCAAAAAAAGAGAGCTGGTTATTAAAACGGAGGCTAAGAAAGAACTGAATGGTTTCCTCTGGAAAACCGGTGAACATGCAGCACCTCCCAAATCATACGCTTCCATTATACTCGTAAATTACCTTTGAAGCAACTGCAGCACCTTTGAAATCATACAATTTCATGCCTCTTTGCGTCTTGCTTTCCGAAAAAAAGGACTTATCCCCATTCATCAGCTCTTGAAATTTATCTACGCTTTCGGGTTGGAAATACGGTCTTATTCAAATGCGTAAAATTTCTGTCAACTGCAGGAGTGAAATTCAGGTGTAAATCGTTACCATGGTATAAGATGGGCAGCATGCTAAAAAGTGAAAAGGAGCGGAGAATATGATGCAAAATGTGCGATCGGCAGGAAAAATAACGAGGAAAGATTATTACATACACTTGATGGTATTTTTATCTCTTTTGATGCTGATTACTCTCATGGCTCCAATGACAGCGCGTGCCCAAAGCGCAACCTATGCAATTGTAAACAATCCCAATCCCAACGATCGGCTTAACATCAGGGATAGCGTTCCCGGGAATGGCAGTTTAGGCTTCTCCATGGGGAAGTATTATAACGGTGCAGAGGTGGAGGTTCTGTCATACATGCCCGATAACAAATGGGTATTTGGGCGAATCGGCAACATGTATGGCTATATGCAGAAAGATTATCTGGCTTTTTATCCGGCATCAGATCATGTTGAACCTGCTTTTCCCATTGTGCAGGTCAATAATCCTAAAACTACCGACCGGCTGAACTTGAGAGATTATACATCGGACAAAGCAAAATCCCTAGGAAAATATACAAACGGCACCAAGGTTTATGTGCTGGGCGTTTTGAATGACGGATGGTATCATGTGCGCGTAGATGGACTGATGGGATACATGATGGCAAAGTATCTTACGGCGTTGGATGGTGATACTCCTGAGAACAATGGAAACCCAAGCATATATACAAAAGCGGTTGTCAATAATCCCAACCCGAAAGACAGGCTGAATCTGAGAGAAAGCGTGCCGGCCAATGGAACCGCCACGGGCTTGTCCATTGGGAAGTATTATAATGGTGTTGAGGTGGAAACACTGCCTTATCCATATAACAACAATTGGTTATCCGTGCGCATTGGCAATATTTCTGGCTTTATGCAAAAGCAGTATTTGACTTTTCAATCAACCGGCAATGTGCAATCCGCCATTCCTATTGTAAAGGTGAATAATCCCAAAGCATCCGACCGGCTTAACCTGAGGGAGACGGCATCTGACAAAGCGAAATCCCTTGGGAAATACAGCAATGGTACCTGGGTTGAGGTACTGGGCGTTATGAGTAACGGCTGGTATCATGTGCGCGTGGATGGTCAAATGGGTTTTATGATGGCGAAATACCTCACATCGCTGGACGGTTCTTCAGAAAAGAATGATGGTGGAAACGTCGGCGTAATAGCGGTTGTGAATAATCCTAATCCCAAAGACAGGCTTAATCTCAGAGAAAGTATTCCGCCGGACGGCAGCGCGACAGGTTATTCCTTGGGGAAGTATTATAATGGCGTTAAGGTGGAGGTCGTATCTTATTTGTCGGATAAAAAAGGGTGGGTATTTGTTCGAATCGGCAATATGTATGGTTTCATGCAAGAAAAGTACCTTGCTTTTCCACCTGCTTCAAACAGTGTGAAGTCTGCAATTCCTTATAAGACGGTCAATAATCCCAAGCCTGCCGACAGGCTTAACTTGAGGGAAACAGCGTCAGAATACGCAAAATCACTGGGAAAGTATAGCAATGGAACCCAGGTGGAAGTGCTTGGCATTATGATTAGGGGTTGGTATCATGTAAGGGTCGATGGCGTTATGGGCTATATGATGGGGAAATATCTGGAGTAAAGCAATGTATTGGGAAAAGCAATATACCTACAATAAAAACAGCCCCTCATCAGGGGCTGTTTTGCATGAAAGACATGGGCAACTTAGAAACCAGCGGTTGGTGTCGTGGTATTGTTGGGGCCGGAAGTCCCTCTGGCGGCACGGCGGCGGCGTCCATATGCCTGGACGGAGTTGACAGGCTCTGTGCTCGTTTGGGGACGGGCCAGACGGTAATGTCCTGTTCCGCCTGATAAAATGGCTGCCCGCTCTTCACTTAATTCAGAAGATTCCTCTTCTGCTTTGGGTGAGTCGTCCTCTTCAGAAGGCTCTTCTGCAGGAGTGGTATCTTGAGAAACCGTGTCACCGCGCACATATTTCATATGGGGAAGTTCGTCATCCAACAGACGGAAAGACTCATTTTCCTGCTCAGGCATGCCATCTGTACCATTTTCGCCATTATCATCGGGTTCGGCTTCTGCCATATCTTCACCGGGCAAGGTATAGTCCCGGCGCGTTCCCCGTTCCAGGTGATCCAGCGCGGATTGAGACTGGCGCTTTTGCTGGGCGCGCTTTACAAAGGCAATCAGCAGAAGAAGCAATGAAACTACCAGCATTACCATCAGCAGATAAAACAAAACGGAGAAACCAGATTTGATTGCGGATACGGCCGGGGGTAAATCCGCGCTGGTGGGCAGCGAATCTTGCTGAAGGGGTGGAGGTGTGCGCTGAGGCACTTGGGTGGGTACAGGAGTAGCTACGGCATAGCCAATGGATAGGGGATTGCTTTCAAAGGAAACGTCGTTGCCCAATAAATCCTTGCAGGTGGCTGTAAATTGAAACTTACCCGCCATGGAAATTGTGGTGTCACGCACAACGGTTTTGCTTTCCCCAGCCTTGATTTTTTCAAAGGTATAGATTGTGGTTGCGCCATGCTTAAGCACAACCTTGTCAGCATCGGTTTCGCTGGCGTTGGTTACGGTCACTTGAAAGCGTACGGTAGCAGGCTGCTCGTAAATTTCCAGCTTGTCAGCTTCGGCATTAACGCTTAATGTCAGCTTTTTATTGGGGTCTACCGCCCCCACGGTCACTTTATCCGTAACCAGGCTTACTTCTGTACCGGTGCTGTCGGTTGCCACGATGGTGAATTGGTATTCGCCGCTGCTCATCATCGTAATCTCTTTTTCCAGAGTATCCGTAGCTCCGGCGGCCAAAGTGACATTAGCAAAAACTTCGCCTAATACCGGGTCGGTAACCGTCATGTTGTTATAATCTATATTGCCGGAATTTTTAAGCTTTAGGGTCAGCTTAACTGTTTCTCCAATACTGACGCCTTTTGCGCTGGATTCCAGGGAGGCGCTCAAACTGGCTTCGCCAAAGGCAATGGTAGCTGCGTCGACGGTAATTGTCTGTGTCTTATTGGAATTGGAAGACCGGTAGGTGATTTTCCCACTGCTGGTAAGGTTCTTGGTTCCCATGGTCTTCTCAAAGGTAATTTGCTTGCTTTCGCCTACCTTCAAGGTATCAATGGTCTGCGCTTTGGAGGATATATTCTTATTTTCTGTAATCTTTAAGTTTTCCAGTGCAACGTTGCCGGTGTTGGTCAATTCATAGATGACGTTTACGGTTTGCCCTTCCCGGGCCATGGTGGGGTTTATAGTGCGCTTCCAATCCAAACCGGGAGCAGCACCATCAAAAACAATTGCCTTGTTGAAGTATTTGTTTTTGAAAATGACGTTGCCTTCGTCATTATAAATAGGATACTTCACCTGAAAAGTGATTTTACCGTCATCCAATTGCCTTTGGGTGACTTTCCAGGTGCCTGTCCATGGTTTGGATTCACCGATTTTAAGCATTACGGCTCCGCCGTCACCAAAGTCGGTCACGGCTTTTCCATCAGGGTAATACAAATAAACCGGGCCGGGCATATCATCATCGCCTACGTTGCTGACGCTGATGGAGACGGTGACGGAATCAACCCCGGTAAAAGTGTTTTTTGACAGCTCCATGCTAACCTTGATGGGATCGTATGCCGCCAGTGCGGTGCCTGCAACACACAAAATGAAGGTGCATAGCAGGAGAAGCAGAATCATCCTCTGTTTCATGCAACCGTATGGGCGTTTATAAAAAACGCCCTTCCTCCCTTCCATCGCGCAAAAAACTTTTGGCGCTTTGGTGAAACACTATTAGTATGCCACAAACATTTCCAGATATACAACACACACAGCATAACACAAATACATTCGCTGTTATTGTAGAACATCCCTGCCGGTGTGTCAAGCAACGCAGGGTTATTCCGGGGAAAAACAGGAGAAAATTCCCTATAATGTGTGCAGTTTCGTCAGCTTTTCCACAAAACAGTACATTATGTCAGGAAAAAGGAGGTTACGGCGCCAAATTCAGAAGATCCGCTTTGTCATTTACATCTACGAAAGATTCCGGTACATCGCCTACAATGATGCTTTCCGCAATAGATACCTGGCTGGTGACATCAACCTGTTTGGCCCCTGTGGGTATTACCAACCGGACGGTGGTGCGGACAGACAGAAAAATTTTATGCCTGGTCTGGTTGATGCCCGCTGATTCAAACTCGGTTATAAACTGTGTAGAAACCGCCCCAACCGGCAAGATTTTTACGGGAATATATGGTCCACTGCCTGCCAGAAAATGCATACCCAGGGCAGCTCCCAAGGGAATATATACGACCTGGTCATTGTCTTGCAGAATTGTCCTGGCGCTCATAGCTGTTTGCGTAGCAATATCATTCATACGCACCGTGTTTGCCTGCAACATAGTAACCAAGCCTTGACTGTTGGTTTGTATCTTAACCAAATCATCATAGGTGATACCGGAACTCATGACTTTGGCCACGGCGGTGTTGATGGCATCGACAGCCAAAGCATAGGCGTCGGCATAAGCCATATCCAAAATTACTTGGGAAAGGTTGTTTTCCAGAATGAGAAAAATGGCTGTAAACACCAATACGACAATCAGCACCCAACGGATCACTTGCTGCCACCAGGTTTTTTTTCCTTTGAGGAATGCAACCATCTTCATCCCTCCTTCGTTTTATTCATATGCACGAAAGGGCCGGACTACCTGCGTTAGGGAGAAAACTTTGAAAAGCGTTTCCGGCTGTGCTATAATGACATACGTGGCAAAACGCTTTGAAGAAATTCTGGCATCATGCCGTTTGGAGGCATCGCTTTGTATCAACCGCCAAGCTATCCCGTGGACCCAAACCGCCGCCGCTTTCAGGCGCCGGGAAACAATACCCCAGATGATTTAGTGCCTGATCAGGGGCAGTACTATGATCCTGCCTCTGGGAACGACGCTGCCTCTGGGGATTATTCTTATTCCTCTGTGGATTATGAACAGGACGGCCAGGAGGGATATCCCCTTGCAGAGGGACAAGATTGGGAATATCAGAATACCGCAATGGAGCAAGATGCCTATTCCGAGGAGTTTGGTGATGGACAGGCTGATTTGCCTGTCGATTGGGATGACTCGGATCTGGAAACAGAAAAGGTGTACAGGCATACCATTCTGAAACCTCATGTAAGAAAACCTAGCTTTTTCATTTCCGTACTGGTCAATGCAGTCAGGATCATCCTACTTACGGTTGTATTGGCTGGGCTGTGCGGAGCGGGTGTCGTGCTTGGCATTGCCAAGGCTTATGTTGAAACTGCGCCTTCCTTGGACCTGGCTATGCTGGACGACCAGGCTCAGACATCTTTCATATACGATGCCGACGGGAACAAGATTACCGATTATAAAGGTACGGAAAACCGTATCATGGTTTCCATTGACCAAATGCCTACCCATTTGCAAAATGCATTTGTCGCAGTGGAAGATGCACGCTTTTTTACTCATAACGGGGTGGACATTAAGAGAATAGTAGGTGCGTTTATCGCAAACCTCACTTCAGGCAGCAATGAGGGCGGTTCTACCATCACTCAGCAGCTGATCAAAAAGACGGTTTTAAGTGATGAATTGAGCTATAAAAGAAAGATTCAGGAAGCCTATCTGGCAATGCAGTTGGAAACAAAATACTCCAAGCAGCAAATTCTTGAAGCATACCTCAATACAATATTCCTGGGAGAAAACTATTACGGCGTATGGGTTGCCGCTCAGGGATATTTTGGAAAGGAACTGAGCCAGCTGACCTTGCGGGAATGTGCTATGCTGGCAGGTATGACAACAAACCCCTATTACTACAATCCTCGCCGAAACTTTTATGTTCGTTCGGCAGAGGGGGTGGATTACCCCGGCATAACAAACACTCGAACCAATTATGTGCTCCGGATGATGTATGAAAACCAGTTTATTACACATCAGCAATATCTGGAAGCAATGAATACTGAAACGGCAAATGTTTTGCAAACCTCTCCGTCCGAAGGCACGGGAATGTATGCTTATGCTCACTATGTGGAATATGCCGTACGCGACGTCGTGAACACATTCCTGAGGATGGAAGGCCTTGAAGATACCAGCGAGAATCGCTATGCTATGGAGAACAAGCTGCGTACAGGCGGATATCATATCCGTCTGGCTTTGGACACGCAAATTCAAAGTACAGTAGAGGAAACCCTGGCGACCTGGAAAAATTATCCGAACCTTCGTGACCCCAGTGATAAGATATACCGGGCCAAAAATGCAGACGGGACCTATTCGGAGATTATTCAGCCTCAGGCTGCAGCAGTGGTGCTGGATTACAGAACTGGGGAATTGAAAGCCATCGTAGGCAGCCGGACACGCCCGACACAGCGCAAAACATTAAACCGGGCATCGGATCTGAATATGCCGGTAGGTTCCTCCATCAAGCCGTTAGGTGTCTATGCACCGGCGATCGAGATGGGTGCATCTCCTGCCAGCGTCGTGTATAACATGCCTTTGCCGATTGCCGGCTGGAAAAATTCCAAAAATGAGGACTCATGGCCTGAAAACTATGGCGGCGGGGGATATAAAGGTCCCCAAACGCTTCGGGAGGCTATGAAGAGAAGTTATAACACATCGGCTGCCCAAACCATGCTTACAATGGTTGGGGTTGATCGTGCCGTGGACTACCTTCTGCAATTGGGGGTGAAGCGGGATCATATCGATGCCACACCCTTTGGTGTAACGCTTGGTTCAAGCGGTATTACTCCTATTGAAATGACGGTTGCCTATGGTGTATTGGCAAACGGCGGGGTATATCAGTCGCCGATCTCCTTCCTTGGCATATCAGACAGCGATGGAAACGTCGTTTATGACAGCCATGCCAATCAGACGCGACGTCAGGTGTTTAAACCCTCCACCGCATGGCTGGTGATTGATATGATGAAGGATGTTGTATCAGGCGGTACCGGAACCGGCGCTAAAATTTCCGGCCAAACTGTAGCCGGAAAAACAGGCACCAACTCCGACCAAAAGGGCATTTGCTTTGCCGGGGTAACTGGATGGTATGCCAGCTATGTGTGGATCGGCCATGATAACTATAAGGCTCTGTCATCCAAGTCTACGGGAAGCAATTCCGCGGCGCCTTTATGGAAAGCCTATATGTCTAAAATCCATACACAGAAAAACCTGCCAAACCGGGATATCATAGAAGGCGATCCCGCCTCTTATGGCCTTGTAAAAGTCACCACATGCGCCGTCAGCGGACAAATTGCCACCAGCGCCTGCAAGAATGATGCTTTGGGCTATGGCACCGTTACGGAATATTGGGTACAGGGAACGAAGCCGCTTACCGAATGCCAGATGCACAAGACCATGACCGTCTGTACGGAAAGTGGGAAACTGGCCAACGAATATTGCCCCAGCATCATTCGTTCCAATAAGGGAGTCATCGTTATTCCCAAGGGCCATCCCCTATACAGATTCATTGATTCCAAGTATGCTTCCACGTTGAAAAAGTATTTAGGCGATTTTTCTACACTGCGCTATACCAACGACGCCAACGCAAACGCTGCTATAAATAGCGCCATCACCTGCACCATTCATGGGCCGGGAACAAGCAATGAAAACTATATTGTTGAAGGCACCATGATCCCGGACGCCAACCGTTTGATCGGGCAGGCTCAGACTCTGCTTGGCAGCATAGCGGGAGGTACAGACGCTTACAACAACCTTCAAAATGCCATCAATACCCTGCAATCCTTGATTGCGCAGGGGAACCCCTCCACCGGAAGTCTTGCCCAAGCCATGGGCCAATTGACACAAGCCATGGCGTCGGCACAGTAAAAAATGAAAAATAGCCCGCCCGGGTTATCAAAGCCCGGGCGGGCTGTTTTGTAAAGACAGAGGATACTTATCCTTTGGCATGGGGCTTAAACAGCATAGCCACCAGTGAGCCAAACAGCACTGCGGCGGTGATGCCTCCCGCCGTGGCGGTAAGCCCGCCGGTGAAGGCTCCCATCAGCCCTATTTCCTGAACCGCATGAATGACGCCCTGACTCAAGGCATGTCCAAAGCCCGTTAAGGGCACGGTAGCTCCGGCACCTGCAAACTCTACAAGATAACCATAAAGGCCCAGCGCGCTGAGTATCACCCCTGATACAATATATGTTACCAGAATGCGAGCCGGGGTCATAGCCGTTTTTAAGACAAGTAGTTCGCCGACGGCACACAAAAATCCGCCTACAAGAAAAACTTTCAAGTACATCCACATGGCTTGTCCCTCCTTATTCCTGGGCCGCAGATTCAATCGCCAGGGCATGGGCCACACCGGGAATGGTTTCTCCCTGCTGATTGCTGGTGGGGCTTAAAAGCGCACCTGTAGCCATAAACAGGATGCGATGAAATGTCCCGGAAGAAAGCTTGTTAAAAAGCAGCGTATTCAAAACGCTGGCGGCACAGCCGCAGCCGCTGCCGCCTGCATGTACATCCTGATTGGCATCGTATACTTGCAGTCCGCAATCCATGTACTTATCAAAGTTCAGGGGGATTCCCTTTTTCTCCATCAATTCGAGCAAAATATCGTGGCCAACGCGGCCAAGATCACCGGAGACGACCATATCGTAATCTTGAGCAGTACGGCCCGTATCCTGAAAATGAGCCGCCAACGTAGAAGCCGCGGCAGGGGCCATGGCTGCACCCATGTTATTGGCATCCGATACCCCCATATCCACCAGTTTGCCTACCGTCACATGGGTGATATGGGCAATGGCTTTCTTGTTTGGATCATCTGAAAGAAGGGTCGCGCCGGCTCCGGTGACAGTCCACTGTGAGGTGGGGCATCGCTGGCTGCCATACTCCAGCGGAAAGCGGTATTGCCGTTCTGCTGTGCAAAAGTGGCTGCTGGCACCACAGATGATTTGGTGAGCAAAGCCTCCATCCATCAGCATGGAACCTATGCATAAGCTCTCCGCCATCGTGGAGCATGCGCCGTAAAGCCCTAAGAAGGGAATACCCAATTCCCGTGCTGCCATGGATGCGGCCATGATTTGGTTGAGCAAATCCCCGCCCAGCAAAAAATCTATCGATTTTTCAATAGCTCCGGCTTTATCCAGACATTTTTTCACTGTGGCGAAAAAAAGGTGGCTTTCTGCCTTTTCCCAGCTTTCCTCACCAAAGGTATCGTCCTCGATGATTTGGTCAAACAGGCTTCCCAAGGGGCCTTCCTTTTCCTTTTTCCCGCCTAGAGCCGCGCCGGTAATAATGCGGGGCCGGGAGGGGAGCAGTACGGTTTGGGTGCCCAGTCGTTTTTCTTGCATGTGTGCCTCTCCTTTACCAACGGAAGATAAAATAAAGAATTCCCACGATTACGGAAGCACTGATGCCGTATACCAATACGGGCCCGGCTATTGTAAAAAGCCGCGCTCCGAGCCCCAGCACCATGCCCTCACGACGGAATTCCATAGCCGGAGACACCATGGCATTGGCAAAACCGCTGATTGGAACGAGGGCTCCGGCTCCGGCATACCTGGCAATATTGTCAAATACGCCAATCCCTGTAAGAAAAGCTGTCAAAAACACCAACGTGATGCTGGCAAAGGTGCTGGCGGCAGTGACTGTCATGCCAAGATAGGCCCTTCCAATGTCAATGAGTGCTTGACCCAGCATGCAGATCAATCCGCCCACCCAGTAAGCCCGCAGCATGCCTTGGCCAAGTTTTGACTTGGGGGACATACGAGAGACAAGCTGCTGATAAGCATCCAATTTCTGCTTTTGCCGTAAGGGTATAGGTTTTTGCTTATCGAACATGGAGATCCTCCTCAGCACTTGGAGTATGTGGTTTGGCATGAACGGTGGCGGACATGGGACGCATGCGGATTTCCCGGTCTCCCGCCCGGGGAACTGCCATTAACGTGTAAGGAATCAAGGTAGTTCTCGCCTCATCCGGCATATTGTTCTCTCCTTTACTATTGGTGTAAAAGGGCTGCTAAAATAGTGCCCAGCGTTTTCCCAAGCATCATGGCTACGGTGGCATAGCGTATATTGCTGGCAATATGAAGACGCCTCCATATGGATGGAAGTACGTCCAGCGCTTCAGCCAAGGCCGATGCAAGCATGCCAACAAAGACTCCTCCGGTCAGCATGACCAATACACCGACCCATTCAGGCAGGTTCAAGGAAAAGGATGTACCATTGCGCAACCCGGCCAGAAGAAGCCCGACAGTGATTGCAGCAGCCCATACCTTTGGTGTGCCTGCATCAAAAATGGCTTGAACTCTCAAAGGAATATTCAGCGCCAACCAAAATGCACAGGTACAAAGCCCGACCGTAGCCCCAGTCATGGCTCCCAAAAAAATTGCAAAGAGAGCATCACCCATGGGGCACATCCCGCCCCTCCGTGCTTTCCGCATCTTTCCTGTATTGCTGGAGCTTGATGTCCATTGGGGAGATGGACCGGTGTCCAATAAGGGAATAGAACATCGCCACTCCTAAACCAACCCCTAGACCGTAAGGGATATAGATTAAAAGAGGTTCCTGCGGTGGGTGGCCTGTGAATAGGGCGAATAGCTCCCTTTGAGCTGCCGCCATATTTACGTCGCTATGGAACCAGCTAAGTGCTAGAGCACTGCCGATAGTGAGTAGCAAAAAAGCTATGATAAGCCTTAATGTATGAAGGCGGCCCCTCTCCAGATGGGCTGTCCGGTGTACATAACAAACGGCAGGCCCAAGCAGTGCGATTTGTGCATCAGGTATCTGCTTGGTGATGGCCTTGGCCAGTTCCAGGGATTCCAGCTTCCATACACCTTCCGCCATTGGGCAGTTTATCGGCTGAGACAGAATATTTTCGTCGGCCGGATGCACTTGGGCCACATCACGAACGGTGACTTGCGTATACGGCGCCAAAGTTGCCCTGTCATTGAGCCGAGCATAGATCATGCTGACCCTCCTTTTAGCTGGTAGTATGCGCCGTAAAATCGTCACTCATGTAAAAAACAGTCTTTGTAGATTGATAAAAGGAAGTGAGATAAATATGACCGACCAGGAATTGATGTTTTTTGGGAAAAGGCCTGAGGCTGTCAAAGCTTATAATGTCATCCGTTCTTTCGCGCTGAATTTGGAAGGCGTTTATTTGATGGTACATAAAACACAGATTTCCTTTAAAGCCCGGCGGCAGTTTCTATGCGTATGGCATCCACCTGTCAAAAGCGCTGGTGATACAGCGGTTATCGTTGCATTGCTATTAAGCCATCCTCTTGATGCTACTAGGGTTTTTAGCCAATCACAGACTGCGCCGGGTAGGGTGACCTGCCATCTCCTGGTGCCGGATGCCCAGAACCTGAATGAGGAGCTGTGCGGTTTGATAAAAGAGGCCTATCATTTCGCATGCCGCGTCTAAAATATGATAGAAAAGAATACGAACGTGAAAATTTCAAGCCTCTTATGGAAATTGTGCCCGGGTTGATATGAATTTAAAAGGTAAAGATAGGATAAAACAATTTGAAATAAAACGATAAAACAAATACTGCTTAAATTTATTCATGATTTGCGAGCATTTCCATCTTGACGCCCAGGCGAGGTTGAGCAACAATGGTTGTGAAGCTGAAAATGAAATAGCTTACGAATATTTGGTGGGGCAATTTGGAGGAGGGAATCGTTTTATTATCTTAATTGCCTGACCTTATGGACCTGCTGCAGCAATAAATGGATAGGTCTCCGCGTGACATGAAACATGTTTCTCCATCATCTCTCCATAAAGCAATGATATATTCATCGTATATTCTGCTTGGGAGGGTATAAAATGAAATCAAAAAAATCAACCATGGGGAAACGCCTCTATATTTACCTTGGCCTTGGACTTGCTTTGGTGATCGCGGCGGGGATAGCTTTTGCTCAGCCTTTTGCAAAGCCCTCATTAGCGCCGAGCGCCACAAGTGAAGCTGTTTTCGCCGCTGACAAGGCTGCATCCCTGGACAAAGACGGCAATCTGGTGATTCAAAAAGCAGCAGTAGGCAGCGATGCCGTTTTTGTTGATTATGATGCCAAGGGTACGGCTATGCAGGTTATTGCCGTAAAAGCAAGTGACGGTACATTCAGGACAGCATTTAACACATGCCAGGTGTGCCAAGGATCTCCATATGCTTATTTTGAGCAATCCGGAAACAAGCTTGTTTGCCAGAACTGCAAAAATCAATTTTTAATGAGCCAGGTTGAAAAGGAACGCGGCGGTTGCAACCCCGCGCCAATAACCGCCGAAGACAAGAAAGAAACCGCGGATACAATTACGATCAGCAAAGAAGTACTGGACGGATACGCGAAGTATTTTGCCAACTGGAAAAAGTTTTAAGCCTGAGGGGGTTACGATCGCATGCCTAAGGCCACGGTACTTATCGTTGAGGATGAGGAAAAGATAGCAAGCGTGGTAAAAGCCTATATGGAGAAGGCAGATTATCAGGTTTTTACCGCACTGGATGGCAGTGAAGCCTTGAATGCTTTTGAAGCCCATCATCCGGATGCGGTGGTGCTGGACTTGATGCTGCCCAAATTGTCCGGAGAGGAAGTTTTGCAGGCAATTCGGCGCCAATCGAGTGTGCCGGTGCTTTTATTAACAGCCAAGGGCAGCGAAAGCGATGTGGTGGAGGGCCTTGCTTTGGGGGCGGACGGTTATGTGATTAAGCCTTTTCGCCCTAGAGAATTGGTAGCCAGGCTGGATGCGCTTGTCCGCCGCTTTTCCCCAAAAGAAGAACGGGAGGCTGTAAGCTTTAACGACGGCGAGCTTAATTGGGAAAAAACCAGTCGCAGGGTATGGCGTGGAGGCCGGGAGGTTACGCTGACCCCTAACGAATATAAGCTATTTCAGGCACTCAGCGCCTACCCTGGAAAAGTCTTTACCAGAGAAGAACTGATTTTGTGCGCCTTTGGATTTTCGTATGAAGGATATGAGCGCACGGTGGACTCCCATATCAAGAATCTTCGGGCGAAGTTGGAGGATAGCACGGAGTCTCCGCAATATATTTTGACTGTGCGCGGCGTGGGGTATCGTTTTGGAGGCGTTGCAGATTGAAAAGGCGTTTGATCAGTTTAAAAACGAGGCTTTCCCTGACCTACGGTGCGCTTTCTCTGGCATTGATTGGCCTGATGCTCTTGTTAACCAGGTCTGTGCTGGATGACAGCTTTCAGAACTACGCCGCAGATCAGCGGGAGCAGACGGCGGTTGGCGTAGTGGCGTCAATCGAGCAGCAGCTGGAAAAAACAAGCCTTCAAAATATGCGCTTTACCGAATTGGCCTATTCCGTACTGCAGCAAGGCATGATTTTGTCTGTATGGGATGAGGGCGGAAAACAAGTATACTGTATTCACTGTGACGATTTTAAAGCATGCAATGATATGTTGTACAGCATCCAATGTGCTACAGCCGTTCGGGACCCTGGATATGCGGGAACGTATATGGAAAGAAAATACCCTCTTTTGGTTGGCGGCCAAGCAATTGGAAGCGTTAAACTGGGATACAGCGGGCCATATTTCTACACCGATGCGGATGTTGCATTTATGAGCCGGATTGATACTGTATTTTTATATGCCGGTATTGGATTTAGTCTTTTAGCAGCCGGCATCGGATGGCTCTTGGCAAGAAGTATTGTGAGGCCGATCCGGGAAATTGCACAGCACACCCGGGATATTGGGGAAGGAGACTATGCGCAGCGTGTTCCAGCCCAACCCTTTGCCAGGGAATTATCGGATCTGGCGCAAAGCGTGAGTGGCCTGGCCAGTACACTGGAGGCCCAGCAAGCGGCCAAACAGCGAATGGTACGGGATTATGCTCATGAACTGCGCACACCGTTGTCCGTTTTGCAGGCGAACTTGGAAGCTTTCCATGATGGGATATGGGAACCGACCCCTGAGCGGTTGGGAAGCTGCTATGAGGAAATCGAACGGCTGACAAGGATGCTCTCTCATATGGAGGACCTGGCGCAGCTGTATGACCCCAAACGGGAACAGAAATCGGAACTGATAGACTTTTCTGGCCTTGTGGCAAAATGCATAACGCAGTTTGAACCTGTTTGCCTGGAAAAGAATATTACCCTATCATCCCAGATGGAGGATACGGAGGCTTGGGGAGATTCGGACAAACTGCGTCAAGTGGTTGGCAATTTATTGTCCAATGCGGCGCATTACACGCCTCAAGGCGGTAAAATTACCGTATTGGTGGAGCAGAATGAAAAATGGGTATTGCTAAAGGTGAAGGATAATGGTATCGGCATTTCGCCGGATGATCTGCCGCACGTGTTTGATTATCTGTACCGGGCGGACCTATCCCGCAGTCGTCATACAGGGGGGAGCGGCATTGGCTTGAGCATTGTGCAGAAAATCGTGACAGACCATGGTGGGGAGGTCACGGTGGAAAGCCGCATAGGGGAAGGGAGCGTATTTCAAGTGAAGCTTCCTGTTTCAAAGTAGGAAAAGCAAGCAGAAAAAGGCATATTTTTTAAGCCGCCCTATTGCAAACACAATAGGGCGGTGTTATAATTAGTTCACTACTAAACAATGGATAATAGTAGCCAATGAATAGAAGGAGCGGCAAGATGAATTCCCAATTCAAAAAAGGTGTGCTGGATCTGTGCGTGCTGGCTGCGCTCAAGCATAAGGACACTTATGGATATGAACTTGCAGAGCAAATTTCCAAAAGTATCGAAATTGCAGAAGGCACGCTATATCCCATCCTACGCAAGCTCAAGGCAGACGGCCTATGTGAAACCTACTTATCCGATGAATCCGGGGGACCGCCCCGGAAATATTACCGCTTGACTCCGGCCGGAAGGCAAGAGGAAGCACAAATGCGTGCGGAGTGGCTGACCTTCGTTCATCAGGTGAACATTTTGCTAATGGAGGAACAAGGGGATGAATGAGTTTTTAAATGCGCTGCTTCAAGGGTTGAAACATTTACCGCCCGAGGAACGCGAAGAAATCCTGCAGGATTACCGGGAACATTTTGAAATTGGCTTGGCCAATGGAAAAACACAAACGCAAATTGTGATGGAACTGGGCGAACCGGAAGGCATCATCAAAATGTATACCGCGCTGAATGCAAGCAATGTAGCTGAAAAGACAAATAAGCCCTGGGATGCCGTGAAGATGGTGACCGCAATTTTGAAGTATCGTGTTGGCGGCGGAACAGCCATAGGCTTGCTTTATCTGACATTTATACTTTGCATGCTGCCAATATTTGTTCTTGCAGCTTCGCTCATTTTGACTTTGCCGGCATTTTTATATCTGGCTATGGTGATTTACGGCCGAGCTTTTGTCGTATATGCTGTTTTGTCGATATTTTGCTCAATATTCTTTGGCGGCTCCGGTGTACTTCTCCTGATGGGGGCCAGAAAAGCATGGGGCATGGGCATTCGTTGGTTGTCCGGTTTGGCAGGGCGCATGATGGGCCGGGCTTATAAAAAGGGGGAAATGAAATGAAGAAGGCAACGAAAGTATGGCTTATGATTACACTTGCAGGCTTGGTTGGCATTTTAGGAACCATAGGGTACTTGATGGCCTCCAATCAATTGATGTCACGGGAGGCGCAAAAGGTTATTCAAGTAAAGGAATCATTTCATGCGATACAGCTTGGCTTGGTGCATGGAGAAGCGACCGTCCTAGCTGGAAATCAAAATCAGGGTGTGGAGGTGTTTGTAAAGGCATGGCTTCCTGATGAGATCAATGTAGATGAGGTGCTAAAGTGCACCGTGGAAAACGATACGCTCACGATTAAAGAAATCCCTTTTCCCAGCAATTTTCTGGGCTACTTTCCGCAGCCGTATGAGATGCGTTTAACTGTATATGTTCCGGATGATGTTTATACGCAATATATAGGAGGAAAACTATGAAAACGGCTGTTGTAACGGGAGCCACTTCTGGGATTGGCTATGCCGTAGCAAAAGAGCTTTTGCAAGCCGGTTGGCGTGTCATTGGTATAGGACGAAGCAAAGAAAACAGTCAAAAGGCGAAGACCTCGCTGCAGGCTGCATTCCCAAAGGGAAATATTGCTTACTTTACCGCAGATCTGATGCAGCAGCGGGAGGTAATTCAAGTAGCCCGAGAAGTAAAAGCATATCTCAGCGAAACAAATGAGGGTGCGCTGGAACTGCTGGTCAACAATGCAGGAGCCGTTAGAACTTGGTATACAACTACGGAAGAAGGATATGAACAACAGTTCGCATTGAACCATCTGGCAGGATTTTTATTGACGCATTGCCTGTTTACGTGCCTGCGGAAGGCAAAAGGCATGATGATCCTGACGGGAAGTGGATCACACAAGCATTATTCTATCCGCTGGGAGGACATGATGTATCAAAAACGACGCTACAGCTGTCTGGGTGCATATCAGCAATCCAAACTATGCAATCTTTTGTTTGCCAAAGAATTCAACCGGCGTTTTGAAAATGAGGGAGTCCGCGCATATGTAGTAGACCCTGGTCTGGTGAATACAGACATTGGTCAAAAACAAACCGGGTTTGTTGTAGGTGCCTTCTGGTCTATTCGCAAAAAGAAAGGCGTCCTGCCGGAAGAAGCCGCCAAGACCTATGCTTATCTGTTTGGGGCTGAAGAAGCGCCAAAGGGGATTTATTTCTACCAATCCAAAGCGGCAGCCTATGACCGGCAGGTGGACCGGCCGGGCCATGGCGAAAGGCTGTTCGAACTTAGCCGTAAACTATGCGGAATGCAAGCATATGGAGGGGATACGGTATGACGGTACTGATTACCGGCGCCAGCGGAGGGCTGGGACGTGCTTTGGCTATGGAATGCGCACAGCGGGGGTACGATCTGTATTTGACCGACCTGAATGGGGAAGGCCTTCGATGTATTCAGGAAGGCATTCTTAGGCAATATGCCGTAACCGTGCATCAAAAAGCCTGCGATTTGACAAAACCCGAGGATGCGGAGGCGCTTTTTTCCGACATTCGAGCAAATACCCTGGGAATTCATATGCTTTTGCAAGTGGCCGGCATTGATTTTGAAGGCGGATTTATGGACCTGGAATGTGAACGGCTGATTGACATTGTACGGGTGAATATTGAAGCATCGCTGCGGGTTATACACCATGCCCTTGATTGCAGGGTGGAGGGAGAAAAATTCAACCTGGTTGTGGTATCCAGCTTGGCCTCTTTGTACCCAATGCCTCTGAAAGCTACCTATGCGGCATCCAAGCGGTTTTTGCTTGATTTTTCTCTGGCCTTGTCACAGGAATTGAAAGAAAAAAATGTAACGGTACTGGCGCTTTGCCCTGGAGGCCTGCCGACGACGCAAGGGGCGCTTCAAGGAATTGCGGCCCAGGGAATATGGGGTAAAGTCACAACTAATAGCCTGCCAAAAGTTGCCCGCAGGACACTGACAAAAGCGTTGAAGGGTAAGTCTGTGTACATTCCCGGAATGGTGAACAGAGTATTCAGTATAATAGGACGCCTCGTACCCAGACGCGCACTGACAAAAATTCTTTATGCCAGGTGGCAGGATGCCAGATCCAAAAACTGTATAATGGCGGGGAACAGATAGCTGCGATTAGAAGGAGCGGCAGAAGAATCATGCGGAGCCGCGGGGCTGCTGAAAACGGAACAGCAAATTGACAATACCGCACGGTTTAAAAAGACAGGCATATGATGGAGAGAGCCTCATGCGCTTTCAATACCATGCCTTGCTTACCATCAAGGCCATTGGAGGTCTTTATATGGCAAAATCCCGATGCGACTGTCCGTCTTGCAGACCGTCACGGCCGCCTGCAAACGCGCCCTGCCCGCCTCCATTTCATCATGGAAATGCCTGTGAGTCTGCTTTCCCATGCCCGCCGAGAGATCATGGTGATTGTCCGCCTCCTTGTCCGCCACCATGCCCGCCAAGAGATCACTGCGACTGTCCGCCGCCGTGCCCTCCGCCTTGTCCGCCAAAGGATAGGCACAACTGTCCGCCCAGGGATCGCTGCAGACCAGAACCATCGTTTCAAGTACTTTTACCCCGGATCATATGCAGCGGTCGGGAATGGCAGCGCCGATTGCATACGGAACTTGTAGTCAATGGAATACCGGAATGCGCCGAGCCGCCCTTTCAATTGCTTTGGGTACAACAAAGCAGCGCCTCTCCCTGGTGGGAGCCGGCGCATGATGGAATGGGACGAAATCAGATGATGTATCACGTATTCATACCTGTGTGCTGCTGTGTGCGGGACGCCTGTGGTATAGAATACAATTGCCCCGCGGTTGTGGAAATGGATGCTTGCCTGCACTTGAATTGTCCTTCGTCGGAATGCTGGCGGCATACATTGATCATTATTCCGTGTGTACGGCTTGCCTGCGGGCCGGTATGTTCCCACAACCATTGCTTCGATGTGGAACTGGAAGTGATTTTGGAATTGTATATGACCCGGTGGGAACCCTGCGGTAACAAGCCCAAACGCCCGGTCTGCCCTGATCTTCCGCTATATCCCCAGCCTTGCAGATGATGATTAAGCCGGGTAAGCGATAATGCCTAGAAGCCCAGGACCGGTATGAATGGCCAAAGCAGGGCTCACAGGGCTGATAAAAGAGCCGGAAACATTCAACAGGCCCTTTAGCCGATCAAGCAGCTTTTGAGCTTCTGCCGATGCTGCACCATGGACAACGGAGAGGCGAATCGTGGTTTTGCCAAATTTGGCCACCGCCTCCCGTACCATGGCGTCCAATGCGTTGGCATATCCCCGAGCCTTTGCCAATGTCTGATACACCCCATCGTTGTTCACAAAAATGACCGGCTTCAATTGCAAAATGGTGCCGACTACGCCTTCCACGAGGCCAATACGGCCTCCTTTGCGGAGAAACTCCAGGGTTTTGATAATGAACATACTCAGTTGGTCTTCCCGGACGACGGAAATTCTGGCCAAAGCTTCCTCAACAGAACCGGTAGCCTCCAGGGTCTGTGCGGCTTCCAAAACCATCATTCCAAGCCCGGTGGATAACGTTCGGCTATCCACAACAGAGATGTGCAGTTTCTTTTCAAACTCTTGGGCGATCATCCGTACCATGTTGTATGTACCGCTGAGCCCTGCGGATATGCAAAGGTGAATGACATGCGTATATCCTTCGTTGACCAGCTGGGTGTAGAGGTTGCTGACATCCTCAGGAAGGGGAAGGCTGGTTTTGGGCAGCTCTTCTTCCATGAGATGATATAGTTCCTCCTGATTGATTTCAAGCCTGTCTCTAAACTCACCCTTTGAAGAAACCACGCGCAAAGATACCAGGTGAATATGATGTGCCTCGAGCTGTTCGGGCAGCAGGTCACAAGAAGAATCTGTGACAATGGCTGTTTTTTGCATTTCGTTCATTTATTAAAACACCATCCATTACATAAAGTGGGATTCTTTGAAAGCGTTACATCGATTATAACATAGGGAGAAGGATAGTCAAGTTACTTGTTTTGCAAAGCACCTTTCTTTACGGTTTGTTCACGAACGGCCTTTTTTATACCAAACAAATTGTTACAATGACTTGGCAGAATTTACGTGTATCTTGAGGGCAGAACGGTTGACAAAGGCAAGGGGTTGCTTTACTATGAAATGGGGTGGAGCCTGCCTTTCGGAAGGGTCCATATATGTATGTGGGAATAAGAGAAAACCCGGCTGACGGGTTTCTGCATAATGGAGGAACGCTCATGGGGCAGCGGCAAAATAAATGGCAATTGGTTGGAAAAAAGGGCCGGAGGCTTGGGGTGCTTGGCAGCCTGATGCTTGCGGTTCTTTTACTGCTTGCGGTGGCTTCGGCGACGGAAGCACAAGAGGTCGATCTGACCGTAACGCTGCGCGGGCTTCGGCTTAATGCACAATTGCAATGGCAATACGTGCCGCTCAACGGCAGTTTTGAAGTTTATTGCGGCCAGGATAAGGTAGGCGAAATAACAGCCAATCTTACCCAGGAGCAGCGGAATCAAGGACTTTTGGATGTTTTGCGCCTGCCTCGGGAAACCGCGCAAAAAGGGCTTGCATTGCGGTCGATCACAGAAAGTATTCCACAAAACTATCAGTGTGATGAGTCCATTCCGTTGGTTTATGAAGAGGGCGGGCGGCTTGAGGCTTCCATTTTTGCTTATGCAAAGGAAGGTCTCTTTTCGCTTCAAAATACCCTGTCGGAAACTGGCGGACAAGCCGCTGGCAGCTCCTTTGCGGTACTGGATAAGGCCGGCAATTCCGTATTGGCTTTTTCCACGGATGACAAAGGACACTACCAATCAAGCGCACCTTTGGCTGCAGGCAGTTATACCCTTCGGCAGACTTTAGCGCCTTTCGATACACTTCCGATAGAGCAGGACATCGGTTTTGAAATCATCCCTTATGTTGGTACGGAAGAAAGCATGTCCAGAGTTGAGGTTCAAAATGCTTCGCTTCCCAAAGAGAACAGCCGGGGCGGCACTATCGCTTTTACGGATATCCGGGAAGCGGGGAACCTGTATGCAGGCGGTCAAACCGCAGCGGTAACAATTTCCGGTATGGCTGAAAAGGGAAATACGCTGCCGCTGAACAATTATTCAGTAAATATAGACGGCCTTTCACTTCTGGGTTCACAGGGAGAGCTTCTTGAAAATCAAGCGGGAAAAGAAATTAAAAGCGTTTGCGTAACTCCTGGAACACAAGGGGTTCATGCCCTGGTGCAGGCCTACGGATCAGATGGAAGCGCCTTGGGAAGCCAAATATCACTGGCGTCAGGGGAAACCTTGTCCCTGGCTGGTACAGGTGCTGAATCCATACAAATTCTTTATGTAAATAAAGCGGGTGAAAAAAAGGTTCCGGCAGGATTCGACAGCGGGAAAATCCGGCTGGAAGTAGGACTAGTGCAGCGCAAGCCCAGCATAACCGAGAAAAGCGCAGCAGAGGTTGCTGTGACGGTTCAGCCGTCCTGGCAATATCAATACAAAGACCGGGATGGTAAAAGTCTGATCACAATCGATGCGAAGGGCAGTACGTCCACCGGTGAAATGCATGTAGGGGATGGACGGACCCGTCTGGCCCTGTCCATGCTTGCTGGAGATGAAGGGCAAGCGACCTTGACGGTCCGACATCAGGATGGCCCTGCGCTTCAAGACGCAAAGCTTGCGATACAGCTTCCTTTAGGATGGAGAGCCGGGAAAGAGGACGAGACTAGCTCCATAAAGGCGGTATATCGTGGACCTGAGTCTGATTTGATCATATTGGCACTATCCGGTGCGCTGGAAGCCGGGCAAAAGATAACCGTTACTTTTCCCGCGACTCCTTGCGCAGGGAATGGAATTGGAACGGCGTGGATACTAAATCAAACTGGAAGCATGGCGACAATGGATAATCCCCAAGGCTATGTAGTGATGGGAGAAGCATTGGAAGAATGTCCGGTTGCTGATGCAGCACTGAATTTGTCACAGCCGGGAACTTATGCCAAATTGAATTTCACGGCGGAAAACACATCCGCTGCTGCTGTAACGCTGCTGGTGGCCGGATATCCAACGGAAGCAAGCGGCGCCATCCTGAGCTCAAATGCAGATGGAGCACTCATATGGACTTTGAATCATAAAGCGCAGGATTGGGCTATGCTCGCACTGCCCAAAGGTATCTCACTTTTGGCTGCTGAAGGGCAGGCATTTGTGACAACTGATCTCTATCCTCAATTTGCCAGCGTTTGGATTGAAGCATCCTCTTATCAGGATGATTGGAAAAAGGTTACCGCGGTTGCATTGGCAGGGCAAAGCGCAAAACTTATGGTGTCGCCGGGCAAGCTCTCCGGTTCGGCAGTATTTCAAATGGTGACACGCACGGATGGCGTGGAAAACAGCAGTACGCTTTCTGTGCCGGTCGGGACGAATGACCGTTCTCTGCATGGCGTATTGTTTGAGGATGGAAACGGCAACGGCAAAAAGGATGGGGCCGAGTTAGGAGCAGAGGGACAGATGCTGCTCCTGAGAGGCCAGTCTAAAGAAATTTCGGGTTATTTGGCTTATACACGGGCTGATGGGACGTTTGATTTTGTCGGTGCAGAAGCTTCTTTCGGAGAGGGAACGCTGCTGGCTCAGCTGCCTGCAAATACCCTTCTCAATGGCAAAACAGCCGTTGGCAGCTTGTATGAGGTAAAAGAAAAAGCTTCGCTTTCGCAAAAGGACGAAATTCTGGTGCCATATCAAAAAATGTGCGCGATACTTGGAAAGGTATTTGATGAAACGGAAGGTAAGGGGATAGCCGGGTCTGCTGTAACGCTATACAAAGATGGGATCATGGCTGCATCTGCTGTTACGGATGCAGAAGGTGCTTACCGCTTTGACACGTTGCAGACCGGATTCTATTCCTTGTCCATACAGTTGCCGGATGAATGGTCAAGCATGGGCAGCTTTTCTCCGGCGGGCAGCTTTGGGAAAATCCTGGGGAACACTGCTACGACTAGCCAAATCAATTTGCCCTACGGGGAGGAAGCCGAATACCTGGTACCGGTACGGCGCTATGGTGCGATAGCGGGTCAGCTGCAAATGCCCGCAGATTCCTTCATTGAGGGAAGCGTATCCTTGGCCCAAGGAAATGTTGTAATTGCAAGCGATGATATTGACAATGCCGGGTTTTTTGAATTCACAAGCCTTCCTGAAGGGTTGTACACCTTGACGCTTACGCTTCCTGAAGGGTTTTGCGGTAATGCGGGAAAAGGATTGCAAAAAGGCTCGCTTGTGTGGGATGTTCAAATACAGCCTGGAGCGGAACTTGATGTTCCGGTAACAATATTGAAAACTGGCAGTATGTTATTGAAGATATCCGGCACTGGCCTTAAAGACGCGCCTGTCACCTTGACGGGGGTTGAAACACAGCAAGGCGTGTTAAATGATGACGGATGGTGCCGTTTTGATGACCTGCTGCCGGGCATCTATCAGGCTCAGGCGGTGCTGCCCGGCACGGTGCTCATGATTGAGGATGAAAAAACGGATTGGCAGCTCTCGATGCAAAAAGAAGGAGCAGCGGCATCCATTCAAGCAAAGGTTGAGGATGGCAAGGAGACATCAATACCGGCGCTGTCACTGACCCAGGCCGCGGGCTTGAGCGGCAGGGCGTGGAAGGACTTGGATCAAGACGGCATCTATAGCGGAAAAGAAGCCCCGTTTACGGGCGCAAATGTAACATTGGAGCATGAGATAAGGGGTGTTTGGACGGCACTGAAAACCATTTCGACAGGCATGGAGGGCACGTATGCATTGTCTGGGGTAATGCCGGGTACCTATAGAATCAGTGTCCTTTTGCCCGATGGAAGAGGCTTTACAAAATCCGGTAAGGATAGCTTTGTAGATCAGAATGGTGTATCGGCTCCCTTTGTGCTGGAAAGCGGCATGACGAAAAAGAATGTTGACATTGGTGTTGTTATTTCCTCTAAGCTTACGGCAGTATCTTTCTGGGATAGCAATGACGATGGGGAGCGGGGCGTATACGAAAGGGCTGTCGAAGGCACTGCTGTGGAATTGCTGGATAGGGACGGGCAGACGGTTATTGCAACCGGTGTGACCGATAAGGATGGACAGGCCGTATTTGACGGATTGATTCCTGGCACCTACCGCGTCCGCTTCACACTGCCTGAAGGATACTGGCTTACAACGCAGGGAAGTGGCATAAGCGATAAAGCAAGCGCCCTGAAAAAGGCGGATAGTCGGCAGGGTATGACGGAAGAAATTACCCTCAGAGAAGGGGAAAATGTGAGCGTTGGTGCTGGCGGAGGCAGAACCGGCATAATTTCCGGAAAGGTCTGGTACGATCAAGACGGAGATGGCATCATGGAAGAGCAGGAGGGTGGCCAAGCAGATTGCTTAATTACCCTCACTGGAAAAAAATATGGTTATAACTACAGCTTAACCACTGACGAAACCGGTTTTTATACGCTGGAGGTGCGCCCCGATACCTATACAATGACAGTTACGGGTTCCACCGGTATGACCTTTACCCGATTCAGCCAGACTGGAGGAGAAAAGCGGTCAATTCTGACACAGGAGGGTTCCGCAACAGGCGTGCGCCAATATACGATTGAAACGGGAACCCGGGAGACAGAACAGAATATTGGTTTTATCAAACAGACGATTTTGGAAGGCAAGGCCTACCTGGATGCCAACTATAATGGATTGATGGATGAAGGGGAGGAGCCTTTGGATCAGGTAACGCTGGAGCTGACCAAATACGCTAACAATGCTGTATTAGGTCGAGCCATCACAGATAGAAACGGAGATTTCCGTTTTGTTGGCTTACGTGGAGGAGATTATCAGGTCCGGGCTGTTTTGCCGGATGAAACCTTGGTATTTACCAGAATAAGCGACAAAGGAGCTGCGTTTGAAAACCGATTTGCGACCCGGAACAGCCGAAAGGATGCGACTGTAGATATCAAGGGTGTGGCTGATGGTGCTTTAATGCAGCTGGGCCTGGGTACGGTTAAGCCGGGCAGCTTGTCCGGTACAGTGTTTGTGGATGAGAACTATAACGGAACCTATGAAAATCAAGAAAATCCTTTTCCAAACGTTACTGTTGTGCTTATGGATTCGGAGGGAAATGAGCTTACTCGAACGGTGACGGACGAGAATGGGAGTTACACCTTTACCCAACTCATGCCAATGACCTATACCCTTCAGATAGGTGTGCCGGAAGGTTATCACATCACCATGCATGGCAGCGGAAAAATGCGCAGCTATATCGTGTCGGATGAGCAGCAAAGCGGAGTTACCGAAGGCATAAATCTTGCCATGGGGCAGAATATAACAGGTATTTATGCAGGCCTGCTGCTTTCTGGCCAGATGCACGGTCAGGTTTTTGCCGACAAAAATGACGATGGACTTCTGTCAGAGGGTGAAGGCGGTTTTCCGGGCGTTATCGTGTCGTTGATTGACTTTGATGGTACAGTACATTCGACTGTAAAAACCGAAGAGGATGGCAGCTATGTATTTACTGGAGTTATGCCAGGATGGCATGCCTTGCGGTATGAGTTGCCGGAGAACGTCATTTATGCAAGTAAAACCACAGGCGGCAGCCAAATATCATCCAAGGATAGAATTGCATCCAGCGACTGGTTGGATATGGCCATGGGTGAGGATAAGGAAGCACCATTATGCGGTGTTGTTGTCTTGGGGGCGATATCAGGAACTGCTTTCCATGATCGGAACGGTGATGGCCGGATAGATCAAGGAGAACCGCTTCTAACGGGTGTTAAGATCAATCTTCAGCCTCAAAGGGCTGGCTTACAGGCAACTGCTGTCACTACAGGGACTGATGGGGCTTTTTATCTGAAAGATTTACACCCGGATGTATACACCCTGACAGTTACGCTCCCAGAAGGAATGATAATCACAAGGGAAGCGGAATTATCCCTTCTGCCGAGTGCGCAGACAAATAAGGCAAGCGTAGAAATAGCCCTGGAGATGGGGCAAACCATGGATGGCCGATTGGTGGGTGGTGTATTGCCTGCCGGGCTTCAAGGCTTTGTCTGGATGGATACGGACAATGATGGCCGTTTGGGCAGCGAGGAAAAGCCGATTTCCGGTTTGAATGTTCAACTGAATGATCTTGTGAGTGGTCAAGTAGTCGCAAGTATAAGGACGGATGAGCAGGGGATTTTTGCCCAGTATAACATGCTGCCGGGAACATATGACATCACCATATCTTTGCCCGACCGATGCGTTGCAGCTGACATGGCTGCCGGCGAAAACCTTTTCTCCGATGCGCAAAGCGGAACCATTGCCTGCCGCAGTGTTGAACTGCGGGAAGGGGAATTGCTATCCGACCTTAGAGCAGGAGTCCGTGAATATACGTACATCGAAGGCACGGCTTGGGCTGATACGGCAGGCGTAATTTCACCGCTTAGCGGAGTTACTGCAGTGTTATACAACGCAAATGATCTCAATACAGTGTTGCAGAGCATAACAACGGGTGAAGACGGTAAATACCAATTCAACTTCTTGATGCCGGGGGAATATGTCATTGCAGCTCAGCTGCCTAGCGAATATCTCTTTGTGAAACCAACGGATGCTCGTCTTGCTAAAGAAGAGAGCATCAGCATTGTAACTGATATGGTATCGGGAATATGTGCCCCCTTCTCCCTTCGTATGGGAGAAAACAGAGTAAAGATGGATATTGGTGCGGTACGAACCGGAAAATTGGGTGACTTTGCTTGGCTTGATGAAAATAAGAACGGATTGCAGGATACGGGAGAACCGGGCATTCCCGGCCTGACCGTCACTTTATATCAGGAAGGGCAAGCAGTGGCTTCTGCTACCACCAATGAATACGGATACTATCTGTTTACAGGGGTATATCCCACGCTAAGCCAGGTGCAAGTGGATATGTATAACGAGATTATGCCAACACTGCGTCGGGAAGATTATCCCATTTTAAGCAGTGCCTTGAATGAGACCCAGGAGGGTACTGCTTCAACGGGCGATGTAATGGTGGAAAGCAATGGCAATAATTTCGATTGTGATTTAGGGTTCGTGTTGCGCGAGGGAGCGAATCGCCCCGCAGCTATTCAACCTCTTCCTACGCAAAATTGGCAATAAAAAGACGCCGGGAGAAAATCATTTTTCTCCCGGCATTTTTTTATTGAAAACCCTTTCTTGTATGCATAATAAAAGCGCCCCTTTCGCTTTGGAACAGGGCGCTTATCTGGCAACTCACTGAGCAACCGCTTTTGACAGGCTATGGGCCAAGCGAGCCTTTTTGCGATTGGCGGTATTCTTGTGCATAATGCCCTTGGCGACCGCTTTATCGATGGCGGAGGTGGTTGCGTTTAACTGCACGTTGGCAGCACTCGGATTGGAAGCCAACTCAACCTGGAACTTCTTGACGGCGGTTTTCACGCCACTCTTGACCATCCGGTTGCGCAGATTCTTCTTTTCACTGACCTTGACGCGTTTGATAGCGGATTTGATATTCGGCAATTTCATTCACCTCCTTGAATCAGCGTAAATCAGCAAGAGTTATTATACCACGCATCCATGCGAAATGCAAGCCTTTCCTGCGAAATCGGGAATACTTTTCCGACAATTTGCCAAATAAAATAGAACTCCTTCCTAAATTGGAAGGAGTTGAAATCAAAATGTATGCTATTATCTATACGATTTCCGGCGGAGATGAATAGCAAACATTATCCGGGAAAGGCACATCTTCCTGAACAGGTCTGCATTGAGTCATCAGAGTCAGGCGTCCTACAGAAACTTCATAGGCCATTTTGTTGAGAACCGTGCCGTCACCCATCTGCTTCTGATATGCCCGGCTTTGAAAGCGGCCTAAAAGCTGTACGTGGTCGCCCACGTGCAGATGACTGGCAAAACGTGCGGTACGTCCCCATGTGATGCAGGGGATGTAGTCACTTTTCCCATATGCCCGGTTGACAGCCAGCATCAAATCGCAAATTTCCCGCCCGAAAGGGGTGGTGCGGTAGGAGGGAGCTTTGCACAATGCGCCGCAGAGCTGCACTTGATTAGGGTTTTGCGATTCATCTGCCGATAATAACCGCTGGGCAAAACCGGTAATCAAAAGGCGGCCAACGCCATCCATGACTTTGTTATAGCTGCGCAGCTGTCCTTCCAAAGATAACGGAGTGCCAGGCACCAATTCCATGTTTTCCATCAGCCGTTCGCTTAACGTTATGGGCAATAAATCCTCTGCGCCGGATAAGCGTGGAACGGAAAGTGTGGCATAGAAAAACTGTTCGCCAAAAACCTCATGCCCATATGCGGGATCATCATAGAGTGTGCCGCTTAGTCGCAGCAAATTGCCGGCTTCTTCCATTGCAGTTCACCTCGTGGGTGCAGGGGAGGCAGAATGGATGGGATGTTGCTTACCCTGCACATCAATTGTTGTTTCTCCAGAGAGTAGAATTTGAGAGACTGGAATTATGCTGAACCCCAGATCCTGATAGTGATTAAGCACCGTAGGCAGCGCATTTAGGATATACTGAGAATCGTTGTGGAACAACACAATATCGCCATTCTCTATGGACTTGGTGCATTGCTTGATGATGTCCTCGGCTCCCCGGTTTTTCCAATCCAGCGAATCCACACTCCACTGAACGATTTCATAACCTTGTGCCCTGCTTTCGCGTACCAACCGGTCGTTATAGTCTCCATAGGGAGGGCGGAACAAGGTGGGGCGCACACCCGTTAGTGTTTCCACCTTATCGCTCATTATCCTTAATTCTTCCTGTATTTTTTCCTGGGAAAGCTGACTCATGTGAGGATGGGAAGCAGAGTGATTGCCAATTTCATGCCCACGGGCGAAAATTTCCTTCACCAGTTCCGGGTATTTATCAACCCATATACCGACCAGGAAAAAGGTTGTTTTCACTTCGTATTCATCCAGGATATCCAAAATCGCTATGGTTTGGTCTCCTCCCCAGGCCGCGTCAAAACTGATGGAAATAACCTTATCTTGCCTGGCCACGCTGTATACAGGAAGTTCTCGCTTATGGCTGAGGACTGTGACGGTTTCATCCTTCAAGCCGGTAGTATATAGGGTAGATACAGTAGCCAGACATAGCGCTAGCGCCAATTGACCTGCAGCTTGACTCCGCAGCGCCCGGCCAGCGCCGAGGAAAATCCTTTTTACGGCAGACGCCGCCTTTTGCAAGAATTTTTGGGGAGGCGGAGCCGGTTTTTTCTCCGGCGTTCCGCTCAGCAACCCCTTGGGTTTTAAGCGCATAGGATTATTGCTCATTGCTGTGCCACCATCCTTTGCCTATCCCTATGCGAAAGAAAAGGACAGTATGCCTTATGGAAATACAACGATTTGAAAAGGAACGATGATTGTAAAGACGTGAAAATTTACATGAAAAAAATCCCGGCTTGAAGGGCCGGGACTCAATGCTATTCCACTAAATCCTAAGCTATGGCGTAACTGAGGCGGAAACACCAGTTATAAGCCCGGTGACCACATCATCCATAAGCGCCATCACATAGGGTTTACCCCTGTCGGATTTTGATTGAAGAACGATTTCCTCGGAAGAGAGGAAGGTAGGAGCACTTTGGGCTTGCAATACGACCAGGCTTACAGGCTCCTTCCCAATGGAGACACAGCCGGCGACAAACGTGCCATTGGAGCCGTTTTTATTGAAGGAGAATGCACGGACGCCTTTGCCATTGCGCCCTTGAACTTCAAATTCCATAGCGAGAACTCTTTTAGCATTGCCGCGGTCACTAAACAGTATAAGCTGATTATCTGCTGATACCTGACCGGACCAGGTTACCGTATCAGATCCCTCCAATTGTATAGCTTTTACACCTCCGGATGAACGGCCCATGGCAGGCACGGTGTCCAGTGCAAAGCGGATACTTTGACCATCTCGGCTTATTAGCAGAATGTCTTGACCCGGCATGGCAGGGAATGCTTGTATAAGCGTATCGCCATCCTTAAGATTAAGGGCTGCAAACTTTTGTCGGCGCACATCATATTCGGCGGCCGCTGTACGCTTGACCATTCCTTGAGCAGTTATGAACAGGAAATCGTCCATTTGCGACAGTTGCGCAGTTTTAACGCAATAGAGCTGGCAAAGGGTTTCACCATCTTCCAGCCCTGCCAATACGCCAGACAACAGCACACCCCGGTCTTTTGGCCGGTTGGCTTCTGGCAGGCTTCCAATACTGAGTGGATAACAATTGCCACGGTTGGTGAAGAACAGAAGCGTATGATCTGTTTGCGTTGCAAACAAGAACCGGGGCACATCTTCCAAACCATTGGCATGGATATCTGGAACTGGCAGCTTTTCATAGAACTTTGGATACATGCGCTTAAGCTGTCCGCCAAAGGTATACAAAACCACCGCATCTTCCGGAACGGCTTCCTCCTGCTCCACAGGTGCGGCATCCTCTTCTTCTTTGATGAGCTGGGTGCGCCGGGGATCGGAAAACTGCTGAGACATTTCCAACAGCTCGGCCTTGATAACATTCAGAAGCTTCTTTTCACTGGCAAGAATACCTTCCAGCTTGTCAATAAGCCTTAAGACTTCCTCATACTCCTTGCGAAGAGCCATGATTTCCAGGTTGGTAAGCCGCTGCAGGCGCATATCCAGAATAGCCTGGGCCTGTATATCGCTTAATGAAAAGCGTTCCATGAGCCGGGTTTTCGCTTCCTTGGGCGTTTTGCTTGCCCGGATAAGCGCAATAACCTCATCCAGATTATCTACAGCGATCATCAAGCCCTGCAAAATATGCGCCCGGGCTTTAGCCTGATCCAAATCATACTGGGTGCGCCTGGTCACCACATTTTTTTGGTGCCGGATGAAATGGCCGATAATCTGCTTAAGCCCCATCTGCACTGGCTTTCCCTCAGCAATAGCCACCATATTGGCACCGAAGGTTACTTGCAGATCGGAATATTTATATAAGTAACTGAGTACACGCTGGGGGTCGGCTTCCTTACGAAGTTCGATGACTGCCCGCATGCCCGTGCGGTCGCTCTCATCCCGAATATCGTAGATGCCTCCCAGCACCGCTTTTTTCTCTTCGGAAAGTTTGAGTATTTTCTCCAACATGGCTGCCTTGGCCACTTGGTAGGGCATCTCGGTGATAACCAGCAGCTTTCTGCCGCTGCTTCCGTTTTCTACATGAACCTTTGCTCGCAGCAGCAGCCGCCCGCGGCCCGTCTCATAGGCCTTTTCTATTTCTTCCGTGTCTAGAAGTACACCGCCGGTAGGAAAGTCGGGGGCGGGGATATGCTGCATTAGTTCACGGGTGGTGATTTGGGGATTATCGATTTGGGCAATAACCGCCTGTACAGATTCGTGAAAGTTATGGGGCGGGATATTGGTGGCAAGCCCAACGGCGATGCCGCTGGCCCCGTTTACCAATAAGTTGGGGAACCGGCCAGGCAGCATATCAGGCTCTTTTAACGTATCATCAAAATTCAAACGGAAGGGGACTGTATCTTTTTCGATATCCCGGAGCATCAGCAGGGCAAGTGGCGTCATCTTGGCTTCGGTATAGCGCATAGCGGCTGCGGAGTCGCCGTCGATGGAACCAAAGTTGCCATGACCGTCCACCAGCATACCCCGCAGGGAGAAATTCTGTGCCATGCGCACCAGCGCATCATACACGGAGGTATCTCCATGGGGGTGATATTTACCCAAGCAGTCGCCTACGATACGGGCGCATTTGCGGTGTGGCTTGTCCGGAGCAAGGGAAAGCTCGCTCATGGTATAAAGGATGCGCCGCTGCACGGGCTTTAGGCCATCCTCCACCCGGGGCAGAGCCCGCTCCAGGATGACATATTCCGCATAGGGGATCATGGATTGGTGCATGACATCCTCCATAGGAGTCTGCACTATTTGAGTTGTGGTACCCATGGGAGGGGTTTGATCGTGATTTGCCATTTAGTTCCCCTCCTTTGCGGAAGCCCCTTCAACGGGGACAAAATCATCCGTCCTATTGAAGTTGGCGTGTTGGCTGATGTACTCGCGGCGCGGTTCCACCTTGTCCCCCATTAAGATGGTGACGATGCGGTCCGCCTGGGCGGCATCCTCAATGGTCACCTGAAGGAGCTTTCGATTTTCGGGGTCCATGGTGGTCTGCCACAATTGTTCAGGATTCATTTCCCCAAGCCCTTTATACCGCTGAAGGGTATAGTTGCGGCCAACATGCTTGAGCACTTTTTGCAGAGCTTTATCATCGTATACATATTGCACATCATTGCCCTTTTGCACACGGTAAAGCGGTGGCATGCCGATATAAACGTGCCCTTCGGTAACCAGCTCGCGCATATAACGATAAAAGAACGTGAGGAGAATTGCTCTGATATGTGCGCCATCCTGGTCTGCATCGGACAAAATGATGACCTTATTATATTTAAGGCTTTTCAGGTCGAAGTCCTCGTCGATGCTTGTGCCAAGCGCTGTGATGATGGTGCGGAACTCCTCATTACTCAAAACCTGATCCAGCCGCTTTTTTTCCGCATTCAAGGGTTTGCCGCGCAAAGGAAGAATGGCCTGAAAGCGCCGGTCACGGCCCTGCTTTGCGCTTCCACCAGCAGAATCGCCTTCTACAATAAACAACTCATTTTCGGAAGCCTTCCTGCCTGTACAACTGGACAGCTTGCCCACCAGCGGAGCGGCCTCCAACTGATTTCGGGCCCTTGCCATGCTCTGTGCCTTGCGTGTCGCTTCCCGCACCTTGGCAGAGCGAATGGCCTTTTCCACAATTTTCTGACAAAGCTCCTGATTTTTCAAATCTTCCAAATATTCGGCAAGCTTTTGCGCAACGATGGCCTCTACTGCGGGACGCACCTCGGTATTTCCCAGCCGGCCTTTTGTCTGGCCTTCAAACTGGGGGTTTTTTACCATAGAAATCAAAACAGCGGTCATGCCTTCACGGAAGTCCTCGCCTGCCAGGTTATTGTCCTTTTCTTTTAGTGCGCCAATCTTTCTTGCGTAATCGTTAAAGGCTTTGGTGAAAGCGGTCCGAAAGCCTGTTTCATGGGTGCCGCCTTCTGCTGTGGGAATATTATTCACATAGGAAAAAAGGTTTTCCGTATATCCATCGGTATATTGAATGGCCACCCGGCAGATGACATCGTCCTTTTTACCATCCAACAGGATGGGTGTGTCATGCAGGGTTGTTTTATCCTCGTTGAGGTATTTGACATAATCGCAAATACCGCCTTCATAGCGGAATTCCTGCCGATTTAAATGTTCATCCTTAACCCGCTCGTCTACAAAAACAATACCTACACCGTTGTTGAGGTAAGCCAACTCCCTCAAACGGCGAGATACAATTTCTCCATTGAAATGGGTTTCTTCAAAAATGGTATCATCTGGCAAAAAGCGGACCAAGGTGCCGCGCTTGCGGGTGTTTCCCAGAGATTGAAGACCGCCTTTGGGCTTGCCTGCAAGAATTTTACTTTGCAGCATATCAAACTCGCTGGAAAATTCCATACGGTAATGGGTCCAATCCCTATAAACATCGACGGTGACCCACTTGGACAACGCATTGACCACAGAGGCGCCCACCCCATGCAGCCCCCCGGAATAGCTGTAATTATCACTGTTGAATTTTCCACCCGCATGAAGCCGGGTATAGATGACCTCCACCCCCGGAATGCCCAGCGTTGGATGTATATCCACCGGCACGCCTCTGCCATTATCAAAAACGCTTGCCGAACCATCTTTATGCAGCGTTACGCAGATTTCGGTAGCATAGCCGTTAGACGCCTCGTCAATGGCGTTGTCCACAATTTCCCATAAAAGATGGTGCAGCCCTCGGGCACCGGTGGAGCCGATGTACATCCCCGGGCGCATGCGGACAGCTTCCAGTCCCTCCAGCACCTGGATGTTGCCTGCATCATAGGTTTGCGTCATGGTCTCGCTCCTTGTAAATTCGTTTCCATACTCTTTACTATACCACATTTTGGGGCATTTCACAATCGTCTCCCCAAGGGATGCGTGTACGCATATTCTCTTTTCACGCAGGGAACACTTTCTCGTGAATGAATGCGTAGGAGGAATCGGCTTGTGTCCATAGGCATGATATTGCTCACCGCGGTGGCGGTATTGATTTTCTTTGGGGTAGCCCAGCGAGTGTTGGACAGGATGCGGCTAAGCGACCGAGCGGCATTGATTATTGTGGCAGCCATGTTCTTTGGCACGCTGATCCCGGACATACAAATCGGTATGGTGCAATTCAACATAGGCGGCGCCCTTGTTCCTGTGGCAGTCTGTCTCTGGATGATTATCAAAGCCGAAACGGGAAAGGAAAAGGGAAGAGCCGTCATCGGCACGCTTTTAACGGCCGGTGTGGTATATGTGCTGGGGCTGGTGATGCCCAATGAGCCGGAACAGATTGTGATTGATCCCAACTATGTGTACGGCATTGTAGGCGGTTTGGCAGCCTACTTATTGGGCAGATCCCGCCGAAATGCTTTCATTTGCGGCGTACTGGGCGTCCTCCTGGCGGATATAGCAGTTGCGGTTGTGAACTGGTCCCAAGGAATACAGCAGCAATTGGTACTTGGTGGTGCGGGCGTACTGGATGCCATGGTCATCAGCGGTATTATTGGGGTGCTGCTAGCGGAACTGATTGGGGAAGTTGCTGAACGGATGGTACGGGGGAAAAACCCACCCAAGGATTCCAACATCCACACGCCCAAGGAGAAAGGAAGAACGGAAAAATGAGAAAAAGTCTGGCGATTTTACTCATTCTCCTGATGCTGACTCCTGTTTATGCCATGGCGCAGGGGGAAACGGAGAATGCGGAGGGAGAAATTGAGCCCATTTTCGAAATAATGGATGAAAAGGGTCAAATAGTAACATCGTTTTGCGGAACACCGGAACCGGATGACGAATATATCAGCGGGGATAACAAGCACTTTAAGATTATCTCCGTAAATGAGTCGAAAAAAACAGCGGTAGCACAAAGTTTAGGATTGTTTGAGCTTCCGGACGTCTCCTGGTTGGATGCGGACGCATCGCTGCCTGTAGCCGCCGCTGGAGGTGAAAAGAAGATAGCCATCTATTGCACACATAGCGATGAGAGCTATGTGCCTACAGATGGTGCAAGCTCAAAAAAGACGGATGCCGGCATTTATGATGTGGCAGAGGCGCTAAAAGCGCAATTTGAGAAAAAAGGCGTTTCGGTAGAATACAGCACCGCAACCCATCATCCCCATGATGCAGGCGCATATCGCCGCAGCAGGCAAACTGCGGTAAAGCTTTTGCAAACAGGCCCGGATGCGATATTTGATATTCACAGAGATGGCATACCTGATCCTTCGGAGTATACCACCAAGCTACAAGGAGAAAACGCCAGCAAAGTACGACTGTTGGTAGGACGCAGCAATCAAAACAGCAGCGCAAACAAAAAATTTGCCGCGCAAATCAAAGCGGTAGGGGATAAAGTGTATCCCGGGCTCATCAAAGACATTTATATCGGGAAAGGGACCTACAATCAAGATATATCGCCCAGAAGTGTTCTTTTGGAATTTGGCACCCATACCATCAGCAAAGAACGTGCGCTAAAGGCAACGGAAGTTATGTCAGATGTGCTGTATAAGTCCCTTTACGGTGGCGTTACAGGTGCGGCCGGCGCTGCCAGTGATGTAAGCCCCGGGAACGCAACCGGAAATACGAACAATGCGAACACCCCCTCGACAGAAAGTGACGCAGGCGCAGGCAGCGGCATACTATGGGTGATTGGGGTTTTTGTGGCCGGATTGGTGATCTATGCGCTGATTGCAACTGGTTCCAAGCAGGGTACCTTGGATAAATTAAAGCGTTCCACCAGCGAAATGACGGGCGGTCTTTTTGGAAAAAAACCAGATAAGAAGTAATTGTAAGAGGAAAGCGGGAGGAGAAAAGCCCCGCTTTCTTTCATTTTGCTTTCCTTGCGGCAAAATCTGTGGTATACTTTATGGGGTAGTATTATCAGTTGTGCCGCGAGCCTTTGTTTTAAGTAAACAGGCTCTTTTATAAAATGTCAAAGGATTTATCATGGGAGGCCGCCGCCGTGTTTATGCCAAAGATTCAGACCAAGCAGACAGACTTGCTGATGCAGGCCATGTTGGCGCTTCATGATGTAGAGGATGCTTACCGCTTTTTTGAAGATGTCTGCACGATTCAGGAGTTAAGAAGCATAGCACAGCGGCTGGAAGTTGCATGCATGCTCCGTGAAAAAATTACATACCAGGAAATTGCAAAAAAGACTGGGGCCAGCACTGCGACCATCAGCCGGGTAAACCGGGCGCTGCTATATGGCGCTGAGGGATATAGCCGGGTGCTGGACGCGATGGAAAAAAGCGGAGAGCTTTCACCGAGCCTTTACTCCCAAGGGGAATGATAGATCATTTGACGGAAGATAGAGGAAGAGAAAAATGAATTTGCAAACGCTGAATTCCCAGCAGCGAAAGGCCGCCGAAACATTGCAGGGTCCGGTGCTTATCTTGGCCGGAGCGGGCAGTGGCAAAACAAGGGCGTTGACGTACCGTGTGGCGAACCTGATCGACCACGGTATTCCTGCGTGGCAAATTTTAGCCCTTACCTTTACAAATAAGGCAGCCAGGGAAATGCGGGAGCGTATTGCGCAATTGGTGGGAGAACAAGCTCAAGAAGCCTGGATTTCTACTTTTCATGCCTCGTGCGCCCGCATATTGCGCAAGGACATAGAAAAACTAGGATATACCCGCTCTTTTACCATTTATGATGACGACGATCAGATGAACGTCCTCAAAGAAATCTTAAAACATATGAACCTGGATGAGAAATTTCTCCCTCCCCGGGAACTGAAGGGGAAAATTTCTGATGCGAAAAATCGCCTTTTGGCTCCTAAGGACTGGTTTGCGGAAACGAGTAAGGATTACCGTAACCAGATGATTTACGATGCATATCAGTTATACGAAGAAAAGCTCAGGGGCGCAAATGCCCTTGATTTTGATGACCTGATCATGCGCACGCTGGAACTCTTTGCAGACCATCCTCCTGTGCTGGAAAGCTATCGAAACCGCTTTCAATATGTGCTGGTGGACGAGTATCAGGACACCAATTATGCCCAGTACATGCTGGTAAAGTTGCTTACCGCACAAAGCCGTAATTTGTGTGTAGTAGGTGACGACGATCAGTCCATTTATGGCTGGCGGGGTGCGGACATCCACAACATATTGGATTTTGAAAAGGACTATCCGGATGCCGTAGTCATCAAGCTAGAACAAAACTACCGTTCCACCGCCAATATCCTGGATGCCGCCAATCAGGTCATTGCCCACAACGTAGGGCGCAAAGAAAAGGCCTTATGGACGGAGATGCCTGAAGGTGCCCCGATTAAAGTTTTCTGCGCCGGCGACGAACGGGAAGAGGCTGCCTGGGTTTGCGACAGGATGCAGCAGCTAATCTTGAATGGTGAATCATATGGCGGCATGGCGATTCTATACCGAACCAATGCCCAAAGCCGCGTCATGGAAGAAATGCTGGTCCGTGCGGGCATCCCTTATAAAGTTTTTGGCGGGCTTCGCTTTTATGACCGTAAAGAAGTACGCGACGTGATTGCCTATTTGCGGGTGATAGTGAATCCCGCGGATGATGTATCTTTGCGCCGTATCATCAATCAGCCCAAGCGTGCCATTGGGGATGCAACCATTGCAGAATTGGCCCGGCACGCCCAGGATAACAGCATGCCTTTGTTCAGTGCGCTGCAGGATATGCCGGAAAGCCTGTCGGCTCGTCCTAAAAAGTGTGTGGGCGATTTTGCAAGGCTGATGAACCGGCTGGTAGCCATGAAAGAGGAAATGTCCCTATCTGATTTTGTAAAAAGAGTTATTCAAGATACGGGCTTGCAGGAGCAATATGCCCAGGAAGATACCGACGAGGCTAAAAATCGCCTGGAAAATATGCAGGAACTCATCGGCGCGGTAGAAGAATTTGAAAAGAAAGCAGATAACCCGCAGCTGGAAGACTTTCTGGAAAATGTAGCTTTGGTAACTGATTTGGATCAGTCAGAAAACGTGCCCCAATATGTAACATTAATGACGCTTCACAGCGCCAAGGGTCTTGAATTCCCCATTGTATTCCTTGCAGGGCTGGAGGATGGGCTCTTCCCATCCAGCCGTTCGGTGATGGATGAAGGCCGGTTGGAAGAGGAGCGCCGCCTTTGCTATGTAGGCATTACGCGTGCTCGGCAGCGGTTGTATTTATCTTACGCATCCCAGCGAATGCTATTTAACCAGCTGTCTCATAATCCACCATCCCGCTTCTTGAATGAAATTCCAAAGCGGCTGTTGGATGACGAATGGATATCAAAAATGGAACGATCCTTTGGAAATGCCAAACCTGCCTCGCCGACCTATCAGCGGCCTGTAAAGCCCGCCCGTACCCACGATTTGTCCTTTGGCACGCCTCAAATTACACCGCGGCCGCAAGCGCTGGGCATTCCCGGGGTACAAAAGGGTTTTGCACCCTCGGCTGCCAGAGAACTTGGGAAAAGTGCCATGCAAAATCTTTTTTCTCCAGGCGACCGTGTGATGCACAAGAAGTTTGGAGAAGGTAATGTGGTTAAGGTGCAAGGCAGCGGCGGGGAAGCCCGTATCATCATCGAATTTGCTGCTTATGGCACAAAAGAATTTTCTTTGAGTATTGCGCCTATTGTCAAGGTTGGCGAATAGGGATAAAGGGTGAATACCATGAACGATCCGCAGCAAATGCCAGCGGAAGGCCGGATGCGCCATTTGGTGGACCGCCTGAATGAAGCAAGCAGAGCGTACTATGAAAACTCTGACTCCATATTGTCCGATGCGCAATGGGACCGGCTATATGATGAGTTGACGGTATTGGAACAGGAAACCGGGCTGCGCCTACCCGATTCTCCCACGCATCGGGTAGGAGGGCAGCCTCTTGCCGTTTTTAATCAGCACAGGCATCTTGTACGGCTGTGGAGCATGGATAAGGTACAAAGCGACACACAATTGGAAGCATGGGTTCATCGTGTGGAAAAGTTGGCGCAGCAATCGGGTTTCGATCCCGCCGCTATTACTTATTATATTGAGTATAAGTTTGACGGCTTGACTATTAACCTCACCTATGACAAGGGAGAGCTGGTTCAAGCGGCTACCCGCGGAAATGGCGAGGTGGGTGAGGCGATCCTGCCTCAAGTCAAGACGCTGCGCGCCGTACCGCTAACCATTCCCTACCAGGGCCTTTTGGAAGTGCAGGGAGAGTGCCTGATGCGCTTGTCCGTTCTGGAGAAATATAATCAAACGGCGGCTGAACCTCTTAAAAACGCGCGGAATGCCGCGGCCGGCGCGCTGCGCAACCTGGATCCGGCGGTGACTGCATCCCGCAAGCTGGATGCTTTCTTTTACCAGACGGGAGCAATTCAATCTCCCCCCTTTAACACGCAAGATGGCATGATGGCATTTTTGCAGGAGAATGGATTTCCTACAAGCTCCTACCTAACCAGGGCTGATAGTCTGGAACAGTTGCGCACAGGTATTCAAGAAATAATCGATAAGCGGCATGCGTTGGATTTTTTGATTGATGGGGCGGTCATCAAGATAGGGGATTTCTCCCTTCGCCAAGCGCTAGGTTATACCGACAAATTTCCCCGTTGGGCGGTCGCTTTTAAGTTTGAAGCGGAAGAAAATATATCTACATTGGAGAATGTTACATGGGAATTGGGGCGTACAGGAAAGCTGACACCTTTGGCCCATCTGACTCCGGTGGACTTTGGCGGCGTCACAGTAAAACGGGCAACACTGAACAACTGGGGTGATATCCAGCGTAAAAAGGTAGCGATCGGCTGCCAAGTGTGGCTGCGTCGTTCCAACGATGTGATTCCGGAAATTACAGGCCGGGTCGGAGATGTCTCTCCGGATGAAAAAGTAATCGCAAAACCGGATAAATGTCCGGCTTGCGGACATGTGCTTGAAGAGCGGGGGGCGCATCTGTTTTGCCTTAACCGTATAACCTGCAGGCCTCAGGCAGTGGCCAGGCTTGCACACTTTGCCGGACGTGATGCCATGGATATCACCTCTTTTTCGGAGAAGACAGCGGAATTGCTGTATGACGCATTCGATATAAGGGATGCAGCAGGGCTTTATAGCTTACGCAGAGAGCAACTGCTACAATTGGATGGGTTTCAGGAAAAACGCGCTGATAACCTGCTAAATGCCTTGGAGGCAAGCAGACATTGTACGCTGGACGCTTTTTTGTTTGCTCTGGGCATCCCGAATGTGGGCAGAAAGACAGCCAGGGACCTAGCGCAGCATTTTAGTACCTTGGAGGCTTTGAAAAAGGCAACATTTGAAGAATTGACGGTTATACCTGAAGTGGGCGATGTGGTTGCCCAGAGCATTGTGGAGTTTTTTTCCTTTCGGGAAAATCAGGAGATGATAGAGAATCTGTTCCATGCAGGCGTTGCGCCCCAGGAGGCCAAACGTACGGGTGGTGGCGCCTTAAGCGGGCTCAGTGTCGTTGTAACCGGGACACTGCCTACTTTATCCCGGAATGAAGCAGAGGACCTTATACGCCTTCACGGCGGCGTAGCAGCAGGCAGCGTCAGCCGCAAGACTGCCTTTGTAGTATGTGGTGAAAACGCCGGAAGCAAGCTGGAGAAAGCTATACAGCTCAATATTCCCATTCTGGATGAAAAGCAGTTTATGGAAAGAGTAGGGAAATGATGGAAGAATCTTCCCGAAAAATGTATAGGCCTAACACTGATTTGGTGTTTGGAAAAATTCTGCGGAAGAAGTATGGGAAAAATGCAATTTTCTTATTGACAAACAGTGTCATTCAGGGTATGATATACAACGTCGCCGCGTTACAAACGCTTAGACGATGGCGTCAGGGAGCATAGCTCAGCTGGGAGAGCATCTGCCTTACAAGCAGAGGGTCACAGGTTCGAGCCCTGTTGTTCCCACCATTAGGCCCGGTAGTTCAGTTGGTTAGAATGCCAGCCTGTCACGCTGGAGGTCGAGGGTTCGAGCCCCTTCCGGGTCGCCAACAAGCCTTGGTAGCTCAGTCGGTAGAGCAGTAGACTGAAAATCTACGTGTCGGTGGTTCAATTCCGCCCCAAGGCACCATGTGTGCGGTAGTAGCTCAGTGGTAGAGTGCCACCTTGCCAAGGTGGATGTCGCGAGTTCGAATCTCGTCTACCGCTCCACACACGGCGCCATAGCCAAG
>JAEVYX010000027.1 GCA_023392515.1 Bacillota bacterium | reverse complement strand
CTTTTACTTTTTCATCTTCGAACAGGTCTTTGCGATAGAAGAAAAGCTCTGCATCGGGTTTGAAGGGAAGGGCCACAAGCTTGTCATTGTAGCGGGCATAGGTATCAAACAGGCCCGGAATAAAGTCTTCCATATCAAAGCTCGGGCTTGCATAGGACTCGATAAGCGGTGTCATGTCTGTCAGCAATTCGGCATACGCAAAGGAATGAATGTATGCGATAGGCATGAGCACAACGTCAAACTGTCTGCCACTTGAAAGGCCCAGTTGAGCCTTTTCAAACAGGTTGTCAGCAAAGGACTGCACTTCCACTTCGCCGCCGGTCAGTTCCTTGAATATTTTTGCAAATTCCGTCATGCTGGTCGCAAAATCGCCGGCCGCAGTAGCTACAACGATTTTCTTGCCTTCGTACATGCCAGGCTTTAACGTGCCGTCCAGGTCAAGGTTTTCCAAGGTCATTTTAAGGTCCGCCGTAGACGCGGGGTTCAGGCAGGTCTCGTAGGATGTGGCAGCCAATGCTGCTATCATGCTGCTCAACAGCAGCAGCATGGCCAACACGGCTGATAACAGGGTACGCAGCTTTTTCATTGTAGTATCCACCTTTCGTTTTGTCTTTTATCTGACAAGGGCATGCTATGCTAAACGCATCAATCATCCCTTAACAGCCCCGGCAGTAAAACCTTTCACGATATACTTTTGCGTTGTGAGCGACAGGATGATCGCGGGAACCATGGCCAATGTTCCTGCCGCTGCTATGGATCCAAAGGGGGTATCCCGTTCGCGCTGGATCATCGAATTGATTGCGATGGGCAGCGTCTTAAACGTATCTTTAAATGTCAGTGTCAGCGCAAGACCAAACTCATTCCATGCGCCGATGAAGCACAGGATGGCGACAACCGATATACTGGGCATTACCAGCGGCAATGCGATAGAGGAAAACAAGCGGTATTCGCTGCACCCGTCAATGCAGGCCGATTCGTAGATTTCTTTGGGTACTTCCTCATAGAAGCTTAAAAACAGCCAGATGGACAAGGGAAGCGAGAATGTGCAGTATGCCAGGATCAACCCCAGATGATTGTCCAGCAAGCCAAGCTTGTTATAGATGATGTAAAGCGGTACGGTATACACAAGCCCCGGCACCATGCGGATGACGAAAATCCCGCCGGATACGGCGGCGCGTCCGCGAAACGTATAGCGCGACAGCGCAAATCCTGCCATAGATGCCGTCGCTACACATAGCAAGGTCGTAATGATGGATATCTTCGCGCTGTTCAAAGCAAAAATGGAAAATCCGGATTTTTCAAAGATATCCGTATAGTTTGAGAGTGTAAACCGCTTTGGAAAATAGTGTGGAACCGTGATAAGGATGTCCGCCTTTTCCTTGAATGACATCGTCACCACCCAATAGATGGGAAATATGAAAAGAATCGTGAAAAAGCACAGCCCAAGGAACAAATATATCTTATGGCGAAGAGCCTTAGCATGCATGCCCATGACATTTCCCTCCCTTTCACAAAGCTTCAATCGGCTTGCTTTCTCATAATTCTCATGGATGCAAGCGCAACCAGGGAAACAAGTAAAAAGAATATGAACGCGCCTGCCGACCCCTGGCCTACGTCGCTGTAGCGAAACGCGGTCTTGTAAATCGTCGTACCGATGGTTTCTGTTGATACGCCCGGAGCGCCGTTGGTCAGCTGCATAACAGCGTCAAAAGCACGCAGCGCATCACTTAAGCGAATGGTGATGACCAATGCCATAAAATTCCGGATAGTCGGGAGAACAATGCTGAAAAATGACCGGGTGGCGGATGCGCCGTCCACCCTTGCTGCCTCCAGCATTTCCGTTGAAACCGTTTTCAGAGCGGCTTGAAACACAAGGATGCAGAAGGGCGTTGCCCCCCATATCTCAACAATGATAATAGCGATCTTTGCATAAGCGGCCTCTCCCAGCCAATTGACTGCGCTACCCCCAAGCAGTTCTATGGTGTTATTCACGACACCGTATACAGGGTAAAACATCAATTTCCATATGGTTGCCGAAACAACGGGGGCAATCATCATCGGGATGATCAGCATCGTTTTAAATACCGCGTTTGCTTTTTGCGCACGGTCACTGTTCAGCATCAGGGCAATGCCAAGCCCCAGCAAGACTTCGGCCACTAGGCTGACCAGTGCAAACTGAAGCGTCCAGACAACAGAGCCCAGAAATTTGGGATCGGTCATCATTTTTAAATAATTTTCAAAACCATAAAACCGGATGGTCTTTGCGGGCTTTGCCAGGTTGTATTTCAGAAAGCTGATGTTCAGCGAATAGCAAAGCGGAATCAGCGATATTGCCACGAGCAGAATCACTGCCGGTGCTAAAAAAACGGCCGGCGCCATCCGCTGTGACAGCGGCCGCGCAGTATTGTACATGGAACGCTTTTTATAATGTAGCATAACCGTAAAGGCCTCCTTTCCTTATTCGGATGAAGAAATCAATCACTGTCCGTTTTTGTCGATGGTTCTATTATAGAAGATTGGCCGAACAAAATATATACCAGATTTAGCATATAAATTTTTACCGTTTCGCACTACAATAGACAGGTACAAAAGGTTGTTTCAAATATATTGCCAAGAAACGCCATTATTTTACCCCATCGTTCAAGGAGGTTTTAATCTTATGACAGTTGAAAACTGCCAATCATCCTGCTTGCCTTGGCCTGAGCATCCGCGCCCCGATTTTTACAGGGATGCCTGGCAAAACCTAAACGGAACCTGGGCATTCGATTTTGACGAGGAAGATAAGGGATTAGCCGGGCGCTGGTTTGAAAAGCATGAGTTCAGCCGCGCAATCCTGGTACCTTTTTGTTATCAGAGTGAAAAAAGCGGCATTCATGATTTGAAAGACCATGAGGTCATGTGGTATCAGCGCACCTTCAAATTGGAGAAGGAACTGCAGGGCAAGCGCTGCCGCTTGCACTTTGGAGCTGTGGATTATGAAGCTTATGTTTGGCTGGATGGATGCTATCTCGGCACCCATGAAGGCGGATATACGCCTTTCTCTTTTGATATTACAGATGTGATCCGCCATATAGGTGAAGATAAAACGCATACGCTTACCGTCCGGGCTGTGGACCGCCTCTCCCCCACCCAGCCCAGAGGCAAACAAAGCTGGCTGGGCAAACCCTTTGAATGCTGGTATACGCCGGTGAGCGGTATCTGGCAAACCGTTTACCTGGAAGCTGAAGGAAACACTGCCATAAGTGCCATACACTTCACGCCTGATATCAGTCAAGGCTGTGCCCGCTCAGAGATTACGCTTAGTAGAATTTTTCATGGAAAGTTGGCCGTTCAGGTTCAATATCAAGGCGATTCTGTATTTGCCTGTGAATACGAAGTACAGGGACAGGAACAATTTCCCCTGACACTGCACCTTTCAAAAGGTGATCCCATAGAAGGCATCCACCTGTGGCGTCCGGGCCACCCGGCGCTGTACGACGTCACCATCACATTGACTGATCCCGATGGAGGTTTGGATACCATCCACACCTACTTTGGCATGCGGGACATACAAGTCAAAAACGGCATGATCTATTTAAACGGAAGCGTACTCTACCAAAAGCTCGTGCTGGACCAGGGCTACTGGCCGGATACACTGCTTACACCGCCGGACGACGAATCCCTTCGGGCAGATGTGGAATGGGCGCTGAAATTAGGCTATAACGGAGCGCGCAAACATCAAAAAATCGAGCTCCCACGGTACTATTACTGGGCCGACAAATTAGGCCTGCTGGTGTGGGGCGAACTGCCCAGCACCTACCGGTTTACAAGCCAAAGCCAGGACAGGCTGCACCGGGACATGGCGGAATTTATCCGCAGAGATTACAACCACCCGAGCCTTATTGTATGGGTTCCTCTGAATGAATCCTGGGGCGTGCGATGGATCGGCCACGATCAAAACATGCAGCGTTTTGCAGACAGTCTGTATGCCCGCATCAAGGCAATGGACTCCATGCGCCTTATCAGCAACAATGATGGTTGGGAACAGCCAAACAGCGATATTTTTGCTCTGCATGACTATACCGCCTATGGGCAGCAGCTCAGCGGCATGTATGCTACCCGGGAACAGGTGCTGACATGTGGTCCCATGAGAGTGCGGGCCACGTTGGCCAAGGGGTATCAGGATCACGGCCAGCCTATCATCCTCAGCGAATACGGCGGAATCGCCATGAGCCGTGACGCCAAGGACAATCATTGGGGATATAACGGAGCAGTTGATACCGAGGAAAATTTCCTTGCCCGGTTTGAAAATATCACACGGGCGTTATGCGCCCACGATTATATACTAGGCTACTGCTACACCCAGCTGACCGATGTGTTTCAGGAAGTTAACGGCCTATTGGATATGCATCGAAATCCCAAGGTGGATGTTGATAAAATTCGTACAGTCAACGATTCAATCCGGGGCATATAAAAATCGGAAGCTGCACTTAGGGGGAGGACGGTTTTGCCCGTACTCTCCCTTATTTATGTCAAAAATACATTCTGTCTGCAGCCGCGCAATATACCGGCAGGGAAAGGGAGCATCAAAAACGAATTCATGGAACAATCCAAATAGATAGATGGTAAGGCTAATTAAAGGAGGAACCTGAATGAGTGGTGTCTATGTAGGTTTTGATATAGGCGGTACGAAGTGTGCTGCCATAATAGGCCGGAAGGAGGAGGAAAAGCCGGTTCTGCTTTCCCGGAGCGCATTTCCCACGCCGCGGACACAGGAAGAAGCCATGGACAGGTTGTGCAAGCTTGCCCGGGAAAACAGCAATGGAGAGCGCATCCTTGGTGTGGGGATCAGCGCGGGCAATCCCATGGACGCAGAAAAGGGAATGCTGCTCAATCCACCAAATCTGCCCGGCTGGACCGGTGTTTCCCTTACGCAGTGGGCAACACGGGAGCTGAACGCCCCGGCCATTCTTGAAAATGATGCCAATGCCTGCGCCCTTGCGGAATGGCAGTGGGGTGCTGGCAAAGGTTCAAATCGCATGGTTTTTATAACCTTTGGCACAGGTTTTGGTGCCGGGCTGATCCTGGACGGCAAATTATACCGGGGTGCCTGCGGAAATGCCGGCGAGTTGGGGCATTGGCGGCTATCGGAATTTGGGCCCAGCGGCTATGGAAAGCAAGGCTCCTTTGAAGGCTTTTGCTCCGGCGGCGGGCTTCGGCAGCTTGCCGTCACCATTGGCGAAGGATATATGCAGCGGGGTGAAAAGCCTTCTTATTGGGGGGCGGAAGAAATCAGCGCCAGAACCGTTGCGCTGGCAGCACGTGCGGGCGATCAGGCCGCCCAGGAGGTTTTTATCCTGTGCGGACAAAGGCTTGGGCAGGGCCTTGCACTGCTTGTGGACCTGCTGAACCCCGACTGTATTGTGCTGGGATCCATCTATGCCCGGTGTGAGGATTTGTTATGTGAACCAATGCTTAAAGCGCTGAAGGCGGAAGCGCTTTATGATTCTGTTGCCGCCCTAAAAGTCCTTCCAGCGGAGCTGGGTGAGCAAATAGGCGATTATGCGGCGCTTTTATTGGCGGTTCAGGCAAGCCACATATGATTGTCCACCCATCCTCCTTCATAAAAAAGACCGCTTCTCATGATTGAAAAGCGGCTTTCTTGTTTTCCGGCCGGATTGAACGAACTCGTATAGGGAATTCATTTCAGCGCCATGAGTACCCATAAGGCCATTAGGACTGTTACACTGCCATACAGGTAGGGTTTGGGCCTGGAAAATACGGACAGGGTCCGGCATCCCGCCGCCTGCCCCAAAAGGAGGGCGCCGCATGCCACCAGCGCGTCTAGCCAGGCGGTTTGCCGCCCTAAAAGGCCGCTATACAGAGCATGTGCCCCCAGCATCGTCAGGGTGCAGACCAGTTGAGCCACAGCAATGCCCCAAAGGATGCGCGTGGCATGACGTGCGGCCTGTGGGGCTTTGGAAAACCATGGGTAGGGTGTCTGTCGCACCAGAGCAACACCTAAAACCCACCAGAAAAGCAAAAATCCTGCAGCCCATCTGTTCAGCCGCCAGATGCTGGCGGTCAGACCGGCTTGTCCCAGTGCCAAACAAACCAAGGCCATCAAGATAGCCAGTGGCGCAGCCCCCAGGATATGCCAGCGTTGTGCACGTACCGTATAGTCCATATCGCATTTCCCCCTTTGGGGAAAACCTATGCGAGGCGGTAGGGGGAATATGTCATCAGAAGCCGCGCCAGGAAAATTTTTTTCCAATAGGTGCAAAGAGTACCGCGAAAAAAAGCCGGAGATAGGGAAAGCTTTTACGAAAGGCCATGCAGCGCCAACAAATTAAGGCGCTGTAGTGGAGGTGCTATTGCTCATAATGTTCTTATATAGCGCTTCCACCTGGGTTTGTATGGCGGCCTTATCTCCGCCGTCCTTCAGTTTGGCAGCCAGATCCTGTACGGCTTTCACCTGTTCCGGCAAAACCGTAACGGCAACATTGTCAATACCCGTTTGAACGGTATTAACCCGATCCTTGACCATGTCCTTAATCCTGGTGGTTAAACCGCCCTTGTACTGGCTGTCAAAGGTAAGGCCAGCGACGGCCGTCTTACCCATAACAACGGCAGCAGCCGTATCCACTTCACTGAGCTTTTCCAGTTCAGTCGTTACATCTTCGGATACTTGCTGGGCTTGTTCGATGGTAGTCACACCCTCCGCGCCCGTTTGACCGGGCGCGGTGGTGTCTGTAGGTGTAGTGCCAGGGCTGGTACCAGGTAACATTGGGCTAGGCAGGATCGACGGGCTGGGCATCAACGTGGTGGCTGCAGGCGAGGGAGACGGCAAAACATCCGCATTGCTTGTGCAACCGGCCAGCAGCATCAGCGCAAACGCGCACAGCATAGTGAGAATCCATTTTTTATTCAAGGTGATTCGCCTCCTCGCGGCTATTGTGTGCAAAAGCTCCCTGACTTATCAAAGCCAAACCATGGAAAGGCATCTGCCGGAAATGGTTTTGTCTCCACATTTTCTTTGGCATAAGCCGCTTTGCAGCAATAGCGCACCGCCGTTCAAAATCATCTCTTCCTTTATTGTTTTCTGCAATGCCGGTCTTATTCCCATGATGTTAAATGATGGGAATAAGCTCTTCTCCTTTGCTGCGAGCAAGGCAAAATAAGATGATTTTTTGTATGGCAGCGACCAGATTTCCACGCTCGGTGAAAAGAAGAAGCGGAGTTTCTTACACTCCGCTACACTTCGCTCTTATCTTTTTAGTATTTTCCGAATTCGCTGTCGCTTAACTGAATTGTCGGTCTTTCAATGGAAGGCTTTCTTTTCTCACCCTGTTGATCCTGGCGTTCCTGCTCTATAACATGTTTCTCCATGCCATATGTTCCGGGATTTGTCTTTCCGTAGGCCGCTTTTTTAAGTTTGAACTTGCTGACGGTTTCCTGCATCAGCTCTGCCTGGCTCGCCAATTCCTTGCTGGCTGCCGCACTTTGTTCAGAGGCGGCGGAGTTTGCTTGCACCACCTGGGAGACCTGCATCACCGCCTGATTGATCTGCGCGATGCCTGTTGCCTGTTCGTTGGATGCGGAATCGATCTGACCTACCAGGTCTGCGGCTTTGGCTACGCCGTCCACAATCTTTTCCAGTGCCTCTGCCGTGCTGGTGGCCAGTTTTGTCCCGGCCTCGGCTTTTTTAATGGAGCCTTCGATCATCGCGGTGGTTTCCTTCGCTGCATTGGCAGAGCGTGCCGCGAGGTTTCTTACCTCTTCAGCTACAACAGCAAAGCCTTTTCCCTGCTGCCCGGCTCTTGCGGCTTCCACTGCAGCATTCAAAGCCAGAATATTGGTCTGAAACGCAATTTCATCAATCACCTTTATGATCTTTGAAATATTTGCGGAAGACTCATTGATTTCATCCATGGCTTTGAGCATATCCTTCATTTGCAAATTGCCCTGTTCCGCATTATTCCTGGCGGTGCCAGCCAATTCATTGGCCTGATTGGCGTTTTGTGCATTCAATTTGGTTTGTGACGAAATCTGCTCCAGCGATGCCGTCAGTTCCTCAAGGGAACTAGCCTGCTCAGTCGCGCCCTGGGAAAGGGATGTGCTGGAATCGGACACCTGCCTTGCACCGGAAGCCACTTGTTCGGAGGCGGAATTTATGTTGGACATGGCCTCATTCAGGTTGTCGGACATTCTTCGGAAAGCCGATGCCAACGCACCAATTTCATCCTTGGTATCCATTTCCACTTGAACATTCAAATCTCCATCCGCAATCAGTGCGGCTGCTGAGGATATCTTTTTCACGGGATTGCTGATCAGATTGGAAATAAACAAGCCCAACAATATGGCTAGAATTACGGCGCCGGCAATAAATCCAACCATTGTCATCACAGCCATGCTGGCCAACTGAGCATTTTCTTCAGATTTGGCCTTCGCCGCGTCATTTTTGAGCTCAACCAGCGTTAAGATGGCACTTTGTTCATTTTGTTCCGCCGCCATAAACTCTTCCGACTGAATTAAGTCAAGTGCCATGGCGTCCCGATTTGCCTTTGCCATGGTAATAACCTGATCCATGTAGCCCGCGAAAACTTCCCGAGCTTTAACAAATTCATCATAAGCCTCGTGTATGGATTGCAAGGAAATTGTCTTTTCAAAGGCAACCGCATTGGTATCAATTTCCGTCCTTCTTTGTGCGATGCCTTCCTCCTTTGTTTTAATATCCTTCGATTCATTCAATAAAACAATGTCCCGGAGGTTGACCCGTACCCTTTGGAAAGACATTGCAACCTGGGCCATTTGAGCAATAGGTACCGTCATATCCTCATAAAGTTGAGTATCGTTTGCTTCGATAGAATGAAGATTTACAATGCCCACAATACCCACGACCCCTGCCACCACGGCAACCAATATAAAACCCAGGAGAAGCTTCCATGATATCTTCATATTTCTAAACCATTTCATTTGTACATTCCTCCCTTAAAGCAGTTTCAGGCTTTCTGCTTCTTCATTTATGAGAATACTGCAGTCCAGCAATAGCTTTACTTCATTTCCTACCTTGCCGAATCCCTTGATGTATTTGCTTGCACCTTTACCAATCTCCGGCGGTGCGGCGATTTCACTTTCCGGAATGGTCAACACTTCGGCAACTCTATCCACAATCAGGCCTACAGAGACCTGTGAGATATCAATGACAATGATGCATGTTCTGTCACTATAAGCTTGGGCTGGTTTTTTAAACCGAAGTCTGACATCCATTACGGGGATAATCTTTCCTCTCAGGTTAATAATTCCTTTCATATGCGCTGGGAATTCAGGAATTTCCGTAACCGGCTGTATCCCGATGATCTCTTTGACAAACCCAATAGCGATGCCATAGTTTTCGCTGCCAATTGAAAATGTTAGATATTTGTCCTTTTGCGTGTCCTCGTTTTCATACAATTCCGCCTCAGATTTTACCGGCATGATAGCGTTACCTCCTCGCTTGTTTTATGTACTTTTCAATCATTGCAAGCGCAGTACACTTGGTCTATAGCAGCGTTGTCTTCTTTTTGCAGCTATATACCTTTTATTATAAATTCACCACCTTTTTTTAAATTTTTTCCACAATAACCCATTCGCTGATTTTTTAACAATAATTACATCGACAGCAACCATAAGAAGTTAAATCATTTATAATAGTAGCATTTGTAAAATTGGTATAAAAATGTAGCCCTGAGGCGATCGCCTCAGGGCTTAGAGCATTTGCAAGGTTAACGGAATGACTGCCATAACCAGCTCTTTTTAATATTTTTTAGTATTTTCCAAACTCGTCGTCGCTTAACTTGATTCTTACTTTTTCAGACGTTAGCATCGGTTTTTCTTCCGCTCGAGCCATATGCCGCTCCGTCTTGGCATGATCCTCCAGGCTGATTACGCCGGGTCTGGCCTTCGGGTAGTCTGCCTTTTTCAGCTTGAACTTGCTGACAGATTCTCTCATCAGATCCGCCTGGCTGGCAAGTTCCTTGCTGGCAGCCGCGCTCTGTTCAGAGGCGGCGGAGTTGGCTTGAACCACCTGAGACACCTGCAATACCGCCTGATTGATTTGAGCAACGCCGGTCGCCTGTTCATTGGAAGCAACATCGATTTGACCCACCAGGGATGCGGCTTTGGCTACGCCATCCACAATCTTTTCCAGAGCTTCCGCCGTGCCCGTCGCCAGCTTTGTACCAGCCTCCGCCTTCTTGATTGAGCCTTCTATCATGGCGGTGGTTTCCTTGGCTGCATTGGCAGAGCGTGCCGCGAGGTTTCTTACCTCTTCCGCCACAACGGCAAAGCCTTTTCCCTGCTGCCCGGCTCTTGCGGCTTCCACTGCAGCATTCAAAGCCAGAATATTGGTTTGAAATGCTATTTCATCAATCACCTTGATAATCTTCGAAATGTTTGCGGAAGACTCATTGATTTCGTCCATAGCCTTGAGCATATCCTTCATTTGCATGTTGCCCTGTTCCGCATTATTCTGGGCAACGCCGGCCAGTTGATTCGCCTGTTTTGCGTTCTGGGCATTCAATTTGGTCTGTGAGGAAATCTGTTCGAGGGAAGCCGTCAATTCCTCTATAGAGCTTGCCTGTTCGGTAGCCCCCTGGGAGAGAGACAGGCTAGAGTCAGAAACCTGTCTGGCGCCTGAAGATACCTGTTCCGAGGCGGCGTTGATATTTGACATCACTTCGTTGAGATTGTCGGACATTCTTCTAAAGGCTGATGCCAGAGCACCGATTTCGTCCCTGGTATTCAGATCAATATAAACATTCAAGTCACCATCTGCAATCTGTTCTGCCGCTGTCGCCATCTTCTTCACAGGTTTGCTGATAATGCTGGAAATAAACAGGCCTAACAAAACCGCGAGAATCATTCCAGCGGCAATGCATGAAACCATCAACCAGGTTGCGGAACTTGCCATCTGCGCATTGGAATCCGCTTTTTCTTTTGCGTCCTCCGTCTTCATATTAACGAGTGTGTTGATTGCCTCCTGCTCGGCAGTCACAACTTTTTGCATGCCATCAGAAAACAGAACGTTCATCGCTTCCGTATCCTGATTTGCTTTTGCAAGTTTAATCACTTGTTCAAGATACGGCCCATAATCCGCTCTCGTTTTCACGAACTGATCATATGCATTTCTTGCTTCCTGAGATAGAATTCTTTTTTCAAACTCTTCCTGATTAACGGTGGCTTCTTTGCGAAGCTCTGCAATAGCATCTTCCTTTGCCTTAATTTCATCCGGCTCGTTTAGCAATACGATATCCCGGCTGCCAATTCTGACCCTTTCAAAGATGGTCGAAATTCTGGACATATAGGAGAGCGGCACCGTCATATTTTCATACATCTGGGCGTCGTCTTCGGCAATGGTATTGATAGACGATATTCCCACAATGCCAACTACCCCGGCAATAATGGCAACAAGAACAAAGCCAAGAATCAGTTTTAAAGATACCTTCATGTTATAAAACCATTTCATGGAATGAACCCCCTAAAACATTTTCAAATTTTCTGTTTCTTCGTTCAATAAAATATCACAATCCAATAGCAATTTGACTTCACTGCCGACTTTTCCAAAACCTTTAATATACTTGCTTGAACTCTTGTTGAGTTCAGGCGGAGCTGCTATTTCGCTTTCCGGGATGGACAATACTTCAGCGACCCTGTCCACGATAAGACCGATGGAAACCTCCGCTATGTCAATAACAATTATGCATGTCCGGTCATTGTATACTTGGGGCGGTTTTTTGAATCTAAGTCTGACATCCATCACCGGGATGATTTTGCCGCGCAGGTTGATGATCCCCTTCATGTGTTCGGGAAACTCAGGAATTTCTGTGATGGGCTGAATACCGATAATCTCCTTGACATGCCCGATGGCTATCCCATAGTTTTCGTTCCCAATGGAAAAGGTTAAATACTTGTCTTTTTGCGTGTCCTCTGTCTCTGCGACCATAATGTCTGGTCTTTCCGACATAAGCTGTTCCCCCTTTGTGTGTAAGGCAAGAGTTGATCCATAGATCTCATGAATATTCAATTTTCTCCAAACGATCACATTTTTTGTCTACTTGGCTTCCGACATCTTACTTCTTTGAAAACGACCCTCCCATATTGATAGATTTCATTTGATGATTCTGATTGGTACTTCAAATTATTACCTGCATAATATTTCGACACGTTTCAACAAAAATTGACATGTTAAAAATATATTTATCTTTCTTTATGTTAGAAATGCCTCCATCCCCATTTTTCAAAAAGGGAGTGGAGGCATTTCTTTTCCAGAGTATAAAGATACAAGAAAATAATAACTATGAAACAATAAATGCAAAATATCTAGCGAGATGAAGGTTTTTGAACATTTTCGATCATGTCGAGAACAGCCCTTGTGCCATCGGCAGCAGGTGCATTTTTCAGTGCAGCCCGAAGGGATTCTTTTTCTTTGTTCAAATTTTGAAGCGCATGTACCAGCGCATCGGAAGTCAGGTCTTCCTGCAAAAGCACATGGCACAACCCCCGGCGGCGATAGCTTTCCGCATTCAAAATCTGGTCTCCACGGCTGGCACCCTTGGGGTATGGCACCAGAAGCATAGGCTTTAAAAGCGCCTGAAATTCGCATAAGGCATTACTCCCCGCCCGGGATAGTACCAGATCGGCTGCAGCCAAAGCATGGGGCAGCTCATCGGATAAAAATTCCCGCTGCCAGTAGCCGGGGGTATGCTGAAGTGTTTCATCCCGGTTTCCCTTGCCGCAGATATGCATGACATCAGCCCAAGGCGTCAAGCGGGGCAGCGCTTCCCGAAGAACCTTATTCACGCTCTGTGCTCCCAGGCTTCCCCCCATCATCAGCAGAATGGGCTTTTGTCCGGAAAAACCGGCAAGCGCCAGGCCCTGGGCACGGCTGCCGGAGAATAGCGTGGGTCTGAGGGGCGTACCGGTCATTTGTGCCTTTTCTCCCAAAGCCTTTGCGCATTCCGGAAAAGTAGTAGCAATTTCTTTGGCAAACCGGGCACAGATTCGGTTGGCAAGACCCGGTGTAAAATCGCTTTCATGCAGCACAACAGGCACATGATGAAGCCATGCTCCCACCACTACCGGCACAGAAACAAAACCACCTTTGCTGAAACAAACATCCGGGCGTATCTTTCCGATAAGCCTTGCAGCCTGGAATGCGCCGATGATCACCCGAAATGGATCGGTAAAGTTTTTCCAATCAAAATAGCGGCGCAGCTTCCCGCTTTTTACCGCATGATACGTGATTTGAGGAAGCGGGGCCATCATATCCCGCTCAATGCCTTTTTCGGTGCCGATATAATGGATCTCATATCCCGCCGCGGTAAGGTGGGGTAAAAGGGCCTGATGGGGCGTTACATGGCCCGCGGTGCCGCCCCCAGTCAGTACAATGCGTTTCAAGAATAGCCCTCCCCAATAAAAAACATACGGTATAGTATAGCACAAAAAGGCAAAAGATTACATCTTCAGTTGGAAAGATTGTATATTCCCAGTTCCTTTTTGGAAGGACGGTTGCGAATTTTGCGGCATTGGTTGTATACTGGTATTCGTAGCGAAAGGACGTGACGTCTATGAAATATCTATTGGTAATTGGCGACGGCATGGCAGATTTGCCTCTGACCTCCTTAAATCACAAAACCCCTTTGGGGTTTTTGAATCTACCTGCCTTTGATCAATTGGCGAAAAGTGAAATCGGCACTGCTTTAACAGTACCTCATGGCATAGCGCCCGGAAGCGATACAGCCATATTGAATATATTCGGCTATGACCCCAGGCAATGCTACACCGGCCGCAGTGTATTGGAAGCAGCAGGTATGGGCCTTCTTTTAAAAAAGGGAGAGGTTTCTCTCCGTGTAAACCTATGTGCAATTGAAAAAACGGAGGAAGGCCTCGTCATCCGAAGCCATAACGGCGGCGGGATAGAGGGGGATGAAGCCGAGACCCTGATGGGCGACCTGATGGCTCACCCCGAATTTTCTGAGGCGGCGCAAAAGGTCGGTCTATCCGTATCCATAACTCGAACGTTCCGCCATATCGGCGTGCTTGGCGGCCCCGTCCCGGAAAGCGCATCCTTTGACCTTACCGAGCCGCATAATATACTGGATAAGGCGATTGAGCCGTATTGGCCCAAGGGTCATTTTGCCAAGGAGATTGAGTCGCTGATGCGCCTGAGCTTCAATATCCTTGACGCTCATCCCATTAATATCAGACGCAGATCCAAGGGATTGCTTCCCGCCAACATGATTTGGCCCTGGGGCCCCGGCAGGGCCATTCAGCTGCCAGGCTTCCAGGAAAAATATGGCCATTTCGGCACGGTGGTCAGCGCTGTTCCCCTTGTATGGGGCATTGCAGCCCTGGCAGGGCTTCGTACCCCGAAAGTCCCGGGCGCCACCGGTGACCTGGATACAAATTACGGCGGCAAGGTACAGGCAGTGTTGGACGCCTTTCAAGCGGGCGATGATTTTGCCGCCCTACACGTGGAGGCGCCTGATGAAATGTCCCATGCGGGAGATGTAGAACGAAAGCTGGAGGCCATTCGCAGGCTGGATACCCAGGTTATCGCTCCGCTTCTTGATAAAATGCCTGCCTTTGGCGATTTCAGGCTGCTGCTTTTAAGCGATCATTTAACGCTGTTATCCACGCGGGGTCATGACGGGTCTCCTGTGCCATGGGCACTATACGACAGCCGTCGCCCAGGAATTATGCCCTGCAAGCTGGATGAGGAGACCGCGTCCAAAGGTGTCTATCTGCACAATGGCACCCAGTTGATGGATCACCTGTTCGAACTGGACAAAATATAGTATTTCAGTATGGCAAGAAAAGAGCTTGGCAGTGCGCGCACTTCCAAGCTCTTTTCTTGCCAGAATTTTTCCTAATCCAGCGTATACACAGTCCGAACTCCGCCAGTATACGGTAAACGGCTGTAGGCCATCACCAGATTGGCCTGGCCTATTTTGCGAAGCTCCGCCCGTACAGGCACGGCCACAGGCCGGATGTGCATGCCTACCAGGGTATCGCCAATATCAATGGCTGCATCCGCCTGGGCCGCCAGGGCCAGAGCAGGTTCTTGCAGCAATTTCCATGCAGCCGCGGGTACGCTGCCCCCGGCCTTAGGCTGAGGTATGGCCGCCACTTGGCACAGCCCCCGATTCCTAAGCTCTGCCTGCTCCATTACAACTGCTCGGTTGAGATGCTCACAGCACTGAAAGGCAGGAACCAAACCATTATCCCGGCAAGCCTCGGCCATAGCCTTGGCAATGACCACACCAAGTTCCGGTACACTGCCCTTGCCGATTCTTTCCCCCATCACTTCACTGGTGGAGCAGCCCAAAACTACCATTGCTCCAGGCTCCAGGGACCCTGCCTTCTTTAAAAAAGAAACGGCTTGCGTGATTGCAGAAACAATTTCATCATACATGGCTATCCCTCCTTGGTTGCGCCGGTTGAGTGAATGCATACATGCCAATGGCGGCGGCCACTGACAGGTTCAGCGAATCAATATCGCTGCTGTGTGGAATGCGGACCGCCTGGCCCAGGGTGGAAAAGGAGGGAGGCAGACCGCTCCCCTCGCTACCGAAAACAAGGGCCCAGGGCGCTTTTGCATATTTTGATGCCATTTCCAAATCACATGCGCCGTCCAGCATAAACGGGTAAAGCGTATGGTTTGGAAAACCAGCCCGATATGCTTCAAAGCTGTCAAATACTGCAACTTCCATGGAAAACAGCGCCCCCATACTGGCTCGAACCACCCTTGGATCATACACGTCCGCTGCCGGACGAATTATTGCCAGGCTTTTCAATCCGAACCCCAAGGCTGTACGCAAAATCGTGCCAAGATTGCCGGCATCGCTGGGGCGGTGCAGAACCACATGGGGGCAGGCCGGAGACATGGAACCTTGAAACTTTTCAAACACCACGGCGGCAAAGCAGTTCTCCTTGCCGGATATCCTTTTCAAAGCCCGGTCCGCCTCTTCAATGCGCACCCCCAGCTCCCGGCACAGGGCGGTCAGTTCCTCCACCCCTTCGCTTTTGCCGCTCTGGCTGTGTACCAATAACCTCCGTACACAGCCGGGGCGTTTCTTCACGCACTCCAGGGAAGGGAATACACCCGGAGCATAGGAATAGTCAAGCCCGCTTTCATATGCTTCCAGACTGGGCATCCAAACTCCTCCTCCCCTTCCGATTTCTATGGGTGCTTTTCTTAGTATGCTTTGGCAAAATACATCACTTTCTTGGCAGGCTTGCCGCAGATGGTGCAAACCTCTCCAACGGGTGTCTGGTCAAAGGGCATATTACGGCTGGTGGCGTTGAACTTTTCCTTCACGGCATCTTCGCATTCTCTGCAGCCGCACCACATGGCCTTGGCAAAGCCGTCCTGCACAGCCGTTCCCAGTTCCTCAAGCGTGTGGACGTCCCGTGTCTTCGCATCACGGAATGTTTTTGCCTGGGCATACAGGGTGTCTTGAATCTCCTGCAAAATCACCGGTATCCGGCTTACCAGCTCCTCCATAGGCAGGGCGAATTTTTCAAACGTATCCCGCCGGCAAGCAAATGCCTGCCCGTTTTCCACATCCCGGGGCCCGATTTCCAAGCGAAGGGGCACGCCTTTCATTTCCCAATCGTTAAATTTGTAGCCGGGGCTGTAGGTGTCACGGTCGTCCAGGGTGACACGGATGCCGGCTGCCTTCAGCGCAGCGGCCACCTTTTCGCAGGCCTCCGTTACGCCGCCCTTGTGGGCAGCTACCGGAACAATGACCACTTGGGTGGGCGCGATGCGAGGCGGCAGACGAAGGCCCCGTTCGTCGCCATGGGCCATGATAATGGCGCCAATAAGCCTTGTGGATACACCCCAGCTGGTTTCATGAACATAGGCCAATTGTCCGTCCTTGTTGAGATAGCGAATTTCAAAAGCCTCGGCAAAGTTTGTGCCGAAGTTGTGGCTGGTGCCGGCCTGCAGGGCTTTTCCATCCTGCATCATGGCTTCCATGGAATAGGTTGCCCTGGCACCTGCAAACTTTTCCTTGTCGCTCTTCTGCCCTACATATACAGGCAGGGCCAATTCTGTTTCCGCCACTTCCCGGTAGACTTCCAGCATTTGCAATGTCTCGGCTTGGGATTCCTCTGCCGTAGCGTGGATGGTGTGGCCTTCCTGCCACAAGAATTCGCTGGTGCGCAGAAAGGGTCGGGTGCTTTTTTCCCAACGCAGCACAGAGCACCACTGATTGTATTTCATAGGCAGATCGCGCCAGGACTGTACCCACTTGGAATACATGGCGCAAAATATGGTTTCGCTGGTGGGACGAATCGCCAGGCGCTCCTGCAGCGTTTCATTTCCCCCCTGGGTGACCCAGGCCACTTCCGGAGCGAAGCCTTCCACATGCTCCGCTTCCTTGAGCAGAAGGCTCTCGGGGATCAGCATGGGCATATACACATTTTGATGGCCCGTCGCCTTGAACCTGGCATCCATTTCCTGCTGGATTCGCTCCCAGATGGCGTACCCATAAGGACGGACGATCATACAGCCCCGAACAGGAGCATAGTCTACCAATTCAGTCTTTAAAATTACATCGGTATACCACTGGGAAAAGTCCACATCCCGGGGTGTCAGATGCTGTACAAACTCCTGATTTTTTTCCTTAGCCATAATGAAGCCTCTCTTTCATTGCCGCGGGGATATAAAAAAAGCCCCGCCGCTGCTTATTTGCAGGGACGAAGGCATGCTTCGCGGTACCACCCGGCTTGGCGCTCTAAGCGCCCTCCTTGAAGGCCCTGTATCGGGGGCTGGACGGCGGGTATTGGCCGCATGCTCCAGGCCGGGACACCCGGATTTGCCTTGCGCGTCTTGCACCATGACAGCGCTCTCTGGAAAGGCTTTGAAGCGGGCGGTTGCCTATCATCGCTTGATGTGACCGTATTATACAATTTTCAAGAAAAGATTTCAATCCCCCGCTAAAAAAATTGATTTTATTTCCGATATATAGTGTAGGTTGTAAAATATGTAAATGTTATTAAATATCATTCACATGACAACCTTCGACAAAAGCCCCTTCCTTTCGCTGTTGCAATGGTGCGAAAAACAGTGTATGCTGTATATGGAAAGGAAAATGGCTACCATATGTTGTATATTGAGTGGTTCAATTAATAACGTAACACAGGAGGAATTCTCATGAAAGGTACAGAGGAAAAGGACGCAATCCAATTTTTCCGCCGGATGTTGGAAAACCAGTTTGCGCAGGGCGATTTGGAAGAGGCGATCCGGTTAAGTCGAAAGCTGGACGAGATGCAAGCTCAAGCTTTGCGGGAAGAATGCCAGCCAGAAAAAGCCGCTGGATGATTGTGCCTGCAGGCCACACAATCCTTTCCATTGGTGTGGCGCGCCTAAAGTATCAGATGTGGTGTCTGTTTGGAATGGAGGGAAGCATGATTGCGGCCATGCTTCCCTATCGTCCCAAAGATCGGTGAAAGCGGAGTTGTTCCGCTTTCTTGTTTTTTATGGCATTTTGCCAAACCTGCATGATTTGTGCCCAATCTCCACACCATGAAATTGACAAGGCATTCTTTCCGGTGTACAATGGCCCAAAATGGGCTTTTGTCCCATAATCAACAGGGAGGACGGCAGCATGGGTATCATTGCATCCCGTAACCTGAACGAGCAGCGCCGGGAAAAAGACGGCATCGTCTATTTCGACCGGGGTACCATTACCGGCCAGAGCGGACGCCGCTATGACCGCTTCGCTATACAAACCCATTTTGTCAATCGAGGGGAAGATCAGGCGGAATTGGTGCGCCGGTATGTAATGCCCCTGTATCAACAAGGTGATGTTCTTTCCTTCGGGGCTAAGGTCATGTGCATGTGTGTGGAGTCCGTAAAAACCAAGGATGAAGTGAAGCCTGGTTTTTGGGCTAATTTCCTGTGGCGTTTTGCCGGAATCAACCATACCGGCGTGGGTATGCACGAGCCCTACAAATTGCAGCTGGTTATCGATATCTGCGGTTTGCCCCGTGTATTGCTTGCCGCATTTTTAAGTGCCGTTACAAGGCCCTTTGGAATCCATGGCGTGTTTTACAAGGTTTGCGGCAAGGGCGTAGGCGGCATCGACGGGTTCTATTTCCGCTCCAGTTTTGATGTGTACAAGCAGATGGCTCTGATTAACCCTCAAAATGCCGATGAGCTATGCGAAAAGCTCAGTAAGGACGTGGGCATCCCCGTGGTTTTAATGGATGCCAACGATATACAAAGAGATCAGCTGGGTAAGTCCTCCAATATGCCCCTCACCGATGAAGAGCTTCAGGAAGCCTTGAAGGACAACCCTTCCGGTCAGGGAGACGAATTGACTCCGCTGATCCTGATCCGTCCGCTAAAGTAACCCAGCGTCAGGGAGTGCTGTCCCCGGCCTCTCATGGCTTTTTTGAAGCAGGATAGCCGCATCCCTTTTGCATACAACATTCCCCTTTCGTGTAAAGAAACAAGAAAGCCTACCGTACTTCCCACAAGGGAGTTGGCAGGCTTTTTACTATAAGCGAATGTCAGCTTTGGATCTGCTTCTCTTCCCCCAAAGCCGATCGCTTCATGTTACATGTCGGTGAAGAAGGGAGTCCCTTCCTCCGTGACCAGTACGCCCATCTCGTCAAAATGAAGGGGGACCGGCTTGGTGATGAGATACTTCAAAATTTCGTCCATGCGCACACTATCGGCAAAGGGCACCAAGGAAAAAGAAACGCCATGCTTTTTTGCCCGGCCAGTACGGCCGATACGGTGCAGGTAGTATTCGTTCTCATTGGGCAGGTCGTAATTGATGACGGCTTCCACGTCATCCACATCAATGCCGCGGGCTGCTACATCGGTAGCAACCAAAATCTGAAACTTACCCTTGCGAAACGACTGCATCACCGCATTGCGCTGGGTTTGCTTGATGTCGCCATGGATGCAATCAGCACTGTATCCTGCTTTTTGCAGGCGGTTGGAAAGCCTTTGGGTCATATCCTTGGTATTGCAAAAGATCATCATCCGCTGATAGACGCCCGTATCCAACAGATACAACAAGTGATCATACTTTTTCTCCCGCTGGCTGGCAATCACATATTGGGTGATTTGCGGCCGGTTTTCTTTGGTGGCGGGAATGGTGATCTCTACCGGATCCTGTTGGAACTTCCAGGCAATGGTCATCACATCCTGGTTGGTGGTGGCAGAGAACATAACAAGCTGCCGGTTCGGCGGCGATGCCTCGATGATTTTCGTTACATCCTTTACAAAGCCCATCTTCAGCATTTCATCGGCTTCATCCAGCACCATGGTATGCACATGATCCAGGCGAATGGTTCCACGCTGCATATGATCCAAAATTCGCCCGGGCGTTGCAATAATAATCTGTGGCTTGCGCTTTAATTGGGCCAACTGCCGTGCGATGGGCTGCCCTCCATAAATAACGGCGATGCGCACTTCAGGGATAAAGGCAGCCAAATGCGTAAGCTCCTGGGCAATCTGCAGCGCCAGTTCCCTGGTGGGGCAAAGCACTACTTCCTGAATGCGCTGCTCCGTCAGGCTGACATATTCCAGCATAGGAATGCCAAAAGCCGCCGTCTTGCCGGTGCCTGTCGGCGCCAGGGCAATGATGTCCCGGCCGGCCATCATAACCGGGATGGTTTGTACCTGGACGGGAGTCACTTCGTGGAAGCCCATTTTATCCACAGCTTTTTGTACTTCCTGGCTGATATCCAATTGGGAAAACGTAGAAATTTTTTCTTCGGTCAAAACGGATACTCCTTCGGATGGCAGAATCGTGAAAGCCTTACACTTTATTGTAACATACTCCTCTGAGATTACAAGGGTAATTGCAGGGAAAGAAGAGGGTTCCGGTGTAGGACTACAATACATTTTGGACAATGAAAAAAAAGGATGAAGGATAAGGCGAAATCAGGTATAGTTGAGTTGCAGCAACAACTTTACTGAAAGGAGCCTTACCCTTCATGAACAGCATAACAC
>JAEVYX010000084.1 GCA_023392515.1 Bacillota bacterium | reverse complement strand
AGAGCAAAGTCGGTTTTGTATCATGGGCAGGAATGTATACCTTCTGTTTCATGAAAGCATCCGCGCATCAAAATTGGCTCCACGCCTGGAGAAATTATGCGCCACAGCTACAGTCCGTAATTGGAATACGCTTAATCAGATGCATGTCCTGGCCCAGAAAATGAAGAGAGAGGGATAATAAAAGGCTTGCAGGGTCATAGAAAAACCGCCCCTTTCCTGCTCTTTGCAGGCAAGGGGCGGAATATTTTTGTCCGCTATTCGTGGAAGGATGCGATTCCCCGCAAAAGCTCCAATTCCCGCACATCCCGCACGGTGGTGTACATCTTGCGGGTGAGAATGGCGCCGTTTCGGTAAAACATGCAGATAAAAGGGCAGTCTTCCGCAAATTTTCTTTGTATGTCCATCATGGTTTGGGCATATTCGTTAGGGTCAACCTTTGAACGCAGGGTATTGCACAACTTGGTCATGTCCTCGCTTTTGTAGCGGCAGTAGTTGCCGGTGTTGCTGCTCATAAGCATAAAGCCGGGGTCAGGGGCCACATCCATCTGGTAAGCCACCAGCGCCAGGTCATATGAACCGGCCTTAAGCCGGGTGGTTACATCAGAAAACGTGGTGGGTACAATATTTACATCAATATTCACCTGGGCCAGCATATCCACAATCATGTTTGCGGTTTCTGTCCGCACGCTGTTGTCCGCTTCCTCATATACGTGCAGGCGCAGAACCAGGTGCTTTGGTTTTGTTTCACCGGCTACAACCTTGTCCAAAATGCCATCCTGGTCTAAATCCTTCCAGCCCTCCTGCTCAAGGAGCGCACGGGCCTTGTCCGGATTGTATTCAAAAACGCCGTCTATATCAGCATACAGCCAGCTTCCGTTCACCATGGGCGTATCGGTGCGGGAGACCATGCCCATATATACCTGGGAAGCAATTTTATCAATATCGATGGCGTAGCGGATGGCTTTTCGGATGTTGATTTCTCCCAAGGGAAAGGAGGATTGGTTCATCAGCAGGGTTTCCAACTGCGGGGTGCGAAAGTCCATCCGCAGTGAGTTGGAACCGCTTTTGTACTGGGCGGCGGCTACGGAGCGGGTGAACACGGTGTCCACCCGGGCATACTCGTAACTGGCTATAATCTCCTTGTTGGAGGTGTGAAAGGTGGCCATAATCTCCTGCACCTGAGGTGCGTCCTGCCACCACATGGGGTTTGCGGTAAGCCACATGTAATCCTGCGGCTCAAAAACGCTGACAACATAGGGACCTGTTCCGGGAGGGTTGGCATCCTGAATGCGGCTGGCAGGTAGTATAGGGAAGGTCATGGCGTATAGGAAGCCGTAGTAAGATCGCTTTGCTTTCACCACCACGGTAAATTCATCCTCGGCCTTGATACTGTCTACAAAATAGCGCAGATTGCCATAATAACCTTTGTTGACTGCTTCCTCATTGTTGGCCTGATCCAGTATAAACTGGGCGGTTGCTACCACGTCCGCCGCAGTAAGGGGCGTTCCGTCTGAAAAGGTGACGTTGCTGCGCAGGTAAAAGGTCCAGGTGTTGCCGTTGCCCGTTTCCTCCCACCGTTCGCACAACAGGGGTTGAGGACGGTAGTCGTCATCAATCTGCACCAGGCCCTCATACACCATATTGTAAAGCGATACGATATCCCGTTCCAAGGGTTCCAGAGGCCGGATTTCCGTGGTTTTAGTTGAGATGATTCCCAGGGTCAAATCCGTACCCACATTGGAGGCAAATGCTGCCGGGCATGTCAAAAGGAGCGCCAGGCACAAGGCCAACCCCTTATACAGCCGGGCTTTCCTGAGTGAAATAGAGCCGTTCATAAATGGCATAGGCCTGTACCACCTTTTGTGCATATTGTTTTGTCGGGCCGTCTTTCATATCTGCAATTTGAAATGTTTTACCGTCGTCACTCAACGAAGGGTCAGAAAGCCAGCCGGATACCTCACCTTGGCCGGCATGATACGCGCAAGCTACCAGGATGGGGTTGCCCCCAAACTTTTGGGAAAGGTACCCCAGATACCAACTACCGTAGCGAATATTCCAATCTGCTTCATACATGCGGTCAAAGGAATAGGCATTTTCTTCCCCCAGTTTCCCTGCGATCCACTGGGCGGTCTCAGACATGACCTGCATCAGCCCCCTGGCGCCAACGGAGCTTTCCGCATTCTCGCGGAAGGAGCTTTCGCACAGGATAATGGCAGCCAGAAAGGAAGGCTTCAAATTGTTTTGCTCAGCCGCGGCTTTTATCTCATCCAAATAGTATAAGGGATGCTCGTTTAGAAGCTTTTGGTGAGCAGCTTGCCTAAGTGCCTGCTGGGCGCTCAGATATCCCTCCATGCCTGCCTTGGCTACCAATAATCCCATGAATAACAGGCATAGCATGATCAGGGTAACCATCAGCCAAGCAGGCATCCGCGCCCGCTTTTTTGCATGGGTTCGAGGCCGGGACGCGGGTCGGGCCATTTCTTCCTGCATAGGGACTGGAGGGCGATAGAGGGCAGGGCGCAGAGCATCGTTGGCAGGTTGAGAGGGCTGATAATCAGTCAATGTGGTTTCCCCCTTGGCTTTTCAGGGTGCGGAGGGTTTCCTCCCATAGTGAGGCAACGAGTGCTGCACTGTTTTCAACGCTTCCGTCAGTGCGGATGGTATGATTTGCCCTGCGGCATTTCTCCTGCGGGTCCATCTGGCTTTCAAGGCGCTGCCGGGCCTGCTTTTCCGTAAGGTGGTCTCTCGCTCGAAGCCTAGAAATTTGTTCCTTTTTGGGGATGTAAGCGCACCAGACCTCATCGGCCATGGATTCCATGCCGCTTTCATACAAGAGGGGCACATCAATCACGGCGGCAGTTTCCCCAGCCCTGCGCAATGCATCCAGCTCTTTGTGCATTTCCAGGGCGATCATGGGATGAAGTATGCTTTCCAGCTTTTTGCGGGCATCCGTCTGCTCAAAGACTATTTGCGCAAGCGCTTTGCGGTTCAGTCTGCCATCCCCTGTGAAAACACCGTCACCAAACACGGCACGTATGTAGGGCAATGCTGCCCCATCTGCTGCGGTGAGCTCGCGGGAAATTTGATCGGCGTCTATGACCGGCGCACCCAGGCGACGCAGCGCGTCACATAAAGTGCTTTTGCCGCTGGCGATGCCCCCGGTCAGGGCGATTACATGCATGATACTGGGGCCTCCTTTATGAAAAACGGGAATGCTTCGGCATACAGGCCTGCTTGCCAAATGCCGGAAATCCACAAAACGAAAATCCGCTTGGCGTATTTTACGCAAACATTTAACGTTTTTGCACCGACTTTTCGTTCCGTGAAGCGAAGAACTTGGTGCCTGCCATACGGGCGGCCCCTATTTCGTCTCATACCAGCTTGGGCCATGATTCACTTCGGCTATCAAGGGAACGGAAAGGGCAACAACCTCTTCCATGCAGCTTTTCAAGAGGCGGGATGCTGTTTCCACCTCTTGCGGGGGGCACTCAATAAGCAATTCATCGTGTACCTGCAAGGTAAGCCTGGCTTCCAGATTCTCCTTTTCCAGGGCACGGTAAATGCGGACCATGGCAAGCTTGATGATATCGGCGGCTGTGCCTTGGACGGGAGTATTCATGGCGACCCGCTCGCCGAAATTTCGGATGTTGCTGCGGGGGCTGCTTAGCTCCGGCAGTTTCCTGCGCCGGCCAAAGAGGGTTTGGGCATACCCTTTTTCCTTCCCCAGGCGCACTGCTTCATCCATAAAGGCACGCACGCCGGGATACCTTTCAAAATACCGCCGGATAAATTCTGCGGCTTCCTTTCGGCTGACCCCGGTATTCCTGGCCAGGCCAAAATCGCTGATGCCGTACACCAGGCCAAAGTTTACCGCTTTTGCGCTGGAACGCATTTGGGAGGTGACCTGCTCCATCGGTACGCCAAACACCTCCGCTGCAGTACGGGTATGGATGTCCTGGCCTAATTTGAACGCCTCTACCATGTTGGCGTCGCCGCTTAAATGGGCCAGAACCCTCAGTTCAATTTGGGAATAGTCCGCATCCAGCAGCACCCAGCCCTGCCTGGGGATAAAAGCCCTGCGAATCTCCCGGCCCAAATCGGTGCGGACGGGGATGTTTTGCAGATTTGGTTCGTTGCTGGAGATGCGGCCCGTAGCGGTGCCAGTCTGGTCGAAGGTGGTATGTACCCTGCCGTCCCGGCCCATCAGGCGCAATAGCCCTTCGATATAGGTGCCGTTGAGCTTGACCAATTGCCGGTATTGCAATAGCGGCTCAATGGCGGGATGAAGTTCCGAAAGCCCTTCCAGAATTTCCGCACTAGTGGAATAGCCTTTTTGGCTTTTTTTCCCCGCGGGAAGCTTTAATGTTTCAAAAAGTACCTGGCTTAACTGCTGGGGGCTGTTGAGATTAAACCCTCTCACGCCGGTCAGTTGGTATACCTGCTCCCTCAGCGCTTCAATTTGCCGGGTGAAATCCGCACCAAGGGAGGACAGGGTATCCCGGGCCACCATAAAGCCGGCCTGCTCCATGGAGAACAGGACGTGCACAAGGGGAAGCTCCATGTCCTTGAGCAAAGGAAGCATTCCGGCATCCCCCAAAGCGGCCTGCTGCCGCTTATATAAGGAAAGAAGCTGGGCGGCATCCTCTTCTCCGGTGGCGGTAAAGGGGGAAAGGGCATAGCTGCGCTCCTGGGGGTCCATTAAATAGGCCGCCAGCATCCCATCCCACAAAAAGGATTCGGGCAGCGGCGCATTGGCCGCTTTCAAACGGTGCAGGAGGGTTTTGCCCCCGTGCACCACCAAGGGTTTCTTATATAGTGGCGATAGTGCGCACAGCGCTTCCTGCGGATCAAGGCCCGGGGTGAGCAGATCCCCCGTAAGGGATATGCGGTACCGCCGCCCGTCACCTGCAGCCAGGGTGAGTGCGTCGCCCAGATACATGGCGACAGGTTCAGAACTGTCAAAAAGCAATTGGGCAGTCTTTGTAATATCCGGAAGAGTGGTTAGTTCCTGCCAGGGCTGAAAAGGAATATCATGAACTGAAGGCGCCGGGGCGGGTGCATCCATGTCGGATGGCAAAAGCGATGTCAGCCGCCGGGACAGGCTGATCAGCCTGTATTTTTCCATGAGGGGCAATGCGTTTTGCATGCGGTTAAGCCGGCAGTCGTGAAGAGAAATGTTCACCGGCGCACTGAGCCTTATGGTAGCCAGGTCTTTGGAAAAGCGGGCCAAATCCGCATGCTCCCGCACCCGCTCGCCAAGCTTTCCCGGTATTTTATCCGCATTTTCCAATACGTTTTCCAGGGTGTTATATTCATTTAGCAGCTTGACCGCCGTTTTTTCGCCTACACCGGGAATGCCCGGTATATTGTCACTGCTGTCGCCCATAAGCCCCTTCCAGTCGGGAACCTGCTCCGGCGTAATGCCATAATGTTCCTTTACGGTTTGTGGGGTGAACAGCATGGTCTCTGAAAAACCCTTCTGGGGGAAAAGCAAAGACGTATCGCCCCGCACCAGCTGCAACGCATCCCGGTCGCCGGTAAGAAGCAACGCCTTCAGCCCCTCGGCCTCGGCTTTTTGGGATAGGGAACCCAACAGATCGTCTGCCTCATATCCCGAAAGGCTGTAAACCCCTATGCCAAGGGCCGCCAAAATCTCCCTGATCATGGGGAACTGCATGCGCAGTTCCTGAGGTGTTTCCATTCTGCCTGCCTTGTACTCGGGGTACACGGTGTGGCGGAAGGTGGGGCCGTGCTCGTCAAAGGCTACGGCACAGTAGCGGGGTTTTTCCTCCTGAAATACTTTGAACAGCATGCCTAAAAAGCCCTGGAGGGCATTGGTATAAATCCCTTCCGAAGCGGTCAGAAGAGGCAGCGCGTGAAACGCCCGGTGCATGAGGCTGTTGCCGTCCACGATCAAAAAAGTTTCTTTCATGGGTTATAGCCCTCCTGTTTTTATCATACCACATTTTGCCCTGTTTCACAATTCTGGCTCTGTTTGGAAGAAGCGGAGAATATCTACGTTGGCTATCCATCACATTTTTATCACGGAATCAAAACAATAACTGAATGTTTTTCGCTTTCTCCAAAGAATTGTTTCTTATTTTATGCGTATTTCACTTGCAAGCCCATCTTTTTCTTGCTATAATCACTTAGATACAAACTTGAAGGGGGAACTTTTTTCCATGCTGACTTCGCTTTACAATTGGGCTTTCGGCCTGGCAAACGCAGTGGCGGAGACCACCACCGGCACCACCGCTGCCGATCCTAACGCCGTGCCTGCCACTGCTGGCGCCGGGGAAATGCTGATAAGCCTCTTGCCCATGGTGCTCATTTTCGTGGTGTTCTATTTCCTGCTTATCCGTCCTCAGCGCAAAAAGGACAAGAAGGTTAAGGAAATGCTGGGCGCTTTGAAGGTGACAGACCGTGTCTGCACCATCGGCGGCATCTATGGCACCATCACCGCGATCAAAGACGATACCGTCACCCTGTCTGTCGGTCAGGACAATGTTAAATTGGTTTTTGCCCGCTGGGCCATCCGCAATGTGGAGGAAGTCTCCATCGAGAACGACTCCGAGGTGCTTGCCTAACCTGCGTTAACATAGGAATGACATAAACCCTTCCTGTCCTGCATAGAGTTCATCAAAAAGGACAGGGAGGGTTTTTCATGTCCCAGAGCAGCGCAACGCCCCGCAGGCGCACCCGCCTTCAGAGCCGGGGAGCGTGGGGCCGGGTATTGAGAGGACTAATCGTTTCGGTGGCGGTTTCGGCGGCAGGCGTATTGCTGTTCGCCCTTATCATGCAGTGGCTCAAACCATCCGACGAGGTCATCCGCATTTTCAACCAGGTATTGAAGTTATTGTCCATCGTAGCCGGTACCTATGTCGCTGTGGGCCGCGGCGGAGAAAAGGGACTGATCCGGGGAGCGGCGGTAGGGCTGCTCTATATGGGCCTGGGCGTGGCACTGTATGCGCTTTTGACGGGACAAAACCTGCCTTTCACCTCGTATCTTGGCGACCTGGGCATGGGTGTGGCAGGCGGCGGTCTGTGCGGTATGATCCTGTCGAATCTTTCCGCAAAGTGATTGCATCCAATGCGAATATGGTGTATAATGCCTCCATTACGATGTGTATGGAGGGGATTTCCATGAAACATATTCAGGTCATTCAGAAGGCTTGCCTTAAGCAGTCATTAGCTCATGGCGGGTGCGGAGAATGCCAGTCTTCTTGCCAGAGTGCCTGCAAAACAAGCTGCACCGTGGCAAACCAGTCTTGCGCCAATAAGGAAAACAATGCAGTGCTGAACGGCGCCGAAGGGAAAATCAACCGCACTTTCGGCAAGTAATCAAGAACTGTAACTGTATGAAAAGCGGGGGGCAATTCCTCCCGCTTCTTGTTATGTAAAATATTAGGAGGAAACAGTTTGATACATACCTTCATTGCCCTTGGAAAGCCCATGGCGCTGGATGTGGGTTCAGGCGCGGTCCATGCCTTGGACGAGCTGGCTTACGCGGCCCTTACCTTGTGGGATACTTCTGATAAGGCAGCCATCGCAAAAAAACTTTCGGAGCGCTTTCCGCAGGATGAGGTGGAGGAGGTGCTTTCGGAGCTTAGCGAACTGGAGCGCCTGGGGCAGTTGAACGCGCCGGATGATTACAGCGATGTGGACGTCCTGTCCCCCGGTGTGGTTAAAGCTATGTGCCTGCATGCCGCCCACGACTGCAACTTGCGCTGCAGATACTGCTTTGCCAGCACGGGAGATTACCATACCCGCAAGCGGTGCATGCTCTCCTACGAAACGGGAAAAGCCGCACTGGACTGGCTAGTAGCAAAAAGCGGAAAGAGAGTCAACCTGGAGGTGGATTTTTTCGGCGGGGAACCGCTGATGAATATCGAAGTAGTCCGCCGCCTGGTGGCTTATGGTCGCAGCCTGGAGGATCCCAACAACAAGCATTTTAAGTTTACTATCACCACCAACGCGGTGACTCTGGATGATGATACAATCGCCTTTTTGAACCGGGAAATGGATAATGTGGTGATCTCCCTGGATGGGCGGCCCGAGGTGCACAACCGGATGCGGCCTACCCCCAACGGCAAAGGCAGCTATGAACTGATTGCAGAAAAGGCCAAAAGGCTGGCAACGGCAAGAGGCCAGCAGCGCTATTATATCCGGGGCACCTTTACAGCCTACAATCTGGACTTTTCCGAGGACGTGCTGCACCTGGCCAGGGAAGGGTTTGAACAGCTCTCCATAGAGCCTGTTGTTGCGGATCCTTCCGTGGATTATGCTATCACGGAAAAGCATCTGCCGGTTATTTTTGATGAATATGAGAAGCTGGGCAGGGCATACCGGGAATGGCGCAAAAATGGAAAATGGTTCAACTTCTTTCATTTCATGATTGATTTAAAAGGCGGGCCGTGCCTTCGCAAGCGGCTTACCGGCTGCGGTGCGGGCAACGAGTATGTGGCCGTTACTCCGGACGGGGATATTTATCCCTGTCATCAGTTTGTGGGCCGGGAAGGTTTTAAGATGGGCTCGGTATTGGACGGCACTTTTGATACGGCCATCCAGCAGAAATTTGCCAATAACCATGTGCTGAACAAGGAAGCGTGCCATACGTGCTGGGCCAGGTTTTTCTGCTCCGGCGGCTGCGCGGCCAATGCCCAACTGTTCCATGGGGATATTTCAAAACCCTATGATCTGGAGTGCCAGATGGAGCGCAAGCGCCTGGAGTGTGCCATGGCCCTGTACGCCTTGGAACAGGAAGATTGATTGAAAGTAATTTTCCAACAATTATTCATAAAGCGTTCATCATCATGTCAAAATTATTGCTTATACTAACGTCGAATCCAAGAAAGGAGGAATCAATCATGATACAAAATTTCAAGAAACATCTTTTGGGGTATATTGCCGTAGCACTTGTCTTTACAATGGTGGGCGCAAGCGCGACCCTGCTGGCCAACAGCGGTGGAAAAGCTCAGGCTGAAGCGCAGACTGCAAACTTGGCTACCAAGCTTTCCGGCACCGTCACCAGCCCCTTTACGGAGGCCATTGCCGCGATTAGCAGCAGCGTTGTAGGTGTGAGCAATTATGCAACCTATAACTATAGCAACGGCCTTGATGGTTTCGGTGGTTTTGGCGGATTTGGATTCAGCCTCCCGGGCAGGGAATCCGGCGAATCCAAGGAAGTGGAACAATCCTCCGGCAGCGGCGTAGTTATTAGCGACCAAGGCCATGTCCTCACCAATTATCACGTGGTGGAAGGCTCCTCAAGCCTGAAAGTCACCACCCCGGACAAGACCTATGATGCCCAGCTTATCGCGTATGATGAGGATATCGACATCGCAATCATCAAGGTGGACGGCCTGAACCTGAACCCTGTAAGCCTGGGCGACAGCGATACCCTGCGGGTAGGCGATTGGGCCATCGCCATCGGCAACCCCTTGGGCACGGAATTGGCCGGAACGACCACCGTTGGCATCGTTTCCGCCCTGAACCGTGAAATTACATCCTATACCACGGACCGGTACGGCCGTCAGACGGTTGCAAACGTAAACACCATGATTCAGGTAGACGCAGCCATCAACAGCGGCAACAGCGGCGGCGGCATGTTCAACGTGTTGGGTGAATTGATGGGTATTCCTACCTTGAAGTACACCGGCAGCATCTACAGCGGTTCTACGGTGGAAGGCATTGGCATGTGCATCCCCATCAATTCAGCAAAACCCTTGATTGACAAGGTTATGTCCGGCCAGATTACCGCCCAGAACCAAACCGGTTCCAGTGCAGCCAACACCGGCGAGCCCAAGCCCCGTATCGGTGTGAGCATCTCCACCTTGAACCAGAGCAATGCGGCCGTGGCCGCAGGCAAGCTTCCCAGCGGCGTTTACATCTCCAATGTGGAAGACAAATCCCCCGCTCAGACCGCCGGCATGAAAGCGGATGATATCATCGTGGAAATCGATGGACAGCGCATGACCAACACCACCGATATGAAAGACTATATCACCAGCAAAAAGGAAGGCGACGTCCTGAAATTCAAGGTATACCGGGTGGAAAACCTGAGCACCTATACTAACGTCAACGATATCCCCGATGGCGAGTATGTAGATATGGATGTGACATTGGCCATTCTGGATGACGTGCAGCAGTAAAGCAGTTTCTCCTCTTTTTCATCTTCAGGCCTCGGCTTATTAGCCGGGGCTTTTCTTTATGCAGCGCAACAGAAAACAAAATGAGACCGCCGACGGTATGCAATGTCTGCTGTTGCTTTTCCAATAAGGATATAATACAATCGAAACGGAAAAGATGGAAACGCATCGCGGCGATAAGGTGGGACTAATGAAAATGGAAAAAGCGAAAAAATGGGCGAAAATCAATGGATGGAGCTTAAAGCGCGTGGTCTTGCGCTTTCCCGTGGCTGCAGTGGCGCTGTTTGCCTTGGCCATCCTTTGCACGCTGGCCAGCAAAGGCGATTTCCTGAATGAGAATTCTCCGTACACAGTGTGGATTTACGCATCAGCCTATGGCGCTTTAAGCGGCATAGCTGCCGTATTTCTCTCAGAACGCATTCAAAAGGGCAAAGCGTTATCTTTGGGACTGCAGGCACTGGCCTTGAGCCTGGGAGCGGCATTTGCCTTCCTGCCGGCAAAAACACAGCAGGAATTTGCGCTCCTCCGTTTCCTTATTGCTTGTGCGGGTCTGTACGCTTTGATTCTATTTATTCCCACAGCCCGGGATGGAGCGGATTTCGGGTGGGTCGTGGTGGCGCATATCAAAGCGGTGTCGACCGCCCTGCTCATTGGAGTCGTCCTTTATATTGGATGTGCCTTGGTGCTGTCTGCCGTTGATTATCTTTTGGTTTCTTTGGATGGACACGTATTTGTGTACGCGGCGATTTGGATTTTTGCGTTCATTGTGCCACTTTATGTGCTGTCGCTGATGCCTCATTTCGGCAAGAGCCGGGATCCCATAAGCCCGCCGCGCTTTTTTGAACTGATGAGCACACTGATCCTCATCCCGCTTATGGCGGCTGCAACCGCGGTATTTTTCCTGTATATGGTCAAATGCGCGGTTACCCTTACCTGGCCGGTTGGGGAAGTGGGCCCAATGGTACTAAGCTATTCCGCGTTTGGCATGGCCGTTTATCTGTTCAGCCTGCCGGTTGCAAAAAAAATCGCCCTGCAATACCGCCTCTTATTTCCTTACGGGCTTGCTCTATTTGTATTATTGCAGCTATATTCCATCTTCGTGCGTATTCAGGCCTACGGGGTAACCGAGCCCCGCTATTATCTGGCACTGGGTGCTTTGTTTTCTCTGGCGAGCGGGCTCTACCTGCTGCTTCGCCGAGGCAGAAAACCGGGGGTTCTGGCCCTTTTGGCGTTTTGCTTTATCGCTTTTTCCCTGCTGCCGCTGGTGGGGGCACGAAGCGTATCGGGCATGAGCCAGCGCGCCCGGGTAGAGCAGCTTCTTGAAAAACATGGCATGCTGAAGGAGGATAAGCTGATTCCGGGAACTGATGTTCCATTTGAGGACCGGCGCGACATTACAAGCAGAATGGATTATCTTTTAAAAAGCGGTCAGGCCGGAACCTTTGCCTGGCTGCCTGCCGAACTTGAAGCTGATACCCTAAATGAGCAAAAGTTTCAGGAGATGTTCGGCTTTGAGAAAACATACGGTATGCAGTATACACCGGAATACAGCCCCTTTATTGATGTGAGGCTGAAAGAAGGCCAGGGCGTTGACATATCCGGTTTTGATTCCATGATGGAAATCGGCGTTGGCAAGTATGAAATAGGGGCATCCCTGGAGATGGACATAAGGGATGGCGCCTACACCCTTACCCAGAAGACAGGAGATAAGGGCCAACCGATATTGACTTTGGAGGAAACGGCGGGTACTCAAACGCTTACTTTGGATACACTGCCTCTATTGGATCAATGGGCACAGGCGGCCTATGGGGAAACGCTGTTTTTGCCCCAGGAGAATATGACAGTATCTTCATCTGTCCAGGGCCTGGAAGCAAGATTGGTGTTTTCGGAAATACAGGCAGGGAAAAAGGCCGATGGAAGGTACGAAGTGTTTTCAGGACGCGCCTATCTGTTTTTGAAGTCTGAATAGGGCATGAAATCGTTTCTCATGCATTTCTAATGGAATCTTCAGGAAAATCCCCCTTCACTTTTTCCGCGCCTGTGTCATACTGTGCATACAATCCATTTCCAAGTATGCCAAAGGAGTTGTGGGCGCTTTGATGAACAAGGTTGGCGGCTATCGGGCCGCACTGAAACACCGGGAATTCAGAAAAATGACTGCCGCAGACCTGATCAGCAGGTTTGGCGATTCGGTAGACTCTATCGCTTTTGCATGGCTTGTGTACCAATTAAGCGGAAACGCCACCTGGTCTGCGGTGATATTTGGCTGCAACATGCTGCCTACCGTGTTGCTGGGCCCCTTTGCCGGGGTTATGGTCGAAGCCAGGGATAAAAAAAAGGTGATGGTGCTTTGCGACCTGGTTCGCGGCTTTATGGTGTGCCTGCTGGCCGCAATGCACGCTATCGGAGTTTTGACGCCGGTTGGCATGCTGGCGATTACCCTTGTCAATTCCACCGTGGAAGCCTTCCGCCGCCCTGCCGGAATGGCGTATATTCCTCAATTGCTACCTAAAGACGATTATGATTTCGGCTTATCCCTAAACAGCAGCCTGAGCCGGGGCATGGAAATCATAGGGCTTGCCGCTGCTGCCGGAATCATTGCATGGCTGGGCATCGGCGGGGCTATATTCATTGACGGCGCCACATTCTTTTTGTCTGCGCTTTTGATCGCCTGCATCCGCAAAAACAATCTGTTTCCCGCTGCGAAAGCGGCACAGGAAGAAGGTTATTGGCAGGCCTTCCGCAGCGGCCTTTCCTATGTAAAAAAATCACCGGCCATCTTGCGCATCTGCCTAATGGCTCTTTTGCTAAACGGCCTGATGGTGCCTATCAACGCTTTGCAGGCTCCCTTGGTCAGCGGTTTGTACGGCATGGGGGCGGAAGTGTTGTCCCTCAGCGGAATTTTGGTGACGGCAGGCATCGCGCTTGGCTCCTTCCTGTATCCTTACCTGAGCAAGCATATAAGTGCCAAAGCGCTGTTCATCTTTGGCTTTTTGGCTGTTGCCCTGTGTTATGGGGGGCTTATCTGGCTTGCGCCGCTGAAAAATCAGCCGATCCTGTTTTATACGGGGATCAGTGCAATCCTTCTCATCTTCGCCTTTGCCATGGCGCTGCTGAACGCATATGCCACCATCAACCTTATGAAGCTGGTAAAGCCGGAATATATGGCAAGAACGTCCTCCACGCTGGGCGCGGTTACGGTTCTGGCAATACCGGTGGTGTCCTTTCTGATAAGCGGGCTGACTCTTATTCTCAGTTTGTCCTATGTCTTTTACCTGTTCGCCATTCTCAGCGTGGGCGCACTGATCCTTTTGATCCGGTTCAGGGCCATTGACGCCGTCACAGAGAGTGTAAGCGATATACAAATGCAGGCTGAACCCCTTGCCCAGGCGGAGCAATAGAAGCAGAGTTACAACACTGTCATATCCATATGCG
>JAEVYX010000086.1 GCA_023392515.1 Bacillota bacterium | reverse complement strand
ACAATGGAAAACTCTTTGAAGTGCGCATCGTCTGCCTGCCGGGGGAGGTGGATGCAGAGGTCGTTTTGCAGGGTATCCGGGATACCCTGGGCTGCAGGAGCATAGCCGCGCTGCCGCTGAAACTTATCCGCTTCCGCCGTTATGGCGTTCGGGGACGGCTGCAAAGCATGTCTGCACCGGAGGAGCTTGTGATGAAAGGCTATGCGCACGAAGCCAAGGCTCTGGGATTTGGGAATGTATTGATTTTGTAACACCTATAACGGGATATAATTACAAAACTGCAAGCAATCCATGAAACGAAAAAAACAGCAAGGGTTTTCCCTGCTGCTCTTTTATGCAAACCATTCTTAATCCTGTACTTCCTCAATATCCAGGTTGGCCAGCGCCTTTAAAGAATTGTCTATGTGCATCCTGGCATAAATGGCGGCAAGCTCTGCATTCCGGGACTTGATATTCTCCAGGATAATGCCGTGATATTCGATGGCATGCTCAGGACCGACATTTTGGTACAGGGCATTTTGGTGCTCAATGAGTAAATCTGTGAGCAGGTTTGATATTTGAATGATGATAGGGTTGCGGGTGCCGCGGGCGATCTGGGTATGAAATTCGTTATCGAGATAACGAAACTGCTTGCGGTCAGCGGCGGCAACCTTCATGGCCTGATAATTTTCTTCAAGCTTTTGAATGTCCGCTTCTGTGCATTTGGCAATAAATAATTCCGTGTTGTAGGAATCGAACATCCGCCGGAATTCCAGCACGGTAGTCATGGTGCCTTTGGTAACGGGATAATAGAGCAATCCCTGAAGGGATACATCTTCATAGTCGGCCACATATGTGCCGGACCCCTGGACTTTGCGCAGCACTGCCAGGGCACTCAGCTTTTCCACTGCCTGCCGCACTGCAATACGGCTGACGCCCAACTGTTCGCACAGTTGGGTTTCGGTGGCGATTTTTGTGCCAGGCAGCCATTGTTTTGTTTTAATTTGCTGGGTTAAATAATCAAAGACCATGTTTGCGGCTTGTACACTATAAGCCATATCAGCGGCCTCCTTTGCGTCTAAATAGGAGTATATCACACAATAGCTTCCAGAAAAAAGGAAAATCTTTGCATGCTATTCGATTCTTCCGCTTTCTTCTATTCCTGTGGGAGAACGGGTTTGGAGCTTTCCACGTTCGAAAGCATAGGGGGAAAAGAGGGTGCAATGGACGGAAAAATCCTTTGCACCCTCTTTGTATTACGTTGCCTTGTCATTTCTGACAGTTTGCAGGCGGCGTGCTTTTTTCCGCTTCTGGGATGAGGAATAGGCGATCAAGCCGATCAGGGTTGCCACGTAGGGGATTACCTGCACGGCTTCGGCGGGCACATTCAGCGTTTGCAGTACATTGCTAAGCGCATTGGCCACACCAAAGGCCAACGCAGCCAGAAACGTGGGCAAGGGCGCTGCACCGCCCAGGTTTTGAGCTGCAATACCCATAAAGCCGCGGCCTGCAATCATGTCCCGGGCAAACCAGGAAAGATAGCCCATGGACATGTAGATGCCCCCCAGAGATGCGATGAATCCCGCAATGGCCAGGGTGATGAATTTCGTTTTGATTACGCTGATGCCAACGCTGGCTGCCGCGTTCGGGTTTTCGCCCACCGTGCGGATGCGCAGTCCAAGAGGCGTCTTGAATACCAGCATCCAAACCAGGATCACAAACAGAAAGCTCAAATAGGTGAGAATATTGTGACCGGATAGAATTGTCCCCAGCACAGGAACGCTTTTCAGAAGGGGGATATCCACCTTGGGGAAGGTGAGGCTGTTCAGGGATGTGGAAAGCCCCTTGTCGTTGCATAGCACATACAGCATGAAAACCGTTCCGCCGGAGGCAAACGTATTCAGTGCAATGCCTGTCAGCACCACATTGGCATGGAGCACCAGGTTAAAGTATCCCAACAGCATCATAATGCCGATGCCGCCAATCAGGCCGGCCAATAGCCCTACGAATAGATTCTGGGAGTAGGCGCTTCCAACCACCCCGCAAAACGCCGCGGTAAGCATGGAGCCTTCAAAAGCAATGTGCAGTACGCCGCCTCTATTGCATACAAGGGCTGCCAAGGCCGCAAACAAAAGTGGCGTCGTTACGCGGATGATTGAGTGGAGAAATTCCACGGAAAATATGGCATTGAGAAGATTATTCATTCGCGCCCACCACCTTTGCATTGCTCTCTTGCCTGGCTGCAAGCACCAGCCGCTTATGCTTCATTTTGTGCAGGAAGCGTTCTGCCACCACCAGCATGATAATGACTGCCTGGATGATGCTGACCAGTTCGATTGGGATATCGTTGGTGCGGGCCATGGCATCGGCCCCTACCCTTACATACGCCAGGAATAGCGCAGCCAGCGGCACCAGCTTTGGGTTGTAGCTCGCAATGATGCCGACCAGAATGCCGTCAAAACCGTGGCCGGTGTTTCCTTGGTACTGAAAGCGCTTGTACATGCCCAGGACTTCCACCGCGCCGCCCATGCCGGCAATAAATCCGCCCAGGGCTTGGGCGCTCAGCAGTACCTTTTTGATGGGCATGCCGGAATAGTTGGAAAAGGACATGCTTTTGCCCACGATGCGAATCTCATAACCGCGCTTGCTCTTGTATAGATAAAGATAGGTCAACACTACAATCGTAAGGCCAATGATAGTGCCCGCGTGCATGTTTGTGCCTTTTAAAAGTTTGGGCAGCACGGCAGTATCCGCAAACTTGAAAGAGGCCAGATAACCAGCTGCGGGATCCCGCAGAATATGGTTGATAATGCCCAGTGCCACATACATGCACACGTAATTCATCATCAAACTGCTGACTACGGGTTTGGCCTCAAACTTGACATACAAGATGGCCGGTACCATGCAGGCGAGGCTGCCGAATATACCGCCTATCAGGATGGAAACCAGGGGATGCACTCCCGCCGGCAGGTTAAACTGCGTTGCTGCGATGGTGGCGCCTACCGCACCCACCAGAAAGCCGCCTTCCACAGCCATGTTGGTCTGATTGGCAGAAAAAATCAGGCAGACCGCAGCACCGGTGAATAGCAGCGGTGTCATGACTTCCACTACGTTGCCCATGCGGCGCAGGGTGGCTAAGGGGCCCAGTACAAAGCTTTTGATCGCACCCAGGGGGTCGGGGCTGATGAGCAGGATGATCACAAAGGCGATTCCAAGCGCGATCCCGAGTGCCAGCAGCATGCGCAAAAGGTTGAACTGCTGTTCAATCTCCCTGGCAGTTTTTATTTTCATAGCTTTTTCATTACGCATTGTCTGCCACACCCCTTAACTCATCTGCCGACATTTTTTTGATGCCCAGCATGTATTCGCCCAGTTCATCCTCTGTCACAGTCCGGGCATCCGGAAAATAAGCGGCAATGCGGCCCTCGCTCATCACAATCAGGCTGTCACTGACCTCCATGACCTCGTTAAGGTCCGCGCTGATCAGCAATATCCCCGCTCCCGCGTCCCGAAGCGCAACCAATTGCTTGCGGATGAATTCACTGGCACCTACATCGATGCCTCGGGTGGGCTGGTTGGCAATCACAAGCTTCGAGTTTGAAGTGAATTCTCGGGCCGCTACCACCTTTTGCATGTTGCCGCCCGAAAGCATACGAATGGGCTGCTCTCTGCCATCGCACTTGACGTTGAAGTCCTTAATCAGCTTTTCCGACAGCTGATGGATTTTTTTGAAATCCATCAAAACACCTTTCTGGTACGCGGGCTGATAATAACGGTCAGAAATGATGTTCTCCTCAATGGATCCATCGCCGACGATGCCGAAAGTCATTCGGTCCTCCGACACATGGGCGACTCCTGCCTCACGAATATCCCGTATGCTGGCTTTTTTCACATCCAAAGCGCCGCAAACGGTGACTTCTCCATCAAAGACCTTGTCCATTCCGGTGATGATTTCGCTGATTTCCTTTTGTCCGTTGCCTTCGACCCCGGCAATGCCGATGATCTCACCCCGGCGCACGCAGAAACTTACATCATCCAGCACCTTTTTGTTGCCGCCATGGCCATACTTCATCACGTGACTGACTGACAAAACCGGTTCTTTGGGTGAGGGCCTGTCCTTGTCAATCTTTAAAATCACGTCCCGCCCCACCATCATGCGGGAAATGTCCCGCTCGGTGACATTTTTAATTTCTTCCATGCCGATGGTACGGCCCTGGCGCATGACAGTCACGCGATCACACAGTTCAGTGACTTCGTTGAGCTTGTGAGAAATGAATATGACGGTGTAGCCTTCTTTTTTCAGGCCTTTCAATTCCGTAAAAAGCTCTTTCGTCTCCTGGGGGGCCAGCACCGCCGTTGGTTCATCCAGAATAAGAACCTTGGCGCCCCGCATCAACGTTTTGAGGATTTCCACCTTCTGCTTTTGGCCCACGGACAAGTCTTCCACGGGCGTCAGCGGCTGGACGTGAAAGTTGTATTTTTCGGAGGCTTCCTTGGTCATGCGCACGGCTTCCTCCAAACTGAAAAACCCACGCCTGGTAGGTTCCATGCCGATGACCAGGTTTTCAGCTACCGTCAGGGATGGGACCAGCATGAAGTGCTGGTGAACCATGCCGATGCCGTGCTTGATGGCAACTGTCGGCGAGTCGATATGAATCTCCTGCCCCCGAAGCAGGATACGGCCTTCTTCGGGCTTTTCCACACCAAACAGCACCTTCATCAATGTGCTTTTCCCTGCGCCGTTTTCGCCCACAAGCGCATGGATTTCGCCTTCGTCTACGCTCAGGCTCACGTTTTTATTGGCCGCAAATCCGTTGGAGTAGACCTTTGTGATGTTTTCCATGGAAAGTATACAGTTTGCCATACTACCCCTCCAGTGATCGATGATGCCATCTGAAAAGGGCGGCGAGCCCGTGCCCGCCGCCCGCTTGTGAGAATCCTTGAGGTTTTCTGATTAGGGCCGGACGGAATCGCGAATCGTGTTGATTGTTTCGTTATCCATACCCACAGCCGTTTGAACATCAATTTCGCCCGAGGCGACCTTGGCGGCCAATTCGGTCATGGTGTCCAACTGTTCCTGGGTGAAAATTGCGGCAGAGTATTTGTTCTGCGCTGCACCGACGGAACCCTGCGCCAAGCCGGCGGTTTCGTAGCTGCCCCAGGGAAGTGTGCCTTCCATTGCGGCGGCTAATGCGTTGTAAACGGTGTTGTTGACCATCTTCTGCATGGAGGTGCAGATGTGGGCGCTCAGTTCGGGATCGGTGTCTTCAAACTTGATGGCTTGGTCGGTATCCACGCCGATGGCGTACACATTCTTTTCCTTGCAGGCGTCCAGAACGCCAAGGCCTGCACCGCCGGCTACCTGGAATACCACGTCGGCACCCTGGTTGATCTGGGCGATAGCCATTTCCTTGGCTTTGGCGGAGTCTTTGAAATCGCCTACGTAGGAGATCAGCACTTTTACTTCGGGGTCGGCAGTCTGCACACCTTGAATATAGCCAACCAGGAAGTCGTTGATGGCGGTGTTTTCGCCGCCGGCTACAAAGCCAACGATCTTTTCGGGGTTAGCCAGAGGGGCTTCGGAGGTGGTCAGCATGGCCGCGGCAGCGCCCACGATGAAGGAACCTTCGTTTTGCAGGTGCTCAACGCAGTAGATGTTGGGCAGAGCCAGGCTGTCTTTTGCATCATAGAGGATAAACTTCTGCTCGGGGAAGTCCTGAGCAACGGTCTGCATGGCCTCCAGGATGTTGTAGGTGCCGCCGATAATGATGTCCCACTCAGGGTCCTCGGCGAATTCGGTGAGGGTTGGGATCTGCTTGGTGGCATCGCCGCCCAGCTCAACAACCTTGGTGCGGAAGCCAAATGTTTCGCCGGCCTTTTTAAGGCCTTCATAGGACAGATCGCAGAAGGATTTGTCGCCCAGGTTGGTGTTGATGATCATCACCACGCCCAAGTCCTTTGTTTCCTTGCCAAAGCCATTGTCGGCCAAGGCGGTGAGCGTACCAAGGCATAGCATAAGGGTTAGAACCAACGCAACGAGTTTTTTCATGGATGCCCCTCCTTAAAATGATGTATTCCTATCCATCCTGTTTATAGTATAACAGGAATAGAATCAACAGGAAGTTCCTCTTTTTGGCATGAGCCAAGCGGAGAAACGGCGGATGGACCATTCGATGGTAGGTCCGGTGAAGAAAATTGCAATCAATGTGCCGACGCCCCAGGTCGCACCCAATGCGATGCCCCCGGCTACCAGGAGGACATCCTGCAGAACCTTGGCCCGGGTGTAGGAGACGTTCCGCTTGGCACACATGAATTTTGCCAACCCCTCCAACGCACCAAACCCGCGGTCAACCGCCACATACAATCCAAGCCCCAGCCCCATAAGCCCCGTGCCCAGCACCGTGCAGATGATGCGCATCGCTATATGCCAGGAATTAACGTGCAGCGATGCCAGAAGGGGAGTGAACAGGTTGATCCATGGTCCAATTGTAAATACGCACAGGAGTGTTCCGACCTTGATATAACTTCTCCGAAGAAAGAACAGTGCGGCCAAAAGTACAAGGTTGGCCAGCATATTGGCTTCCCCGTAGGAAACGCCGAGCAGCAGGTGCAGACCGTCGCAGAAAGTAGCCATAGGGCTGGAACCTAATTCCGCAGCATAAAAGATAGCCGTGCCGAATGATGAAATCATAAGTCCGCTGGATATAATGATAATATCTTTTGCCAAGCGAAGGATCGACGCTTTTGATGTGATTGCCTGGCAATTCATGTGCAATTTTGAAGTATTTTCTCCCCTATTTGCCATATTCGCCTCGTTTTTCAGTTGATTCGAGTTTGATTATAGCAAACAGACAGTATAGCGTCAACAGTTTT
>JAEVYX010000058.1 GCA_023392515.1 Bacillota bacterium | reverse complement strand
CCTCCTGCTTTGCGCACACCGTGCCACGCTTCGCAAGCTTACTCAAGCTGCATCTCTTCCGTCATCATTTCCTATTCAAAAAAACAAAAAAGAGGCTCTCGATTGCTCGAAAGCCCCTGAAAAGGATAGAATATTACTTGCTGTGCTCCTCAATTGCCACGGCCACAGCCACGGTGGCGCCAACCATGGGGTTGTTGCCCATGCCGATGAGGCCCATCATTTCCACGTGGGCAGGCACAGAGGAGGAACCGGCGAACTGGGCGTCGGAGTGCATACGGCCCATGGTGTCGGTCATGCCATAGCTGGCGGGGCCGGCGGCCATGTTGTCCGGGTGCAGCGTGCGGCCCGTGCCGCCGCCGGAAGCCACGGAGAAATACTTCTTGCCGTTTTCAATAGCCCACTTTTTGTAGGTGCCGGCCACGGGGTGCTGGAAGCGAGTGGGGTTGGTGGAGTTGCCGGTGATGGAAACGTCCACGCCCTCTTTGATCATGATGGCTACGCCTTCATTCACATCGTCGGCGCCATACACGCGAACCTTGGATTTTTCGCCGGAGGAGAAGGCGGTTTCCTTTTCCACTTTCAGTTCGCCCGTATAATAATCGTACTGGGTCTTTACATAGGTGAAGCCGTTTACCCGGCTGATGACATAGGCGGCGTCCTTGCCCAAGCCATTCAAAATAACGCGCAGGGGCTCTTTGCGCACCTTGTTGGCGGTGCGGGCGATGCCAATGGCGCCTTCGGCGGCGGCAAAGCTTTCATGGCCGGCCAGGAAAGCGAAGCACTTGGTTTCTTCACGGAGGAGCATGGCGGCCAGGTTGCCGTGGCCCAGGCCCACAGCCCGCTGATCGGCTACAGAGCCGGGGATGCAGAAAGCCTGGAGGCCAAGGCCGATGGCTTCGGCAGCAGCGGCGGCATTCCTGATGCCCTTTTTCACCGCGATGCCCGCGCCCAGGGTGTAAGCCCACACGGCGTTTTCAAAAGCGATGGGCTGAATGCCGTGAACGATGGAGGCTACGTCAATGCCTTTGGCAAGCAGCATGTCCCTTACTTCTTCCAAAGAAGCAAAGCCATACTCCTTTAAAACCTTTTCCAGTTTCTCAATACGTCTTTCATATCCTTCAAACATTGCCATTCTATTCTCACCTCTCTTATCTGGCGGTCTTACTTGTGGCGGGGATCAATGTATTCCACAGCTTCGTCAAAGCGCCCGTAAGTGCCCACGTTCTTTTCGTAGGCTTCCTTGGGGTCAACGCCCTTTTTGATGGCTTCCAGCATCTTGCCCAGGTGGACAAACTGATAGCCGATCACTTCATGATCCTTGTCCAAAGCAAGCTTCAGCACATAGCCTTCCGCCATTTCGAGATAGCGGACGCCTTTTTCCAGCGTACCATACATGGTGCCGATCTGGCTGCGAAGGCCCTTGCCCAGGTCTTCCAGGCCGGCGCCGATGGGCAGGCCGTTCTCGGAAAACGCAGACTGGGTGCGGCCGTAGGCGATCTGCAGGAAGAGTTCCCGCATGGCGGTGTTGATGGCATCGCACACAAGGTCTGTGTTCAATGCTTCCAGCACGGTTTTCCCGGGCAGGAATTCCGCGGCCATAGCGGCGGAGTGGGTCATACCGGAGCAGCCGATGGTTTCCACCAGCGCTTCCTGGATTACCCCGTCCTTCACGTTCAGGGTTAGTTTGCAGGCGCCCTGCTGGGGAGCACACCAGCCTACGCCGTGGGTCAGGCCGGAAATATCCTTGATCTCCCTGGCCTGAACCCATTTTCCTTCTTCGGGAATGGGCGCCGGGCCATGGTTGGGGCCCTTTTTGACGCATACCATTTCTTCTACTTCTCTGGAGTATTGCATCGAATTGGTTCCTCCTTGCCTATGAAAAGTTTGATGAGGCAAACAAACACACCTGTTAGTATAGCATACTTTTCCATGGTCGAAAAGCTTTCCTTTTCATTATTGAAGATTTTTTAACGGAATCCCCCCCTCTTTTTATTGGGTATGGAATGTGTTATACTGCAAATGCCGGTTGATTGATTGAAGTATAAAGGAGGCCTCTTCATGCAAAAGCTGATATGGCTCCTGGTTTTTTCCCTGCTGATAGGCGGCTGCGCCGCTCCGGAAAAAGCCGAGTACAGGAAAATCTCCCCGCAGGATGCCAAGGAAATGCTGGACACGCGCTCTGACATCATTCTTCTGGACGTACGTACCCAGGAGGAATTTGACGCAGGGCATATTTCCGGCGCGGTTCTTTTGCCCAACACGGAAATCGCCAAAGGCGCGGCAGAAGCTTTGCCCGACAAGGGTGCGACCATTCTCGTCTATTGCCGCAGCGGCAATCGAAGCGCCTCCGCTTCCCGGGAGCTTATCTCTATGGGGTATACCGGAGTGATCGACTTTGGCGGCATCATCGAATGGCCCTATGACATCATAACGGAATAGCCGGTCTGTTTCAACAAGAATACTATTGCAGGAGGTATCCCATGAGCCGTTTAGGCGATTTGCTCCGCACGGAGCGGCTGCGCCAGAAAATGACGCCCAAGCAGGTGGCCAAAAAGTGCGGTGTTTCCGAAAGTTATATTATGGATGTGGAAGCCGGCACCCGGATCATTGCCGACGACCAGGCCCGCAGGATATTGAAAACCATCGGCTTGACCCAGCATACCGAAGCGGATTTTACATTGGATGACATCGCCTCCACGGTGGACTTGCAAACGGTAGTGAAGCCCGCCCTTCAAAAAGCGGCGGAGCAAAAGCCCAAGGAAAGGGAAACGCCGGTAGCCAGTGCCGGGGACGGGGTTTCTGGCTCCATCTGGCTGGATGCCCTGTCCAGCGTATTAAAGCGAGTGCCGGTTTACAACGCGGTGATGAAAGAGGTCGATCATAGGCTTCTCCCGGTTCTAAACGGGCAAATTGAAAATGCCTCACCGGACAAGGTGTATTACTACCTTGCGCCGGATGATTCCATGCGCGGCTTCCGAATCTGCCAGGGGGATATCGTACTGGTCGTCCCATCCGCCAGCCCTATCGACGGGGCTGTCATGCTGGTGGAATATGAAGGCCATCGGGCGCTGCGCAAGGTGAAGAAGATGGAAAACTTTCAGCTCCTTTTGCAAAGCTATGACAGGGAATACAATGCCGAAACCCACGCGGTGAACGAAGTGACCTGCCTGGGCCGGTGCGTGCGGCTGGAAGTCAGCCTGTAACAGTAAAACGAAACATTCCCCTGTTTGACAAGCCCCCTGTTCCTTACGCCAAAGCGTAGGAGCAGGGGGCTTTATGTATCTTCCTATGCCTTGGCTGCGGCAGACTGCTTTTTGGCATGTATCTCAGCAGCCACCCAAACCAATACAGGGAGCAGGATTTGGAAGGGGATTGCGTAATACTGGTAATATTTCAGGAACCCGAACATTTCCATGGTACTATCATAAATAATGGAGCTAAGGGCCAGCGCCAGAAGGCTAACAGGCATCAAAATCCGTTTGTAATCTTGAATTTCAAATAGTTTGGCAGTGCCTTTGGCAGCCGCCAGCAGGCACAGTGCTATTTTGGTAATCCCCGACAGAATAAAATTTACACTGATCGACCCTTCAATTCTGGTTAGAAAATCACCTATATGGATGACCCTAGCAGTTGTATACGAGGCAAAATAAGAAGCACCCGCCATTGCTGCTCCAAGTACTTCAATATTTCTTAGCAGAACCACCAGCAATATGAGAGAGCCAAGTAAAATTGCATAGGTATAAATTTTATATGGACTATCCTGCTTTTTAAAAGCGCTTGCTACACACAAAAACAGCACCGTTTCAGCTAGTGGAAAGGTGTACGTATGATAAGCGCTTTTTAACAATGTAATGGGGCTCTTCTCCATAATTGGCAAAATGTTCGAGAAATCCATATCTTTCAACGATAAGGCAATCGTGAGAGTAATCACCGATAATATGAAAGGCAGCACGGAAACAGACCACTTGCCGATTGTTTCGATGCCGCTTCTGGCCAAATACGCCGTCACAAGAATCATTCCAATCATGATGGGAAGCTGCGGTGTTTCCGGCATTGCTACAATTTCTACAAATTCCGAAAAATTGCGTACAACAAGAACACCTAGATGAATGGCATACCAGGTGAACAGCGCAATGAAAACCTTCCCAAGAATATTTCCAAACAAAATCACCAAGATGTCAAACAGATCCGTTTCCGGAAACAGATGAATAATCCGTGCATACATAAGCAGTACCGGAATCATCATCACAGCGGCAATAAAAAAAGATACCCAGGAATCCTGCCCAGCCTCGCTGGCCCCGCCAATGACAACACTGCTTCCCACAATAAACAGGATCATAAAACTGATTGCCTGGCGTAGTGAAAGGGCTTCTTTACGCATGTCTCTTTCCTTTCCGATCGGGAATAACTAACTGCTAGGGGATCAGCAAGTACCCTGCATGAGCTTATGTTTGGGCAGCAGCTTGCTTTTTTTGGCGTATCTCGGCAACTACCCAAACCAAAAAGGGGATTAGCATGAGAAAAGGAATAATGTAATAGGAAAAATACTCCAAAAAACCAAATCGTTCCATCGAGCTGGTATTTACAATGGCGCTCAAAGCAAGCAGTAACATACTGGTCGGTTTTAATATCCTTTTATAATCCTGTATTTCAAAAAGCTTCGCCATGCCTTTGGACGCCACCAACAGGCATAGCGATGTTTTTGTTATCCCCGTAAATACAAAGTTCACACTGATAGTGCCTTCAATTCTGCTCAAAAAATCTCCGATATTAATGATTCTTGCTGATGTGTAGGATGAAAAGAGCGATGTGCCCACCATGGCTCCGCCAAGAATTGCGATATTTCTTATTGAAACCACCATAATGATTAAAGAAATGATCGGGATTGCGTATGCATACAATTTGTAGGGACTGTCTTGCTTTTTGATAGCATCTGCCACACCCAAAAACAATGCGGTATCGGCCAGAGGCAATGCCAATGTTTGATAAGCGCCTTTAAAAAATATCATCGGGCTCTTTTCAAAAATCGGCATGATATTGGAAAAATCCATATCCTTAAGCCCCATGAGAATGGTTAAAAATATGACGGACAGCACAAACGCAAATACAGCAACCGCCCATTTGCCCATGGCTGCAATACCGCTTCCGGCTAAAAAGGATACCACAAGGATCATCGCAATCATCAGGGGAAGCTCCGGCGTTTCCGGCAGTGCAGTGAGTATTAAAAAGTCGGAGAAGTTGCCCAGGACAAGGGAGCCTATATGAAGGGAATACCAGGTTATCAGTACAATGAGGACTTTTCCAAACAACTTTCCGAACAGGGTAATCATGATGCTAAACAAATCCGTTTCCGGAAACAGTTTCATAGTCCGGGCATGTATCAGCAAAAGCGGAATCATCATCACCATGGCAAGCAAGGGCAATACCCAGGAATCCTGCCCGGCCAAGCTGTTTCCGCCCATTGCAACGCTGCTTCCCAGCGCAAACATTACCATCAGACAGATTGCCTGGCGTAACGAAATGGTTTCCTTATACATGGCTAATCCTTTCCACCTGGAAATATGTGCCGTTTTACTTGGGGAGAATAGCGTCGATCGCATCTTTGATTGGAGTGATTGGGGATGGAACCTTAATTCCAAGGCTGTAGAGGATGAGAACGACAAAGCTCACCAGCATAAAGGAGCCATACACAATCTTATCCTTTGTCCCGGTCGTTTTGAAATAGGGGATGAAATCCGTCAAAAAGATTACCGCATACAGAACAACCACGATTCCAACCAGCACCATGTTCAACCCTCCTTTTATGTCTTTTTGATATAGGCTGTATTAACGATTTTCACCTCGGCCTCCACGTCAACTTCTAGCGTTGGAAAGATGCTGTCCCAGCTTGCGGCAAGCTTGTTCCACAGGCGAAAATCCCTTTTGTAGATCATATTTCCAAACCCAAAAATGTCTGAACCATACTCAGTTTGCACTTTTCGAATTACTTCTTCTATTTTTTTCTTAACCATAACACCGGCAATATGTTCAAGCGATTCGATGCTGCCTTCATCCAGCGAATCAAATGGTTTACTGATTTCAGCCAAAAAAACTTTTGTTTTGCTGCTTACGGTCACTTTTAGCTTACCGCCTTCTGTAGAAAAAGACATACTAGTCTTGTTCTCACTAATTTCAAGGGATGTATCCTCTTTTTCCTCTTCTGTTGATGAAATGGAAAGTATACCGCCCTTCACCTCATCCATGATAAATAAGAAATATTTAGACTCCTCCGGAGTTAAATAACCTAGCATGCTTCCTCCGCCAAAAACAGCAATGCCGTTAATCTCACTAGCTGGTTTTTCATCGTTAATGGTATTATGGATCGCGGGCAGCGTCAGGGATAACCCCTTTGCTCTCAAGGTATTAAACACCTGGTAGAGCTTGATACCGCTTGTTGATGAGGTCGCCGCATTGTCCTCACTTACGATGTCGTAAATCTCATAAGAGACAATCGCATTGTTGATCCCTTGTATTTTCAAAATAGCGCTGGCGGAGTCCTCCTGAGACACTACCAGGTTCACGGTTTCACGTATTTCGGCGTCTCTCAGAAACCAGTCGATGATCATACCAACCTGTCCGCTTTTTGCTATTTCACTGCTGATTACAACAATTTGCGCATTTCCGAAGTAGGCTTTCCGCTCCATCCTCATTTTTGCATTCCGGGCGGCGTCAAAAAGCGTTTTGCCTTCAGCTTCAACCAGTTTTGCCTTGGGCCCTGATTGCTGAACATTTTGAAGATCCACCAATTCAAAGCTCAATTTATAATTCCCGTTTTCAGGATTACGGTCTATCGCAATGCCGGAGACGATCGCGAGCTCATTTAGGCCACGGTAATTCCAGCAGCCACATAAAAGAAATAAGAGTGAAAGGCATACAGCGCACAAAGCAATTCTTTTACGCATTTCCATTCCCATCCTTCTTGGCCATGCGGGGCCTGTCCACAGCAAACTGCTTGGGCCGAAGCAGCATATCCCACCACGGTGCCCGTATGGCAAGATCCTTTATACCCTGGAATTTCAGGTTTCCTGTAAGGGTAATCTGTGGTATGCCAAAGGAGGTCAGGTTAAATAAATTAATCAGCACGCAGGATAAGCTGATAACAAACCCATAAAGCCCAAATATTGATGATACAAGCAAAATGAAAAGGCGTATATAAATAATCGGCGCATTCAATTTGGGCACCAGCAAATTTGTGATGCCGGTCGTTGCCACGACAATGATCATGGGCGCCGCCACCAGCTTTGCTTCAACCGCGGCCTGTCCGATGACCAGTGCGCCTACAATGCTTAGCGCCTGGCCCACATTAGAGGGCATGCGAATCCCTGTTTCCCTAAGGATATCAAAAACGATCAGCATGACAAACGCTTCCACCGCAGCCGGCAGCGGCACACTCGTTCGTTCTGCCGCAACATTGATGAGCAGCGCGGTTGGGAGCATTTCATGGTGAAATGCCACAATCGCAATATATAAGCCCGGCACAGCGATGGTTAAAAAGAATCCCAGCATGCGCAGCATTCTCGAGAAGGATGTGTAATAAAAGCTCAAATAGTAATCTTCGCTGCTCTGAAAATTTTCAATAAAAAGATACGGAACAGTTAGCACAACCGGCGTGCCATCCAAAAAGATAGCGATACGGCCTTCCAGCAGCTTGCCCACCACCACATCAGGCCGTTCAGTATATCCCGTGGAGCGAAATAGGGAAAACTTCTGATCCCGAATCAACTCGGTGATGTAGTTGTTATCCAATACACCGTCAATATCAATTGTGCCCAACCGCCTGAATACTTCATTCAAAAGGGATGTATTGACAATGCTATCCATATAGCATACGCAGATGCTGGTCTGAGTCCTGCGGCCCAGGGAGAGAAATTTCATTTTCAACTCATTGGAGCGGATTCTTCTTCTGACAAAAGAGATGTTGCTCATAATGGATTCGGTAAACCCCTCCCTGGGCCCGCTCAAAATCTTTTCGTTGTCCGGCTCAGCAGTCGCCCGCGTCAGATACCCTTTTGTGTTAAAAATGATAGCCTGATTGCAGCCTTCGGCAAACAAAGCGGTATCTCCGTAGGTGATTGCTTTGATAATGTCCTGAATATCGCCTGTCTTTTCCGCTTCATTGATTTGCACAACCTGTTTTTCCAGCATGTCCAGCAACCCAAGCGACTGGTCCGTTGATGCTGAGTTCATCAGCGGCCTGATCAGGTTTTCATTGATAAGCGCAGTATCCACTACGCCGTCGCTAAAAACAAGGCAATACCGCAGCGCCTTGTTGTGGGTGTTTTGAACCCATCTTATGCGCAGGGTATCCACGTCCGCAAACAACTCCTGTATTGTGGCGATATTTTTTTCCAGGGAGTGGACAAGCTTTACATCTTTATATTTATTATTGAGTTCCCCAACCTTTTTTTCGATTGCCTTTTGCTTGTTTTTTGCCTTAATGCCAAACATACTATTTCCTTTCCCACTGAAGCTCACCTTTTATGGATAACCCTTTTCCTGTATACAAAGAAAGACCTGCTTTCGCATTTCCGGCGGTTTCCTGCCAGTAAATACGAAAACAGCGTCTCTTTTAGTGCTCTACTTTTTTGCGGCTCATCCGCAGCCTTTTCACAGGCGGATTCAAAAGTCCCCGGGTGATACCCGCTTTTTTTTCATTATCCTGGTGCTCTTTTACAAAGTCAAACCGTTTATCGCTCATCGGGCGCCACCTCCATGAGGCTATCATGGCATAACGGTGCCCATTTTATACGGCGAAACCTCCAGAATCTCCCGGCCCTTGCGCCGGGCATACTGCACGGTGGATGAAGTACCTCCCTTTGAAATCCCATCAAATCCCGCAATCATGTGCGCGCAATGGTCTACCATATACCGGTTGCGCTGATGATAGCAATAGGGGGTATAGTCCTTTTCCAGCACGACGACCTGATCTGCCAGATCAAGCAGCAGGTGATAAAGCTTCCGGTCCTCCTGGCTCCAGCGGGCGGCCTGATGCTCGTGGGGGCATACGGCAATCAGCTCGAGCCCCCATTCTGGATGAGCGGCCCGCAGGCCCAGCACGATCTGGGCAGCCATCATATCCACCCCCTGGGCCATGCCGCTGTAAAAGATGCGGCAGCCCAGCCCGATCTTCTCTTCAGTAGCCTGCGTAAGCCTTAAGTAAAAGGCCTCGCAATCCGGATGGCCTTCTTCCCTGCCCCATGGGAGATGATCAGGCCGGTGACCCGTAAAGCAGCAGGATATTTCATTACACATGGACGCCTGCCTTTTCGTGTATCTCCCGGATCACCTGAGCCGGATTCTCCGCCCGGAAGAGCGCAGTGCCCATCACCAAAGCCGTTGCTCCGCTGTCCAGGAGCATCGGAGCGTTTTCTGTATTGATGCCGCCGTCGACCTCAATAATGCCTGTATAACCCATTTTCCGCAAATCCACTATTTTTTGCACCATTTCAGGCATAAACGCCTGACCGCCAAAGCCCGGTTCCACCGTCATAATGAGTACCATATCGGCATAGGGCAAAACCGGTTCAAGGGCCGTGACAGGCGTACCGGGCTTTACGGATACTCCTGTTTTCAGGCCTGCTTGGCGGATAAGCTGCAAAAGGCCTATGCAATCATTTGACGCTTCCAGGTGAACGGTCAGCATGTCCGCTCCCGCGGCCGCAAATTCATGTATATAAGATTCCGGATGAAGAATCATCAGGTGAACATCCAAAAAAATGTCCGTCTCTTTATCAAGCGCCTTGACCATGGCTGGGCCAAAGGAAATGTTCGGCACAAAATTGCCGTCCATAATGTCCACATGCAGCCAGTCACAGCCCGCTTGAACCATCCGGCAAACCTCCCGGCCCACGTGCATGGGGTCTGCCGCCAAAATAGACGGGGCGATCTTAATCATACCGTTCCCTCCAGGATTTTTTCATTTCCTCCAGCAGGATGTGATACCGTGAAAGCCTTTCCGGCGATATTTCCCCCGTCCTGGCCGCCTGCAGGATCTTGCAGCCCGGTTCGGAAAAATGGTAACAGGGGGCAAACTTGCACGCATTCCGGTAAGGGGCAAATTCGGGATAATCCTCCTGCAAAAGCACAGGGTCCAGGTTTTCTTCCAGCTGCAGAAGGCTGAATCCCGGCGTGTCAAACACCCGCAAGCCATCCTTTTCCAATAGCTCCGCATGCCGGGTAGTATGCTTTCCCCGCTCTATTTTAGCGCTGATTTCACCGGTTTTAAGCTCCAACCCCACCAGCGCATTTAGCAGCGTGCTTTTCCCCACGCCGGACTGGCCCGCCAAACAGGAGATTTTCCCCCGCATCTGCGCCCGAAGCAAGTCAAGCCCGGTGCCCAAGTTTGCACTGACCGCCAGAAAAGGCGCGCCGGACTTTTCATATTCCTTGGACAGTTTTCCGCAAAGGGCCATGTCCAGCTCGCATTTGTTTAAGACAAGCACAACACGTATATTCTGCCGCCGGGCCCTGACCAGCAGCCGGTCTACCAATAAAAGATCGGGGGCCGGGGATGGGGCTACTACCACCACCATCACTTCCACATTGGCGACCGGGGGGCGCAGGCTTTCGGATACCCGGGGAAGAATTTCCTCCACCCAGCCGTGCTCCTCCCCCGTTCCAGGGCTGAAGCGAACACGGTCGCCCACCAAAGGCGTTATCTGCTGGCGGCGGAACTTTCCCTTGGCCCGCAAGACAAACTCCGCCCCCTCCTGGGATCGGACGGTATACAGCCCGCCCCGGCCCCGTATGATCCAGCCTTCCTGCATATTTTTCTCCTAATTCAGCGTTACGGTATCTTCATAACTGAGTGCGCCGTCAAAATACACACGGTAGGTCATAACCCCCGGCATATCGGAATAGAGCGTTACCTCGGGGCTTGAGCCGCTGTCCGCCGCATGCATGGCCGCATATTCTTCTGTTTCTTCGCCAGCCAAGCCTACCAGTGTTACCCGCACATGAACCCCCGCTTGTGTTTTGGGGATTTTTAATGTAATGGTAGCCTGATGGCGGCGGCTTTCCGATTCGGCAACGGTCAATTTCACAGCCGCACCCAAAATCACCTGGGCACCCACGGAAGGTTCCTGCGCAATAACCAGGCCATTCTGGGCGGGATCGGAAACTTCTTCCTGTTCCACAGCACCCAACACCAGTCCGCTTTGGATAATGGCCTCCTTGGCCTGCGGAAGGGTGGCGTTCGAGAGATTGGGCACGATGGCACTGCCGCCGGACAAAACCACCTGCACGGAGCTCCCCGGTGCGAAAGGCTGTCCTGCCTCTGGAGTCTGGCGAAGTACGGCACCTACCGGTTCTGTGGACATTACATTTTCCGTAACGGTCAGGATCAGCCCCAGGCTTTGCAAACTTTGGGCCGCATCGGCGCTGCTCATGCCATAAAGATTCGGCACCGACTGAACGGCCGGGCCATCGGATACATTCAATACAATGGTATCGCCCTTGCGCATTTGCGTATCATATTCAGGCGTTTGCAATATCACCACACCGCTGGGGATGGTAGCATGGTGCAGGTACAATACCTCTGTTTTAAGCTCAGCCCGCTCGCTTAAGCGCAGAGCAGTGGCTATATCCTGCCCTACCAGGTCCGGGGCTTTGGTCATGCTGGCCAGGTTTTTGTAAATGGCCATGCCGCCCATATACAGCCCGAAAAATACCATGCCGGCCGTCAAGATGGTTACCACCCATTTTGCAGTCACCTGAAAGCGCTGCCACGCCTTGGGGCTAAGCGAGAAACCTTTTTTCCGGACCGGTACGGCAGCCCGGGCCAGGGGCAAATCCCCCATAGTTTGAGATCGGAGTGCAGGTATAGGCTGGCTGTCGCTCTTGCGGTCCCTCAGCCCCTCCTTGCCGTTTAGCGCCTTTTTCAGGTCCGTAGCCATTTCCAATGCGCTTTGATAGCGGTAGCGGGGGTCCTTTTCCATGGCCACCATCACCACATGGGCCACGGCGGGAGAAACCTCCGGGCTCAATTCCGTAATCGGCCTTGCGATGTTGTGCAAATGCTGCATTGCCACCGCCACAGGGCTGTCCCCTTCAAAGGGTACCTGGCCGGTGAGCATTTCATACAGTACAACGCCCACGCTGTAAATATCGCTGGTTTCAGCCACTTCCTCCCCCGCAGCCTGCTCGGGCGAGAAGTAATGCACCGAACCCATGACGCTGTCGCCCTTGGTCAGGGTGGAACTGTTTGCCATGCGCGCAATGCCGAAATCCGAAACCTTGATGTGGCCTTCCGACTGCACAAGTATATTCTGGGGCTTGATATCCCGGTGGATAATGCCGTTTTGGTGGGTATGCTGCAGCGCCGACAGGATGCGGATGGCAATCTGTACCGCGATTGGCGGGGCGAGCTTGCCCTTTTCGCGAATCAGTTCTTTCAGGGTCTTGCCCTGAACATATTCCATCACCAGGTAGCGGCTGTCCCCATCCATGCCGACATCTAGGAGGTTGACAATGTTATGATGGGATACCTTGCTGGCAGCTTCCGCCTCACGCTGGAAGCGGTTTAGGAATTCCTCGTCCTGGTTGAATTCCGGGCGCAGCACCTTGATGGCCACGCTGTGGCCGGTGCGCAGGTCGATGGCACGATAGACGATGGCCATGCCGCCCTTGCCGATGGTATCCAGTATTTGATATCGTTCAGCAATTACGCGTCCTGTCATTGCGCCACCTCCGTTACACGGCAGAGCACCAGGGAAATGTTATCCCGGCCGCCATTTTCAAGCGCCTTTTGCATCAGCGCTTCCGCCGCTTCTTCCAGAGAGCTTTTTTCCATCAGGTGCGCCATGTCCTCTTCCTCCACCATGCCGTGCAGGCCGTCGGAGCAAAGGAGCCATATGTCGCCGGGGTGCTTGTCCAGGCGCATTACATCCGCATCAATGGTGGGGGCGGTGCCGACAGCCCTGGTGATCACATTCCGGTAAGGGTGTTTTTTGGCCTTTTCCTTGGTGAGAATGCCCTGGCGGATCATTTCCGCTACGACAGAATGATCCTGGGTCACCTGGCTCAAGCTGCCCTTTTGGTACAGGTATGCCCGGCTGTCGCCTACATGGCCGATCCACACATGGTTTGCGCCTTCCCAGAGAACCGTGACGGTGGTGCCCATGCCCTCCAGGTTTTTTTCCTCTGCCTGGCGCGCATATAGCCTGCGGTTGGCCTCCTGGATGGCTTCCTCTAGCAGTTGGGCATCCGGCTCACGCTTTTCCAATAGTTCTCCCAATACCGCCGCCGTCTGGGCGCTGGCCACCTCTCCGCCTTTATGGCCGCCCATACCGTCCGCCACGCCAAACAAATGGGTGAGGACAATCAGGGTATCCTGGTTGGTGGGGCGCACATGCCCGCTGTGGGTTCTGGCTGCAACGATCATGGTATTCCTCCTTGGTAAAAGCCATTGTAATGCGCTATTCTTTCGTCAGGGTCTTTCTCCGCAATTGACCGCAGGCGCCTTCGATATCGTCCCCCATCTCCCGGCGGCGGGTGGCGGAGATATGGTGCTGGGAAAGGGTGTCCAGAAAGGCGCGTATTTTTTTCTCGGATACGCCTCTTAACTGCCTTTCCTCCACCGGATTTAGGGGGATAACGTTCACATGACACTGCATGTTCCGAAGCCGCCCCGCCAGCTCCACCGCGTGGGCGGGCTCCGCATTGACGCCGTCAATGAGGGCATATTCGAAAATCACCCGGCGGCCCGTCTTTTCAATGTAATAGCGGCAGGCATCCAGCAGTTCCGCCATGGGATAGGCCCTGGCTACCGGCATGGTCTGCCTTCTGATTTCATCATTGGGGGCATGAAGCGATATGGAGAGGGTGACGGGGAGCCCTTCCTCCGCCAGGGAGCAAATCCTGTCCGCCAGGCCGCAAGTGCTGAGGGATACGTTGCGAAGGCCGATGTTCAGCCCTTGCGGATCCCGCAGAAGCCTTAAGAAACGCATGACCTGGTCATAGTTGTCCAGGGGCTCGCCGCTGCCCATGAGCACTACATTATGCACCCTGTTCTCGCCGCCCAGATGGCGGTTGGCGCATTGAATCTGGCCCAGCATTTCGGCGGCGGTCAAATTGCGGATGCAGCCCTCCAGTGTGCTGGCGCAAAAGGTGCAACCCATGCGGCAGCCCACCTGAGTGGATACACACAAGGTGTGGCCGTGGTGATACTGCATCAATACGCCCTCGACACAGTTTCCGTCGGGAAGCCCATAGAGGAACTTAACCGTGCCATCCAATTGCGACACGTGGGCTTGCAAAACCGAAACCGGCTGCGCAATGGCGGTTTGTGCAAGGCTTTCCCGAAGGGGCTTGGGCAGGTTTTGCATCTCTTCAAAACCAGCGCCCTTGTGAAGCCAGGAAAAAAGCTGAGCCGCCCGGAAAGCGGGCTGGTTCATGTCCTTCAGAAACGTTTGAAGCTCCAAAAGGGTATAGCCAAGAAGTTGGGGCTTTTCCATGTTATACCCCCTTTTTGCGAAGCTTGGCAATGAAAAATCCTTCCAGCTGATCCCTGTGGGCAAACAATTGAAGCCCAAACTCCCTCTGATGCCGGGTGAACTCCTCCGGGATCGCAGAGGGCAGCGGTTCCAGCGTAAATTCGGGATGCTCCTTCAGGAAAGCCGCGATTTGCCCGCTGTTTTCCTCGGGCAAAATGGAACAGGTGGAGTAAACAAACACCCCGCCGGGCTTTACATACCGGCTGCAGGTATCCAGCAGTGTCTTTTGAACCTTTACAAGGGACGCCACCGTTTCCGGCGTCTGGCGGAATTTCACATCAGGCTTTTCCAGCATGACCCCAAGGCCCGAGCAGGGTGCATCCAAAAGTACGGCGTCGAAGCTTTCTTCCAGGTCTTCCCGGAATTTGGCCGCATCACGCACCATGGGGCGCAGGTTTTCAAGGCGCAGGCGCTTGGCTACCGCTTTAATCAGTTCCACCCGGTGCTCATGCATATCCCAGGCGTGAACCCGGCCGGTTCCTTCCATGGTCTCGGCCATGTAAGCGGCTTTTCCGCCGGGAGCGGCGCAGCAGTCCAGAATCTGCATGCCCCGCCTGGGCGAAACGGCCTCCGCCGCCAGCATGCTGCTCTCCCCCTGAATGCTATATAAGCCTTTTTGATAGTCCGCATCCTTTGCGATATCCACCGCGCCGGTCACAAGGTATGCATGGGGAACATGCCCCTTTTCCACCTGCCAGACTTTTTTTTCAAGCAGCGCTTCAAAAGCTTCATCGGTAAGCTGCATGCGGTTGGGGCGCAAGGGGGTATGATGGCGGACGGTGCGATAGGAACAAATCTCCTCGGCCATTTCCGCCCCATAGGCTTCCATCAGCCGCTCCACCAGCCACAAAGGCACGGAGTGGAAAATGGAGATATACCGGGCTTCGCCTTC
>JAEVYX010000050.1 GCA_023392515.1 Bacillota bacterium | reverse complement strand
GCCGAGAATAATTATAGGGCAAAGCCCAAAAAATCAGGCGAAGCCTGTCGCTGGCTTCGGAATTACAGTCGGAGGGGGCGCCCCCTCCGACACCTCCCAGAGGTTTTTTGACAGTCTGAAAGCACCTAGCAAGGGGTGCTTTTTTTATATGGCGGAGGATGCATAACGTGAATGGATGTGCCCATCAAAGAAATGAGTGATTGCCAACATGCCATTTCCGTGTATAATATAATGCAATATATCTAGAAAATGGAATACACCCATTGGAAGCTGTTTTTGCATTTGAAATGATAAAGAGCGAGGAAGCGTGCTATGACGATTCAAGATGTACCATTTGGAGTTGTTGACTGGAGCAAAGTGCCCCCGACAAAGCATCCCGGAATAACCGGAGACGCTTATTGGCGCACGTTTGAAATGGGGAATATCCGCGTTCGTATGGTGGAGTATACGCCGGGGTATGAAGCGGATCATTGGTGCCAGCGGGGGCATGTCCTGCTGGTATTGGAAGGAATGTTGGTTACGGAGCTTGAAGATGGGACGAAAGTAACATTGCTCCCGGGAATGAGCTATCAGGTTGCGGATAATGCCAGCTCGCACAAATCCAAAACGGAAAAAGGTGCAAAATTATTTATCGTCGATTGAAATCAAGGAAAGAGAACACTTGGGCAATAGGAAAGCTCAAAATTGCTTTTGGTTTTCATTTCATTCGAAATTTTACCCTGTTCATTTTATGACTCAATTTTTTATATTGATGCATGAAATCATACTGCATTTATCTATACATTGTAAGGAATGCACGGAGAAAGGCTGCGGCTTTTACAATACATGAGGGGGGTAAATGCGGATGCGTATGCTTGCAAAGATTCTATCCATAACATTGGTCCTGGTTTTGGGTGTTGGCTGTGCTTATGCGCAAGAGGGGGAATATGCCAATCCCCTTATCAATCCAAAGGCTATTACGGAATACAAGACCCTGCAGCAAAAAATGATCAATATTCTGCTGCTGGGGATAGATTATGGGCATGAGGGCTATTGGGGAAGCGGAGGCAAGAAGACGCTGGAAGACTGTCATACGGATGCCGTCATGGTGATAGCCGTCAATCTGGATGAAAACACAATGGATTTCGTCTCACTTCCAAGGGATACGCTTACATATATTCCTGGTGTGAAAGGAATCTACAAGCTGAACGCCGCCATCAACTGCGGAAACGGAAGCCTGGAAGATGGCCTTCAAAAAGCATGCCGTGCGGCGGAGTGGGTGCTGGGCGGCATCAAAATAGATTACTATTGCGCGGTTGACATGAATGCGATGGCTGCCTTAGGCGACGCCATGGGCGGCGTAGATTTTGAATTGGAAATGTCGTACAAGGGGCATAGCGGAACGAAGTACGGCAAGGGCTTGCGACATTTGAACGGCACTGGCATCATGGATTACCTGCGGGCAAGGAAGAACGCTACCGTCAACAGCAATGACATAGGCCGAACAGGCCGCCAGCGTGAGTTGATTCTTGCCATATTCAAAAAGCTGAAAGAAGATCAGGAATCACTTGTGAAGGTTCTCAAAAAGGCTAAAGAATTGCAGGGCAGCTTCTTTACCGATATCACCGCTGCAGACGCCTTATCCCTTCTGGCCATTGCCTCAAATCTGGAAGCGTCAGGCTTCGGCTCGTATGTGATCACAGGGGAGTACAAAACCGCCTTGAAGGGATGGAATTTTACATTCACCAACCAGGAAAACAGGCAGACGGTAATCAAAAAGGTGTACGGCGTGGATGTGCCGCCGCTTTCCTATGTGGATTTTGCGTATACAAAATGGCTGATGAAATCAGGCTTTCTTACCATACACTATTTGGGCGTGGCCGACCAGCTGCGGGAATATATCGAGCACTATGCCGGGAATAACCTAACGGAAGCACAGCGGGAGGCAGTTACTGCATTTGAAGATGCCTATCAGGAAACGATGCAGGCATTTGAAGCCGCTGCCATTTCCGTGGGCAAGAGCGACACGAAAACAATGGACCAGGCAAGAAAGCTTTTGCGCACGAGCGGTACGAAAGCGGCAGAGTTGTGTGAATATAGTCAGAAACTGCCCTGGTCAACGGGGAAATACTGGTATGCCGACCGGTACATCAATGAGATTGGCCTCATCTGGCAATGAAATGAAATAGATAAACGAAAAAGGTTTGTATGCCGGCACATGAACATGTATTGTGAGAGGAGGCTATAATTTTGCAGGGTCAATGTATGAAAAACACCCCTAATATGCTGGCACGCTACGGCATACCTCAGCAGGAAATTGATCAAAAACTGGATATGGTATTCCGTACGATCTTTGAGGATGAGCAGGAGCGCTTTTATTTTCCTTTTGGCAGCGATATGGGTTTTTTGATGGATACCGGCAATCTGGATGTGCGTACAGAGGGCATGAGCTACGGTATGATGATGTGCGTGCAGCGGGGCGAGAAGGAACTGTTTGACCGGCTTTGGCGGTTCGCAAAAAAATTCATGTGGCAGGCAGATGGGCCTTACGCCGGATATTTTGCATGGTCGGTTTCACCCGATGGAACGAAAAACGCGCAAGGTCCCGCACCGGACGGCGAAGAGTATTTTGCCATGGCCCTTTTTTTCGCATCCAGCCGCTGGGGGGATGATGGTACGCCGCCCCTTGATTATGGCACGCAGGCTCGGGATATTTTGCGCCATTGTGTGCACCAGCATGAACTGGCCGCGGGCGGACAGCCCATGTGGGATGAGAAAAGCGCACTCATCAAGTTTGTGCCGGAAGCGGATTTTTCGGACCCATCGTATCATCTGCCGCATTTTTACACGCTGTTTGCTGCCCTGGCGGAGGAGAGGGACCGCCCCTTTTGGCTTCGGGCTGCAGAGCAAAGCCGCGCGTACCTGACCCTAGCCTGCCATCAAAAAACCGGGCTTGCACCCGAGTATGCGCATTACGACGGCACGCCGGAGACGGCGCATGGCCATGGGGATTTTTTCAGCGATGCCTATCGTGTGACGATGAACATCGGGCTGGACTCGGCCTGGTTTGGCACGCGGCCTGAATACCGCGCCATTGCGGATAATCTGCAATCATTTCTTGACGGCCGTGAGCCTTACATGACGTATCAAATTGACGGTACGCCGCTTGCAACCCCGGCACTGCATCCCACCGCCATCATTGCAACCACGGCGGCTGCATCCCTGGCTACGGATACGCCCCTTTCCCGCAAATGGGTTAAAAAGTTCTGGGATACCCCGCCCCGAACGGGCGAGGGCCGCTATTATGACAACTGCCTGTATTTCTTCTGCCTTTTGATGCTTGCAGGCGAATATCATATGCTGGCGCAATAAATGATAGAAGCTATATTTTTTCGGGGAAATAGTACGGTTGCAGGCATATCCTCCTGAAACGGTTTGTGCTATGCTCATTTTAATAAAAGGGCCTGTGCGAAGGCCCTCAAAACAACATAAGGAGGAGACAGTATGCGCAAGCTGATCACACTGCTCATCGCGCTGGCGATGCTCGCAACGATGCTGACCGTCCCCGCACTGGCCCAAAGCAAAGAGGAGCCGATTACTGTGACAGTATTCGTCGGCGAGGCCAGAGACCAACCTACCTCCGACAACAAAATGTTCAAGAAGATCGAAGAGGAATTCGGCATCAAGTTTGAGTTCGAATTTCTGGCCGGCGATCTGAAAGAAACGCTGGGCATCAAAATTGCGGGTCAGGACTATGCCGATCTCATGGACGGCGGCAACAGTGAAACGCTGATCGAATCCGGCGCGCTGATTGATTTGATGCCCTATATCAGCAAGGAGAAGACCCCGAACCTTTACGAATACCTTGAGCCGCATTTCAAGCGCCTGCTCAACGATAAGGGCCAGTTGTTTGTACTGCCCAACTATGGCCGCTATTACAATACCCAGGGCTATGGTTACAACTACGTTAACGGCCCCGCCTTCTTTATCCAGAAGAAGGTTCTGGCTTGGGATAATTATCCCCAGATCAAGACCATGGATCAGTATTTTGATCTGATCGAACGCTACATCACCGCCAATCCCAAGGACGCTAACGGCAACCCCTATTCAGGCTTTGCCATTTTGTGCGAAGGCTGGCGCGCATTTTGCCTGTTCAATCCCGTTCAGCACCTCATGGGCCGCCCCAACGACGGCGATGTCATTGTGGACCTGAACGACAACTATAAGGCAAGCCCCTACGTCATCCAACCCTACGCCAAGAATTACTACAAAAAGCTCAACGAGTTCTATCACAAGGGACTCATCCCACAGGACACCTTCGTGATGAACTATGACCAGTACATCGCCAAGCTCTCCAGCGGCACAATACTGGGCATGTTCGACCAGACATGGAACTTCCAAACCGCCATCGACGCGCTGAACACCGCTAAGATGCATGACAGCACCTATCAAGGGCTACCCATCGTGTTTGACCCCGAATATGTGGACGGAAAAGAAATTACCGAACACTATCTCAACGGGACCGTCATCAACGTCAACCGTGGATTTGGCATCTCTGTCAACTGCAAGTATCCCGAACGTCTGGTTGCCATGATCGATCGTCTGCTAAGCGATGATTGGCAAAGGCTTTTGACCTGGGGTATCGAGGGTGAGGATTACTATGTGGACAATGGCCGCTTCCTGCGCACGGCGGAACAGCGGGATAATGCCAATAACGCCGTATGGCGCAATGCCAATACCGCCCGTTGCCTGTGGGAAAGCCTGCCGAAAAAGCAGGGTGTCGGGGACGACGGCAACTACTGGGATCCCAACAGGCAGCCGGAAATCTACTTTGACCTGATGTACGAATACGACAAGGAATTCCTGAGCGGCTATGGTTACAAAATCCCGTTGGATTTCTTCAATGATCCCATTGAGCTTGCACCCTATGGCGAAGCCTGGCAGATCGACGTTACGGTCAATCAGGATGCCGATGACGCCAAGACCGCCTTCCAGGATGTGCAGCGCCGAGATCTGCCCCAAATCATCATGGCGGATGAGGCCGATTTTGACACGAAGTGGGAAGAATTTGTAAAGAACGTTGAAGACATTCCCATCAGCGACTTCATAGACTTCATGCAGGCTGAAATCCTGAAGCTTGTGGAGAAGAACACCAAGTAACCGCATTGCGTATTACGGCGGCGGAAGGGAGGTATTCCCTCCCGCCGCCGGTTCTTTGAAATGTTTTGCAAGCGAGGTGTTTCTTTTGCGCCAGGCAGATGTTCCTGTGCTTTCCCCGTCGAGGCTGCCCGCTGCCGCCCGTCCAACTTCCAAATGGAGTCTTTTATGGCAGCAGAAGCAATTGATGCTGATGTCGGTGCCGATGCTCTTATATATCCTTTTGTTTAACTATTCGCCGCTTTGGGGCTGGATTACCGCTTTCATGGATTATAATCCCGCTGTGCCGCTGTTTGAGAACCCTTGGGTGGGATTTGAAAATTTCCGCTGGCTGTTTACCAGGGCGGAGTTCTTGCGAAGCATCCGAAACACGTTTGCCATGGCGGCCATCAACCTGGTGTTTGGCTTTGTGTTTCCCATTGCGCTGGCGCTGTTCCTCAATGAAATCAGAAGCCGGGGATTCAAGCGTACGGTGCAGACCGTAACGTATCTTCCGCACTTTTTAAGCTGGGTGATTGTGGTCGGGCTGGCGCAAAACATTTTCGCCAGCGACGGCATTGTAAACGAGCTGCTTTTGAAATTGGGGCTTATTCGGCAGCCGGTGTTTTTCCTAGGCGAGGGAAGGTATTTCTGGTGGCTGGTCGGCGCCATTAACGTGTGGAAGGAATGCGGCTGGAACACCATCATCTATCTTGCGGCCATGTCCGCCATTGACCCGGCTTTGTATGAGGCCGCGGAAATAGATGGCGCAGGGCGCTTTAAGCGCATGCTCCACATTACGCTGCCGGGCATCAAATCCACTTTTCTTGTGCTGCTGATTATGAACATCGGCCATTTGCTGGAGGCCGGCTTTGAAATACAATACCTGATGGGACAAAACCTGGTGATAGACTGGTCCCAGACCATCGACATTTTTGCCCTGAAATATGGCATTACCAAAGGGCAGTACAGCCGGGCCATTGCGGCGGGCATGTTCAGAAGCACCGTCTCTATTGCGCTGGTGCTGTCCGCCAACTTCCTGGTCAAGCGGTTTGACGAAAGCACCCTGCTGTAAAGCAGGTATGCCTGCCATTTTCCCGGCAAAAATATGTTGTAAAGAGGGATGGAACGATGAACAGCTATCCTGGAAAGGTCAAACGCCTTCATCATTATAAAACATTTGAACTGTTGAACACCATTGGTATGTGCCTTTTGATGTTTATTACACTCTATCCCGTTCTCAACACCCTTGCCATTTCCTTCAATGATGGAACCGACGCGGTGCGCGGCGGGATCAAACTCTGGCCACGGGTGTTCAGCCTGAGAAGCTATGAAACCATCTTTGTGGATGAAACCATCTACTCCGCCTTTTTTATCACCATTTCACGCGCAGTCATCCAAACCGTTCTCAACATCGTTCTTACTTCCATGCTGGCTTACGCCCTGTCCCGCAGGGAATATGTGCTGCGCAAGTTCATTACGGCTATGTTTGTATTGACCATGTATATCAACGCGGGCCTGATCCCCAATTACCTGTTGATCAACAACACCCTGGGGCTGTCAAAATCCTTCTGGGCATACATCATCCCAACCATGATGAGCTGCTTTAACATGATCGTCATCCGGACATACATTTTGAACCTGCCGGAGGCGATGGTGGAATCGGCCCGGATTGACGGTGCAGGGGATCTATACCTATTTTGGCGCATTATATTTCCGCTGTGCATGCCGGTACTGGCTACGATTGCCCTGTTTGTGGCTGTCGGGGCATGGAACACCTGGTTTGATACGCATTTGTACAACGCTGGTAAGCCTAAGCTGCACACGCTGCAATACCTGCTCAAGATGAAGCTGGCAACCACCAACAACAGTGCCAATGCGGCCAAATCCACTGCCGATGCGCTGTCCACCACCACCCTCACCACACCGGTGACCATCCGCGCCGCCATCACTGTGGTTTCCGCAGCACCGATTTTGGCTATCTACCCGCTGTTGCAGCGTTACTTTGTGGTAGGCCTCAATGTGGGCAGCGTCAAGGGCTGAAGCTTTTGCGGTACTCCTGGGGCGTTTGGCCGTAGCAATTTTTGAAATGCGCCAGAAACTGCTTGTACTGCGCATAGCCCACAGCATCCGCCACCTGGTGGACAGGCATGGGGGAGCTTTTCAAGATTGCCGCGGCCTTTTGCAAACGCAAAGTGTTCAGCCAGGTGCGGAATCCCACGCCCGTTTCTTCACGAAAGATGCGCCCCAGGTAGGTGGCGTTATAGCCCAGGTCTCCTGCAACGCTGCCCAGCGTCAGCCTTTTTGCGTAATGCTCTTCCAGATAGGCTGCCACATGATCGCCAATGCGTTCGGGAACCGGGGTCAATAGGCGCATGGCCAATTCCCCCAGCATCTTGATATCCCGTATAGGTGAACAGAGAAACGTACTCAGCTTCTCCGGGCTGTCGGCAAGCTGCTGCCCGCAGCAGGTACGAAACAATTCGTATGCCTGTGTCAGGGCCGTGCTGCCGCGCAGCATGCAAAAAGATATCAGCTCATCACAGCGGCGCGAAAATTCTTCGTATTGCAAAAGGGAGATGGCTGTGGCCAGCAATTGGGTGCGGCGCAGCAGCTCGTTGGCGCAATCATCCAACTGTGCGCACATGTCTTTGCGCAGACTGGGAAGGCGCTCCGCATGATCTGCCACGGGGCTTTCAATCAACGCTCGCCGGTGCTGGGACAGCGTTTGATGAAGCGTTTCACACGGCGCCTGGGAAAGGGCGCTTTTTGCGTACAGCACAAGCCATTCTTTACCATCCACGATGTGTGTTGTTGCCTGTAGGCCCATATCATAAAATCTTTCCAGTATGGATGCCACCGCATCATAGGGCAGCGGCGCGCCCCAGGTGAACAGCTGCCACGTGCCTTGGGGAAGTGTTATGCCCTTCACCGGCTGTCCCATCAGGAGCTTTGTTATGGCTTGCTGCCAAGCGGCCCGTGGAGGTTTGTTTTCCAGTTCCTTGTCGATCAGTTCCCGGCGAACATGCTCCAATACTTGGGAAGCCTCCGCGGGATCGACAGGCTTGAGCAAATATCCCGCTACGCCGATGCGCATAGCCTCCTTGGCATAAGCAAAATCGCTGTACCCGCTTACGATGACGAAAGCGCCGCCGTATCCTTTTTTTCGGGCGGAATGCATCAGCGAAAGGCCGTCCATATCCGCCATGCTGATATCCGTTACAATCAGGTTTGGCTTTGCCTGAGGCAGCTCCGCCAGTGCCTGCGCGCCGCTGGTTAAGGCCGCGCAGACCGTGAAGCCTTCCTTTTTCCAGTCGATGAGCAATTTAAGGCCTTCCAGGGCCATTGGCTCATCGTCCACCAGCATGACGCGCAGCATGAGTTCACGCCCCTTTCATAGGGATGCGGATGCTTACGACCGTTCCGCGCACCTGGGCATTTTTCAGCGTAAGGCTTACGTTCTTCCCGTAGTGCAGCCTCAGCCTGCGGTAAATGTTCTGCAAACCGACGCTGCCCTTCATATCCTCGGGGTTTACAATCTGTTTTTGCAAGTCGTCCAGGCGGTTGGGCCTGATTCCCACGCCATT
>JAEVYX010000103.1 GCA_023392515.1 Bacillota bacterium | reverse complement strand
GCTGGGCAAGCAACTCAGGCGTATTCTAAAGAACAGGACAGGCCTGGCCGGAGGCGTTTTGCTGATAGGCATGGGTCTTAAAATACTGGTACATCATTTGCTTTGGGGGATTTGACGGATGGCTGATCAGGATGCTTTGGAATATGCCCGGCAGTTGCTTTCTCAAGCGACGCCTTTATGGAAAGATTGCGGATCGCAGTGCGGAGGCGCTTGCTGTCAAAGTGATGAATCAGGGGAAAACGGTATGCTGCTATTCCCTGGGGAAGATCGCTATTATGCGGGATGCACCTGGGCCCGCATCCTGCAAATGGGAGAGTACAGCCGCCTGGTGTGTGATGGCAGCTGCCCAAGGGAAAACAGGCCCCTTGCCTGCCGCATCTTTCCGCTTGTCATCCTGCCCATGCAGGAGGAGAAGGAAATCGTGGCGAATATTGTCATGGATGTGAGGGCCTGGCCGGTCTGTCCTTTAATGCGGTTCGGCGAAAAAGGGCTTCGGACGGGTTTTGTGGATGCCGTCCGGCAGGCTGCAGCCGTTTTATGTAAAGAGGACAAGCTATTGCAATTCCTGTACCGGCAGGCGGAACAGATACATGCGTACGAACAACTGAAGAATGCCTTTCAGTAGGGGAGAGATCAGCTGTGTGGAAGCAAGGAAACGCCGGGGTTGAATGCCACGGCACCGGGGAGCAGGGCCTTGTTTTGAGTGGTGATGCAACAATGCTGCGCTCCCGGATTTTATCGGAATTCGCAGGCCAGGTACAATGTTTATATATGGACCCGCCCTTTTACACGGGCGAAATATTTCAGCACCGCATGCGGGTGGGCGAGTTCGGCTGGCGCACCGGAAAGCAACAGGTGCTTTTGTCTGCATATTCCGATAGGTTTCAAAGCAGGGAGGAATACCTTGCTTTCATGCGCGATATGCTGTCATTAGCCCATGGCCTTTTAAAGGAGACAGGAGTTATCTTTTTGCATATTGATCACCGGATGCACGCCCATCTGCGGCTTATGCTGGATGAATTATTTGGTGAAAGCAACTTCCTGAATGAGATTGTTTGGGTATATCAAACCGGCGGCAGGGCAATGCGTCATTTCAGCCGCAAGCATGATATCATCCTGTTTTATAAAAAGGGTGAGGATTATTTCTTTGATATGTCGAAAGTCCCCATCAGCCGGACAGAGAACCGAAGCAATCATATGCGCCGCCAGGTAGATGAAGCAGGCCGCTCCTTTCGCACCATTCGGGCAGGGAATAAAGTATACACCTATTACGACGACGAACCTGCCTATCCGAGCGATGTTTGGAGCGATGTGAGCCATCTGCAGCAGAAGGACCCCCAGCGCACCGGATATGACACGCAAAAACCCTTAAGGCTATTGGAACGGATGATTTTATCCACTACAAAACCGGGAGATTTGGTGGCTGATTTATGCTGCGGTTCCGGCACCACCTTGGTAGCTGCCGCTTTAAATGGACGCAGGTTTCTTGGCATTGATTCCGGTCAAAGTGCCCTGAGCGTGACGAGAAAGAGGCTTTTATCCCAGCACTTTGTTATGGATTGGCCGTGCAGCCCATCCGCAGACTGTTTGAAAGCAAATCTACGTACAGGGCTGGGCTTTTATGAGATATCGCTGGAGGAATATACCTTGGAGCCAGAGGCGGAAAGCGCCCTCAAAAAGCTGCCGGAACGTTTTTCGTTAGGCCCTCTTTGTGCGGTGGACCAATGGTCCGCGGGGTATCTCAAGGATGGTATTTTCGCAGCCAACGGCCATGGCGCCAGGACCAAAGCTGCTCCCCAGCTTCCCAAGCTATTGGAAATACCTATGTTAACAGGGCAGTTGGCAATTGAAATCATTGATATTCTTGGCCGTAAGAGCATATGGGTGTATGAGGATCATTAAAAGACGCCATTTCCGGCAAAACCTTACCGGAAATGGCGTCTTCAATAAATACTCCTATTAGATGGACCGCTCCTTACCCATAAAGCAGCTGGCCAGCGTTCCAGGGCCACAATGGGTACCAATGACGGGACCCACCCAAATCGTCCAAATATCCCGCAGCTTCGGTACCTTTGCCCGGATCAGCTCTTCAAGGCGCTGCGCGTCTTCCAGGCAATCCGCGTGCATGATAATCAGCGATTGATCCTCAGGGTTTTCAATGTTTTCCGCTGTACGCTCCGCGAGAATACGCAGCGCTTTTTTCCGCCCCTGCACCTTTTCGGCGGGGACGATCTTGCCGTTTTTCCCCATGACAAGAACAGGTTTCAAGTCCAGCATGCTGCCGACCATGGCAGCGGTGCCGGAAATGCGCCCGCCCCGTTTGAGATATTTCAAGTCCTCCACCGTAAGCCAGGCTTGAGAGCGCATTTTATTCTTCTCTACCCAGTCAGCCACTTCTTCCATGGACTTGCCTTCCTTGTACAGCTTGAAAGCGCTCATAATCAGGTTGATTTGCGGCGCGGAGATGCTCATGGTGTCTACCACAATGAACTTGCGTTCCGGATATTTCTCCAAAAGCTCCTTCTGCGCTTCATAGATGTTTAGGATGGTGTTAGAAAGCTGGCTGGAAAAGGCGATGAACAACAGGTCATGCCCTTCCTTCAGAATGGGCTCAAAATATTCCAGGTAGGCTGCGGTGGGCAATAGCGATGTAACAGGCGTAGCTCCTGCACGCATCTTATCATAAAATGATTTGATATTTCCGCTGCGGCCCAGGTCGTCAAAGTACTCTACCCCATCCAGCACATAGGGCATATACACCATGGGAATCTGCATCTCATCCAGCTTGGTAAACGGCAGATCACTATCAGAATCGCTCATGAAAACGTAATTCATATCAAGCTCCTCCCAATCCTAAAGTAAACGAACGAATGAATACAAATAATCCACCTTATTGTATATGGTTTCCTTGGAAAAAGCAACTCTTGCCAAATGGCGGGCCATGAAATGACCCTCTTTCATAAACTGCTTATGGCGCCCTTGCAAACTATCAATCATCATGATATAATTTTTCATTGTCTGGAGAAGTATCGAAGTGGTCGCAACGAGCCGCACTCGAAATGCGGTTGCCCGCAAGGGCACGTGGGTTCGAATCCCACCTTCTCCGCCAAGTTAAGGGGACATTAGTTCCAAAAAAGACTCGCCAAGCGCGGCGAGTCTTTTTCTGTACCTAAACGTCATATATGACTGCACTGAGTGGAAATATATATTTTGTCACTCTTAAACACCTTATACTACAATACCAACAGGACAATGGTCGCTGCCATACACTTGAGATAAAATAAACGCTTCCTTAATCTGAGGCATCATCCGCCTGGATACAAGAAAGTAATCGATGCGCCAGCCGACATTCCGCTCCCGTATGCCGGGCATCTGTGACCACCAGGAATAGGCTTCGTGGTCATCCGGGTGCAAAGTTCGAAACGTATCCGAAAATCCAGAGTCAAGGAGGATCGTCATTTTCTCACGTTCCTGATCTGTAAATCCCGCATTTTTGTGATTTGTT
>JAEVYX010000061.1 GCA_023392515.1 Bacillota bacterium | reverse complement strand
TTGTAGAAAATACAAGCTTTTTATATAAATTTAGCCCACGGCTTGGCCGTGGGCTTTCATATAGGGGATTTCTAAGGGATTCATTCCGCAAGCTCAATCGTCGCGCTGGTTCGCTACCGCTCCCATCGCTCGTTTCGCTTGATTCATCCGCCCTGCCCACTTCCGCCACAGGCGGGGGCAGGGCTCCTTCACCTTGAACAGGGTCCAGGGGCAGCGCCCCTGGCCTGGCTTGGCCAAGGTCTATTGCATATTGCGGAAAGCATACGTCGTGGTGCTTTCAAAAACCTCGCCGGGACGCAGCACAGTGCTGGGGAAATTCTCATGGTTCGGTGCATCGGGATCATGCTGGGTTTCCAGACACAGCGCGCAGCGGGGCGCGTAATGCAGCCCGTTCCTGCCGGGAATGTTCATATGGTTTCCTGTATACAGCTGAATGGAAGGCTGATCGGTGTACACTTCCATCACCCGCCCGGAGGCCGGATCGGAAAGGATGGCCGCCTTTTTCAAAACGCCAGGCTGGCCCAGCACATAGTTGTGGTCATAGCCTTTGCCAAAGCGCATTGCTTCCCAGTCCGCTTCCTGGGAAAGGCCCGCCCCAAGCCGATAGGGTTTGCGAAGATCAAAGGGGGTGTTGTCTACAGGCATCAATTTTCCTGTGGGGATAAGCCCTTCATCGGTTTCGGTAATGAAATCGGCATTGATCTGCAAAAGATGGTTTTCAATGCTGCCGCTGTCATCGCCTGCCAGGTTAAAGTAGGCATGATTCGTGAGATTGACGATGGTAGCCTGATCCGTCACGGCCCGGTAATTGATGTTCAGGTCGCAGGCATCGTTAAAAGCGTAGGTCACATTCACCTGCAACGTGCCCGGATAATTCTCCTGCCCATCGGGGCTTATCAGCTTCAGGTGCAATAGGTCCACGCCGTCCCGCTCTTCCGGAACAGCCTCCCACACCTGAATACCAAAACCAACCATCCCGCCATGGAGATGGTTTTTTCCGTCATTCAGGGCCAATTGATATTTCTTGTCATCCAGCGTGAACTGGCCATTTTTGATGCGGTTGCCATACCGCCCGATGAGCGCGCCCATGCCCCCGTTTTTCGCTTCGTAGGGGGGCAGTTCATCAAAACCCAGGGTGACCTGAGCCAGGCGGTCATCCTTATCCGGCACGAGGATTGAGGTGATGATGCCACCAAAGGTAATGATGCTGACGCTGGCGCCTAAGCGGTTATGTAAGGTGTATTGGTCAACAGCCTGACCGTTCTTTGTAACGCCAAAGGGCTTTTTTGTAATGCTCAAGCAGGATGCCTCCTTTTGTATCCAGTCATTGCTCTTTATTGTACTAGGATTTCCTCCTTTGTCAATGCTGGTTGCAATTATGCCTTTTTCCACAGCGTCCAATAGCCCTGCCCGTTCCGCCCTTCCTGCCAGCGGTAGCCTGACAGCCCGGCGGGGGGCAGAGAGCCCCGCTCGCCCGGTACGGCGTAGGCCACTTGCGTTACCCTGCCATCCCGGGCCAGCATGCCTACGGCATAGTAGGGGATGGTACTGCCCTTGGCCATGGGAATCTGCACAAACCGCCATCCGGGGGCGTCAAAAGGGGCGAAGGGCGGGTTGTTGGAAAAATAGCCCTCCAGTTCCTTTACCTCCTGAGGCCACTTCAATACCGGCAGCGCCGTGACCGGTACCCGTGTGGGGAGGGCCATGGCTGGCATTTCAACAGGTTCCACAGCTTCTGTCATGACTGCCTGACCGGAGGCTTCTTCCTGATTCTCCGCTTCTTTGTTTTCCTTTTCTTTGTTTATTCCTTTATCGTTCTCTTCTTGCTTTTCCTTGGCCTCCATATCCATCAGCTCGGCGGCCAGCTGAATTTGTGCCACTTCCGATGGGAAAGCTGAAACGGGATCGCTTGGGGGATCATCCTTGGGCGCGGAGGATGGGCGATCCTTATCCTGCGGGCTTTGCGGGACAGGCGGCAGCACTTGTATTGCGGGCGTATTGGATTTTTCCAAGGCACTTTGTGCGGCTTGCTCCTGATCCTCCGCAACGACCGGCACGGTGAGGTAGCGGCGTACGGTTTCCTCCATCAGGTAATGGGATGCAGGCTTGTCGGCATGCATTGTCCCCAGCAGCAAAAGCCGGGGCGTCGGCCAGTCCTTGGCAATACAGAACGCTTCATAGCGGCCGAGCGGCAGCCCGCCGGGCATCAGGGGCAATTCCTTTTTCAGCGCAGCCTGTCCCTGGCGGTTTACGGTCATCAAGCCAAGGTCGAAAACAGCGCTGCCCCCCTGGGCGTCCCTGGCGGTCATCAGCGCCCTGATTCCCTCCTCCTGTGAGGACAGCCCCTGAACGCTTGCGGTCAGCATAGGTCTTCCCCTGGAAAGCTCCAGCCGGGCATACCCTCCGCCGCCCCTTGCGCAAGGCCTCAAAAGGACATAGAGGCGCTCGAAACTTACATTTTCCAATATGCCACCTCCCTTAGGTACTTGTTTTCATCCTATGCGGGGAAACCGCACCGCATGCCGTTCCTTTGGGCGCATGGCGGACAAGTTTCGCCATGCCTTGGAAATTGCCGAAAAACTTGCCTGCCTTTCCTGAAATGTAGTATGATGTATGCATCAACCGGACGGAGGATTTCATGCATATTTTATTTGCCAATGACGACGGCATCGACAGCGTTGGGCTTCGCACCCTTGTAGAGGAAGCGGTAGCCCGGGGCCATCGGGCCACTGTTTGCGCGCCCAGCCGGCAGCAGAGCGCCGTAAGCCAGGCACTGACCCTGTTTTCACCCATTCAGGTCATTCCGGAGGAGGGGTATCCCGGCAAAAATGCCTATGCGGTCGGCGGAACCCCGGCAGACTGTGTGCGCCTTGGCCTGGGCATTCTGGCGCAGGCGCCTGTAGACCTGGTCATATCGGGCATCAATGACGGGCTCAATGCGGGTGCGGCCGTCTATTGCTCAGGCACCGTGGGCGCGGCCCGGGAGGCGGCTTTGCAGGGCTTGAAGGCTATGGCCGTCTCCGTAGGCCGCCCGGCGGACGACGCCATGCGCCGGGCTCTGGCCGCATATGCCCTCACCCTGGGGGAGCGGCTGATCCATTACCCCGCGCCGCCGCTCAGCGTTTTGAACGTTAATGCCCCGGGAATCCCCTGCGGGGAATGGAAACCGGCGGTGATGGCGCCGCTTAACCGTAGCCTGTATGTGGACGAGTATGAACGGCGGACAAGCCCCCGGGGCGGGACCTATTTCTGGGTTTCAGCACAGGCCAGGCAGGACCCGCCCGAAATCAACAGTGATGATTATTTCCTGCAAAACGGACATATCACTTGCACTTTTCTCCTGCATCCCGGGGAGCAGAGCCGAAAGTATCAGGATTTTTTGCAAGCCTAATCAAATCAGCCTTGCAAAAATATTGCATTACCATTATAATGAAAAGAGTTTGTCCGAATCCATTTTCATATTGCGGGAGGGCTTTCCCATGCAGGATATGCAGGATATCATCCGCCGGCTGAACCAAAGCGGCAAGCGGCTTTCAAAGGGGCATCGGCGGATTGCCGAATACATAGTTGAGCATTATGATAAGGCCGTATTTATGACGGCTTCCCGCCTGGGCGAGAATGTGGGCGTCAGCGAATCCACCGTGGTTCGTTTCGCCGCCGCGCTGGGCTATGAAGGCTATCCCCAGTTGCAGCGTTCCCTGCAGGAGTTGGTGCGCCACCGGCTGACCGCCGTGCAGCGGTTTGAAATGTCCTCCGAAATTGACCGCAGCGAGATTTTGCGCACAGTGCTCAAGGCAGACATGCATAACATTCGCTCCACCATTGAGGAGATTGATGCGTCCGCCTTTGAAGAGGTGGTGCAGCGCATCCTGAAGGCGCAGAACATTTACGTTATGGGCATGCGCTCCGCCGCGCCCCTTGCCCAGTTTCTGGGCTATTATCTGCGCTTTATATTTGGCAACGTGCATTTGGTGTCCACAGGGTCCACCGACGCCTTTGAGGAAATCGTCCGCGTAAAGGAAGGGGATCTTTTTATCGGCATCAGTTTCCCCCGTTACTCCACCAGAACGCTGGAGAGCATGCGCTTTGCCCAGTCCCGGGGCGCCCAGGTGGTGGGCATTACCGACGGACCCATGTCCCCTTTGAAGGAAGTGGCCGATGTGTGCCTGGCGGCAAGAACGGATATGGCCTCCTTTGTGGACTCCTTGGCCGCGCCGCTGTCCGTTATCAACGCGCTCATCGTATCTCTGGGCCTGCACAGGCGCGAAGAGCTGAGCGAGCATTTTAAAAAGCTGGAAAGCATCTGGGACGTAAACCAGGTTTACCTGATGAAAGACAATGCATAATATCATCGTAGTAGGCGGCGGCCCAGCCGGCATGATGGCCGCAATTTTCGCGGCCCGGGCGGGTGCGAAAACAACCCTTCTGGAACGCAATGAAAAGCTGGGCAAAAAGCTGTACATCACCGGCAAGGGCCGGTGCAATGTTACCAACCAGTGCGGCCGGGAGGAGTTCCTTACCCAGGTGGTGCGCAATCCCCGGTTTTTGTTTGGGGCGTTCCACGCGCTGGGCCCCGAATCCCTTATGGCGTTTCTGGAGGATGCTGGCTGCCCACTGCAGGTTGAACGGGGGAACCGTGTCTTTCCCCAAAGCAACAAGGCCAGCGATGTGACCCGCGCCCTTACAAGGGAGCTGCAAAAGGCCGGGGTTCAGGTGCGCCTTTCAAGCCGGGTGCGTAAGCTCCTTACCGAAAACGGCCATGTGTCCGGCGTAATACTGGAAACGGGTGAAAAGCTTGCGGCCCAGTCGGTCATTATCGCCACAGGCGGGAAAAGCTATCCCGTAACCGGCTCCACGGGCGATGGGTATGACCTGGCCTGCCAGGCCGGGCATACGCTGGTTCATCCCCAGGCATCCCTGGTCCCCCTTACGGCGGCGGTGTCCTGGCCTTCCCAACTGCAGGGCCTGTCGCTGAAAAACGTGCGGCTCAGCGCAAGGCGGGAGGGGAAAACAGCCTACAGCGAACTGGGGGAAATGCTGTTTACCCATTTCGGCATATCGGGGCCGCTGGCACTGGAAATGTCCAGCCATATCCTGGATCATCCCGCCGGCGAATGGCTGGTTACATTGGATTTAAAGCCGGGCCTTACCAAGGAACAGTTGGAAGCAAGGCTTCTCCGGGATTTTGAAGCGGGCAGCCGCAAGCAGTTTTTATCACTTTTGCCGGGGCTGCTTCCCGGAAAACTGGCCTCCCTTTTCCCCGAACTGTGCGGGATTCCGGGGGATAAGCCGGTTCATCAAATCACCAGGGCGGAGCGGGAACGGCTCGTTTCCCTGCTCAAGGAACTGCCCATCCCCCTCTCGGGCGTACGGCCCATTGAGGAGGCCATTGTCACAAGGGGCGGCGTTCAGGTCAAGGAGATTACGCCCGCCACCATGGAAAGCAAGCTTATGCCGGGGCTGTTTTTTGCCGGAGAGGTCTTGGATGTGGATGCGCATACTGGAGGCTTTAACCTGCAGATCGCCTTTTCCACCGGGGCGCTGGCAGGCCGGTGCGCCGCTGAAAGCGCAGAAGATTAAAGGGAAATTCACCTGAAGGTGTGCAGAATAAGATGGATTATATCGTACTCGACCTGGAATGGAACCAGCCGATGTCTTATGATAGCCATGTGTTTAAGGCGGTAGGGGACCAACTGATTTTCGAAATGATTCAAATCGGCGCCGTGAAGCTGGACCCGGAATTGCGCATTGTCGATTCAATTTCGCTGCCGATCCGGCCCACCCAGTATATTAAGCTTCATCCCAGAATCAAGCGGATGACGCAGCTGGATCCCGAGGAATTGGAGAACGCGCCTGCCTTTCCGGAGGTAATGGAGACATTCTCCGATTGGTGCGGCCAGGAGTATGCCCTTTGCACCTGGGGCTGCGACGATGTGTCGGTGCTGCAGCAGAACCTGGACTTTCATCAGTGCTCGGTAAAGCTGCCGCCGCTATGCGACATCCAGCGGCTTTTTGGGGATACCTTTCATCTGGGAAAAAACCGCAAAGGCCTCAAGGCTGCCATGGAGCTCATGCAGATTGACCCCCAGGAGGACCGGAACTTTCATAACGCGCTGAATGATGCCTATTATACCGCCCTGGTATTCAGCCGGCTCCCCGATCCCAAGGCAGTGGTGAATTACCCCCAGCAGCCTAGAAAGCTTATGCATGTGGAGCGCAAGCGCCGTATGCGTGCTCCGGCTGTATTTGTGCCCTCTGTGGCTCAGGCCCTTTTGACGGAGGCCGAGGCAGGGGCCAAATGCCCGCTGTGCGGCAGGCGTGCCGCTTTGGATGCCCCCTTTGCACCCCAGGCGGGGGACAGGTATGTGGCCTTGGCCACATGCCGGGATCATGGACCGCTGTTTGTGCGCCTTCAGTTTACCCTGATGGAGGACGGGCAAAAGAGCATGACCGCATCGGTCAGCCTTGCCAGCGCTGTGAATGTGGCCTATGTACATACCAAGCAATGGCAGGCCACTCAAAACGCGTCATCGGAGGACCCCGACCAGGCGCTTGCCAAAGCAATCCGGTCCTTTATGCCTTTTGACGACTGAAAATGGGAAGAAATTCAACCTTTCAACCGTTCTTTTCCAAAGAACAATAATAAAAAGGAGATAGCGCTGTGAGGATCACCCTGGAAGGGAGCAATGCCGAATTTCCGGAAGGCACCCTGGTCAAGGACGTGCTGGCCCAAATGATGGGGGAGCGGGCAAAGGGTGTTTTGGCCGTCATGCGTGGCGGTGTTGTGCTGGAATTGAACGAGCCCCTTGAGGAGGATATGGAGATTGTTCCCCTCACCTTCCGGGAGGAAGAGGGACGGCGCATCTATGAGCGTTCCTTGCGTTTTGTGCTGCTCCTGGCAGCACGGCGGCTGTTTCCGGGGATGCGGATCCGCGTGGCGAACAGCATTGGGTATGGGTTGTTTTTAAAAATATCAAACCAGGCGCTGACCCGTATTCAGGTGGCCTGCCTGGAGCAGGAAATGCGCACCATTGTGGCCGCCGATATGGTCTTTTCAAAAGAAACATGGACAAGGGAAAAGGCCATCGATTATTTCTCCCGCGAGGGGCAGGAGGACAAGGTTCAGCTGCTTGCCTTTCGTCCCTCAAGCGAGTTTTCCGTATACGAATGCGGCGGCATGTGGGAGTATTTTTACGGCGCCATGCTGCCCTCCACAGGTTATGTAAAGGCCTTTTCCCTGCGTCAGCATTTTCCGGGACTGGTGATGCAAATGCCGGGGCCGGATGCACCTGATGTGCCCGCCCCTTATGTGGAACGGCCCAAGCATCTTTCCATCTATGCCCAGTCCCAGCGCTGGTGCGAAATATTGCAGGCCACCAACGCCGCAGATATCAACGCCATGATAAGGGCCGAAAAATTCAGGGAATTCATCCGGGTGAACGAGGCGCTCCACGACCGGTCCATCGCCGCCATTGCCGATGAAATCAGCCAGCGCCATGCCAGGGTTATATTGATTTCCGGCCCCTCCTCCAGCGGGAAGACCACCTTTTCCCACCGGCTGCAAATCCATTTGCAGGTTTTGGGCTATACCCCCGCCTTGATTTCCCTGGACGACTTTTATTTAAACAGGGAGGACATTCCCCGGGAGCCGGACGGCACCGTCGACTTGGAATCCATACATACCATCGACATTCCCTTGCTTTACGATTGCCTGGAAAGGCTGCTCTCCGGCGAGGAAACCCAAATGCCCAGGTTCAGCTTCAAAACCGGAAAACGCCTTGAAAAAACCGTGCCTTTGCGCGTGATGGAGGGACAGCCCATCCTGATTGAGGGTATTCATGGCATGAACCCCTTGATCAGCGGGGATCTGCCCCAGAATATGATCTACCGGATTTATGTAAGCGCCCTTACCTGTATTAACCTGGACGATCACAACCGCATCCGCACCACCGATGTAAGGCTGCTCCGCCGTATCGTCCGGGACAAGCAATTCCGCGGCACCAGCCCCGATGCGACCATGAGCATGTGGGACAGCGTGCGCAGGGGAGAGGACAAGTGGATTTTCCCCTATCAGGAGTTGGCGGACAGGATGTTCAATACCATTTTGCACTACGAGCTGCCCGTCCTCAAAGCATTGGCCTACGAGCCCCTCAAGACCGTAGCGCCGGAAAACCCCAACTACCTGCTTTCCAGGCGGCTTTTAAAGACGCTTCATTACTTTCTGCCCCCGCCGGAGGACGCGGAAGAGGAAATTCCGCCCCTTTCCATCCTGCGGGAATTTATCGGCGGCTGTACCTTTTATGACAGCCATCCATAATTAGGTATGACGCTTGACAAATAGGACCGGATGTTGTTTAATGCATGCTGTTGCCAAAATGTTTATGGTATGGGTGCGCTATGGCAGAAGATGAATTGCCATAGGCTGCGGGAGGTTAAATCGTGGTAACATTTCGGGTGATCCTCCAGGGATTGATAGCCCTGTCTGGTATCTTTGTTATGATTTTAATGGTCTACCAGCTGGGGCTGAGTGCTTTTGGCTTTGGGCGGCGGCGAAAGCTGTATGAAGACCATGAACCCCAATGCCGCTTTCTGGTGCTTGTTCCTGCCCACAATGAAGAGGCCGTGGTGGCCGACATTGTGGAAAACCTGCAGCATATGGAATACCCCAAGGAATTATATGATTTTTTTATCATTGCCGATAACTGCAGCGACCGCACGGCGGATGTGGCCCGCCAGATGGGTGCCAACGTACTGGAACTGCATAAGGAACGGGCGGATGATCCCACCGGAAAGCCTCTGGCCCTGCAAAAGGCGCTGAACCTGCTCACCGGCTATCAGGACCGGTACGACATGCTGATGATTTTTGATGCGGATAACCTCATTGATCCCAACATGTTTCTGGAAGTCGGCAGCCAGTATATCAGCGAAAACAGGCCGGAATTTATCCAGTGCTATCTGGGTTCAAAAAACAAAAAGGGCCTGGTGGCCTGGTTTTACTACACCAGCTATACCATTACAAACCGTTTCTTTCAATTGGCCAAATCCCGCCTGGGGCTTAACTGCACCATCGGCGGCACGGGCTTTGCGGTAGACACCAAATACCTGTACGGTCGCGGCGGCTGGACCGCGCTGTCCCTTACGGAGGATTTTGAAATCCAGGTGGAAGCCACCCTTGAGGGCAAGCGCATTTTGTGGAACCATAATGTGCGGGTGTATGATGAAAAGCCCACCCGCCTGAAGGCCAGCTACCGCCAGCGCACCCGCTGGGCGCAGGGGCATTGGTTTGTAACGCTGCGTAATACAAAACGGCTGTTTCAGGCTGTGTGGAAAAAGCAGATGACCGTCAAAGAGGGCGTATCCCTTTTTACTTATATGTACAGCCTGGCTTCCAGCCTGATTGTGGTTGGGCAGATGGTTGCGGGCTGGCTTCTAAAATGGGTAAACTCCATGATAAAGACCGATGAGGCCATGGATGCCGTTGCCCAGACGACGGCACAATTGGCTGACGGCGGCTGGGTTTCCACGGCTATATCGATTGCATTATTCAGCTATAGTTTTTTTCTTCTGTTCTATGTGGCCGATTGGATGGATAACCGGGTTGCCCTGGATGTACGGACCGTACCCAAAATGCTGTTGAGCTTTTTGGTTAACATGGCATTGGCTACCTGCTCCCAGCTTGTGGGT
>JAEVYX010000048.1 GCA_023392515.1 Bacillota bacterium | reverse complement strand
TTCGAACCGTCAATCTTCCATTTGATATATACTGTATATCGTACAATGAAAAGCGGGATCTGTACGTTGCCGGCATCAGCGGCGGGCAGAATTTTAGATTTCTTGATGCAGATTTCAATCCGGTCGGAGATTTACACATTGCGACTTCAAAAACAACTGGTTATACAACACAGGGTGTATCGACTGACGATGATTATATTTACTTTGTACTGTATAAGCAGAATGTGATAACTGTCTACGACTGGGAAGGCAATTTCGTTAAGATAATTAAATTTAACGTTGGAAATATAGAACCTGAAAATGTCAGTGTTGTTAACGGCGAGATATATGTTACCTGTCACGCTCGCGGCGCCAAGGTTTATCGAATCATTCTCGAGGATGTTGATTAGCCTTCTCATAACAACAGTATATATTCTGCACGTTTTGGGCTCATTATCCACCAACCCAGCCGGTGGTTGTCAATGCAAGAATCCCCTCGAAAACTTAATGTTTTCAAGGGGATTCACGCTGGTACACCATTAGGGACTCGAACCCTAGACACCCTGATTAAGAGTCAGGTGCTCTACCAACTGAGCTAATGGTGCATATACTATTTGCGCTATAAAGTCAACATAAACATCGACATATCATGCGCCTTGTTGCCAAGGGACTTTTGCGGCAACAGAGATAATTATACTCATTCTCCTGCGGCTGTCAAGTAGTTTTTCGATATTTCAAATTTATTCTTTATAAAAGTCTTGCGGAAGCAATTGCCACGTTCTTCTTGACAAGGGTTTTCATGCTTGTCATAATGAATCCATGCAGCATCTTGTCCTATATGGGCGCTTGCGGAAAGGAGCATCCCCCTCCTTCTATGAAATGTACCATCAAAGACATTGCCCGAAAGGCCGGGGTATCCCCCTCTACTGTGAGCCGGGTAATATCGGGCAACTCCCGTATCAGTGCCGATACGCAGGAAAAAGTGCGGGCCATCATGGAAAAAATGAATTACCGGCCCAATTTGCTGGCCCGTTCCCTGGTTAACCGCACCACAAACGCAGTGGGCGTATTTTCCGCGACCAGCGCGGAAGAGTCTATGAAACATCCCTTCTTTGCCGAAGCATTAAGGGGCATCGGCGTTAAGGCGGCCATGCATAATCTGCAATTATTGCTGGCCACCAGCGCCAGCCAGGAGGAAGACGGCCGTGCCGTGCGGGAAATGATGTATTCCGGCATGATCGAAGGGCTGATACTTTTGTCAACCCTCAGGGACGATCCTGTCGCGGATCTTTTGCATAAGCACAGTTTCCCCTTCGTGGTGATAGGCCATCCCCAAAATGCAAAGCAGTACCATTGTGTGGACAGCGACAATATAAAAGCTGGACGCTTGGTCGCAAATTATATGCTGCAGCATGGGCACCGCAGGTTTTGCTACCTGGGTGCTGACGAATCTCTCAGCGTAACATACAACCGGCAAAAGGGATTTACCTCAGCTTTGCAGGATGCGGGAATCGCTGTCACTGGGGATATGTTCTTATCCAGCCCATTTCTGTCCGGCTATACAGGGCAGGAAGAATTGCTTCTTGCACGTTTCCATGCTCCCGAAGCGCCAACGGCCGTTGTTGCGCAGGATGATGCGCTTGCTATCTGGCTGATGGGAGCACTGCAAAAAGAAGGACTGCGTATCCCCGGTGATGTTTCCATTGTCAGCTTCAACAATGCTGCCGTTTCCGCCTACACATCTCCCCCGTTAAGCTCTGTGGAGGTGCATCCATTTTCATTGGGCGAAAAGGCCATGACCCTGCTGCTTGATTTGATGAAAGAGCCTGGGCTCAATCCCCAATGGGTGGAAGTTCCCGTAGAACTGATAGAGCGCGGAAGCGTAACTGCGCCCAAGACATGATGCTATCACCCCATACCCTAGCAATAAATGGCTCAGAATGCAAGGCAGCCTCTCCCCGCCTTTGCTATACTTTTTCCCGGAGAGGAGGAGTGCAGCATGGACTGGCTGGATCGAATGAACCTGGCGCTCAGCTATATTGAGGAACATCTGGACGGAGAGATAGACGTAAAGCAGCTTGCCCAAATCACCTGCCATTCAGTTTCGAACCTGCAGCGTATATTTCCTATTCTTGCAGAGGTTTCCCTGTCCGAATATGTACGCAGACGGCGGTTGACCATGGCGGCATTTGAATTGCAAAACAGCAATACAAAAATCATTAATCTCGCCATGAAATATGGTTACGAATCCCCCGAAGCATTTGCCAGGGCGTTCAGCGCAATGCACGGCATACCGCCGTCTTCTGCGAGAAGCGAGGGCGTTACGCTGAAAGCCTATCCGCGCATTTCTTTTCTACTAACGCTTAAAGGGGACGTAGCAATGGATTACCGGATCGAGACAAGGGAGGCCTTTTCCGTTTATGGCATCGAAGAAATTTTTACCACAGAGAACCAGGAAAACCTAAAAGCTTTACCCAAGTTCTGGGAAAATGTCATGGAAGACGGCCGCTATGATCAGTTGGCCGCCTCCACCGGCATGCAGGAAGGCGACCAAGGCGAATTGTGCCTTATCAATGCCATCTGTGATTACCGCAATACCGAAGGCTCCGCTTTTCCCTATATGCTCTTCGCCTTTCTAACCCCCAAAAGCAAGGCGGATGGCTACGCACAGGTCATCGTCCCCCAAGCTACATGGGCGGTTTTCCGCAGTTTAAAGCATAGCATTGACACCACTCCTGCTTCCGTTCAAGGCCTTTTCCGGCGCATCTATTCGGAATGGCTTCCCAATGCGCCTTATGAAAAAGTAGAAGGATATGAAATGGAACTGTATTATGGCGCCGGGGATCAATACCATGAGGAAATCTGGATTCGCGTAACCCCTAAAAAGTAAAGATACCCCTAGAAATAGGACCGTCGGTCTGCCAGCAATGCAGCTCGGCGGTCTTTTTATGACATCATACAGAAAGATAAGTGAAACTTTTTTGTATTGTTTTGGAAGCATATTTCCATACTAGACATGGACATTTCAACTGCGGGGATGTATCCTTTTGCCACCTAATGGATGGAAGGGATGAAAAATTGCTGCTATTTCGTTTATTTTAGGTGAAAGTATTCCCATCATTCGTTTGCGCCTAGTAAATGAGTCACCATAATGCGTCATTTTTACGTCTTTTTGGATACATTTCTGCATAATGGTGTTTACACAGGCGCAATATGTGATATACTAAAGCGATGCAATTTTCCTATGAATCCATACAAAAGTTTTGATAAACCTCCCTAATTCTCCCGTCTGTCCAGGCAGGCGTTTTCCACAGAAAGGCAGAGGAGCAAAAAGGATGAACACCAACCGCAATAGATATTCCACAGCGCCCACTTATGGCATGCTCAGACGGGGGGCCGCCAAAAAGCAAGTGCAGACGCCTCCGCCTGTACAGCCATTTACTCCCATTCCTCAACCGCCATATGGGCCAGGTGCCGGGCAGCCACAGCAGCAGCCCTATTTTGCACCTGCAAACGCAGCTATGCCCCAAGCGCCAGTCTACCCGCCTATGCAGCCAGCTTATGCCTCTACCGCCAGCGGTTATGCTCAGCCCGCTTATGGGCAAATGCCGCAGCAGTCAGCCGCTTCACCTGCTGGGCAGGGATACCGTCCAGCGCCTTATCAGCCGGCTGCCGCTCCGCTGCAGCAGCCGCTCCCCTATATGCCTCCCCAAACTTATGCCCCCCAATCTTTTCCGCAGGAATATGCAGTACGGCAAAAGCCCAGGCAGCAGGATACCTGGCTGCAAATATGCCTGTTGGGCATACTACCGCTTCTCTTTATCGGTACGTTTTTTATTGCGGGGGAAGCATTAAAATGGGCTTTCCTCATTTTGGCCGGAATCTGCCTTGCAGCCATGTGGCTGCAGCGTTCGTTTGTTCCCAGTGCCCGCACCACACTGACGCTTGTCTATGGTGCCTTGATGCTGGTTTGTGCCGTGTCCCTCTTTGCATCAGCTGCGCCAAGGGATCAAACCACATCTGCCGGGCTATATAACAATCAAGGGCAGGGGCAAGTACAGCCTCCCACAGCCACGCAAACCCCTGCACCGCAAAATGGTATGGTGCCAACGAACAACAATGGAGAACCCGACCTATCGGCTGCCGCCCTTTCAGAAGAGGATAACACCACTATGCTAGGCGAATCCCAGGCGGAACAGCAGCTGAAAATGTTTTTTGATTTCTGGATCGTCAAGAAGCAGGACGAAATGTTAAACCTCGTCGCTCCCTCCTGGGCTTCTCTGCAGGAAACGCCCGCCAAATCCCTGTTCTTTATCCTCACCAACCGAACCCCTTTGGACTATACCTTTGAAAACATCTCAGGCTCCGACAGCGATTCTTCCAGAACGATCACGCTCACAGCCAACATCGATAAAAACAATGGCCGCGAACCGGTAAAAATCCGATTCCAGGTGCTGATGCTGAAGGAAAACGGAACCTGGTATGTTGATCCCAAGTCCCTCAGCAGCAATGATGAGGTCGCCGAGCAAACACCTGTTGTTAATGAAAATGGAGCCACGCCGACTCCATCGGCTCAGCCAACCTCCACACCGGCACCAAAGACGAAATTGTATTACAACGAGGACGGCGGTAAATATTACCACTCCGTTAGTGACTGTGATGCCGTAAACAAAAAGTATATTCCCTTGACATCCTTCTATTATAAAGACCTGAACACCGATAAATTCAAAGGCCTGAACCCCTGCCCTGATTGCGATCCGCCAACCAGGCCATAGAAGCAAATAAAAATTGTGTATTCAAAGGGCGTGCTGCAAAACGGCACGCCCTTTGAATAGGATGTCTTCGTTTACCAGTCGAAATCAATTTCTCAGGCTGCTAAGCGGCGCGGGAATTCTTCCGCCCCTTTGAATAAATTCCTCACTCTTGTAGGAGTTGACGGGCATAACCGGTGCAAAACCAAGCAGTCCTCCAAAGTTCACCACATCCCCGGATTTCTTGCCCAGTGCGGGAATAATGCGCACGGCTGTGGTCTTGTTGTTGATCATGCCGATGGCTGCCTCGTCTGCGATGATCGCGGAAATGGTGGCGGCGCTGATATCCCCCGGTACAGCTATCATGTCCAGCCCAACAGAGCAAACACATGTCATGGCCTCCAGCTTTTCCAGCGTCAGCGCACCGCAAGAGGCTGCCTCAATCATGCCGATGTCCTCGCTTACCGGGATGAAAGCACCGCTCAATCCGCCTACATGACTGCTGGCCATAACACCGCCTTTTTTTACTGCGTCGTTCAGCAGCGCCAAAGCGGCAGTCGTACCCGGCGCGCCAGCCATCTCCAACCCCATTTCAGTCAGGATATGGGCTACGCTATCGCCCCTTGCGGGCGTTGGAGCAAGGGACAAATCTACTATGCCAAACGGAATATTGAGACGTTTGGAAGCTTCCCGGGCCACCAATTGACCCACCCGGGTGATTTTGAACGCCGTGCGTTTGATCGTTTCCGCCACCACATCAAAGGTGGCGCCCCGGACACCTTCCAAGGCCCGCTTTACAACGCCGGGGCCGCTGACCCCCACATTGATAGCGCATTCCGGTTCTCCAACCCCGCAAAACGCACCCGCCATAAAGGGATTATCCTCCACAGCATTGGAGAACACCACAAGTTTGGCGCAGCCAAGCCCATCCTGGTCCTTTGTGAGGCGAGCTGTTTCCTTGATGATAATGCCCATTTCCCGAACCGCATCCATGTTGATGCCAGCGCGGGTGCTGCCCACATTGATGCTGGAGCAAAGCAGCTTTGTTTCGGAAAGCACTTGCGGAATGGATTGCAAAAGCCGCTCTTCAGCCCGGGTGGCACCCTTTTGCATCAAAGCCGAATATCCACCCAGAAAATCAACTCCCATCTCCTTTGCAGCCCGGTCAAGAGCTTTGGCAATGGGCATGGGGTCTCCTTGGGCAATCATGGCAACGGGGGTTACGGATATGCGCTTGTTCACGATAGGAATTCCGAATTCCGCTTCAATATCACGGCCTACAGAGACCAGGCGGGATGCGGTTTTGCAGATCTTATCGTAAACCCGACGGCCTGTGTCCGCGCTGTCTGGGCCGGCACAATCCAGCAAATTGATACCCAAAGTTATGGTGCGAATATCCAGGTTCTCCTCCTGGATCATGTGCATGGTTTGCAATATCTCGTTGGTATCGATCATGGCGCGCCCCCTAAATCCTGTGCATGGCATCAAAAATATCCATGCGCTGCATGTGAATGACCATACCCGTCTTTTGCCCAACTGCTGTGAGTTCTTCCAGCGTACCCGAAAAATCCTTGGTGGCGTCGTCCAAATCCACAATCATCAGCATGGTAAAATATCCGCCCAGAATGGTCTGGGTAATATCCAGAATGTTGATGTTCAATTCGCTCAGCTTTCCGGAAACACCGGCGATAATCCCCGTCCGGTCCGTACCGGTCACGGAAACCAATGCTTTGGTCATCAGTGTCACCCCTTCCCCGCCTGCCTATGGCAGGCATGTATCCATAGAATATAGCTAACGTCCGGTTGATTGTCAATGCCTCCAGGCAAATTCGACTTCTTACAGCGCATTTTCGAACAGCAGGGGTTTTCTTTTCTTCATTTAGCGTGTATGATAGAAATTGCTATAGAAGGAGGCCTCCATGGAAAGACAAAAGCGTGTATTGGCTATACATGATATCTCCTGCATTGGCCGCTGCTCCCTAACGGTGGCACTGCCCATTCTATGCAGCGGCGGGCTGGATACGGGAGTTTTGCCTACAGCAATTCTATCCACACATACGGGTGATTTTCAGGGATATACATACCACGACCTGACGGAAGATATTCCATCCATTTTAAGCCATTGGAAATCCCTCAATATTCATTTTGATGCATTGTATTCGGGGTTTCTGGGTTCCTATGCCCAGATTGGCCTGGTAGAAAAGCTGATGGATGATTTTCATGATACCGGTACGCTTCGCCTGGTTGACCCCGTAATGGCTGACCATGGACGGCTTTATGCCACCTACACCAAAGAGATGGCCGGCGGAATGCACAGGTTGTGCCGGAAGGCGGACATCATCGTACCCAATATGACGGAAGCCTGCATTCTGCTGAATAGGCCCTTTCAAACGGACGGTTTTTCACAGCAGGAAACGGAAGACATGCTTCGCCGTCTTGCTGAGTTAGGCCCCCGGCAGGTGGTGCTCACCGGCGTCACCCTTCAAAAGCACCAATTGGGCGCTGCGGCTTATGATGCCCAAAGCAATGAAATTTCCTATGCCTTTGCGCCAAGGTTTGAGGGCATTTTCCACGGCACGGGAGATGTCTTTGCCAGTGCGCTTTTGTGCGGGTTGATGCATCAAAAAAGCCTGGCCGATTCGGCCAGGCTTGCGGTGAACTTCACGCACCGCTGCATTGCATATACCGTTGCGTCCGACCAGGAGCGCCGCTACGGCGTGCGTTTTGAGGCCGCGCTGCCCTTTTTGACTGAAAGCTTGGGGATGAAGGCATCCTTTGAGGAATAGCCTTTATGTGATCCATCCCGCTACCATGCACCGGCCGCCATTGGGTGTGCCGGCTATTTTTATACCTCTACGGGCTTCTTGTCCATGCGAAGGCTTTCGTGAAAAATCCGCTCCACCGGTCCGCCATAATAGGCATCCAGCAAGATCCCTTCCATGTCCTTGATGCGGGGATAGACGGGATTGGCAGTGGTGCATTGGTCCTCAAAAGCGCGCTCGGCCAAGAGCGGTGCCTTTTCTAGGAAGTCCTGCTCCGGAATGCCCAATTTGGCAAGGGTATCAGGAATGCCCAACCGCCCGCTCAGCTTTCGGATGGCAGTAATCAAATTATGCACCTTGTCATCCACTGTCTCCCCGCCAAGGCCCAGGTATTGGGCAATCCGGGCGTACCGCTGATCCGCCACATATGTTCCGTACTTGGGCCAGGTAACAAACTTGTCCGGCTTTTTGGCGTTATAGGCGATAACATACGGCAGAATGACAGCATTAGCCCTGCCATGGCTGACATGAAACTCTCCGCCCACCTTGTGCGCCAGGGAGTGATTGATGCCCAGAAAAGCGTTTGTGAAGGCCATGCCGGCTACACAGGATGCATTATGCATCTTTTCCCTGGCCAAGGTATCGTCCGGGTTTTGATAGCTGCGCTCCAGATATTGAAAGATCAGCCCGATGGCTTGAAGCGCCAGGCCATCGGTGAAATCGGAGGCCAGCACCGATACATATGCTTCGATGGCATGGGTCAGTACGTCAAGGCCCGTATCGGCCACAATGGTTTTTGGCAGAGTGCGCACAAACTGAGGATCGATTATGGCCACATCGGGGGTCAGTTCATAATCAGCCAGCGGGTACTTTATGTTGCCATTCTTTTTATCGGTGATGACAGAAAAAGACGTAACCTCCGATCCCGTGCCGCTGGTGGTGGGAATGCAAACCATCTGCGCTTTCTTGCCCAGGTTGGGAAAGTGGAAAGCCCGCTTTCGGATATCCAGGAATTTCAGTTTCAGCCCCTCAAAAGACGTATCCGGATATTCGTAGAACAGCCACATGCCCTTGGCCGCATCCATGGGTGAACCGCCGCCAATGGCAATGATCACATCCGGCTGGAAGGCGTTCATGGCCTGCACGCCCCGCTCTATGGTTTCAACGGAAGGGTCGGGCTCCACCTGGTCAAAAATCTCGCTGTGGCAGTAGGTATTCCTTTTGCGCAGGTAATACAATACCTTATCTACATACCCCAGCTTTACCATAGAGGGATCGGTCACGATAAATGCCCTGCTGATGTTGGGCATATGCGCCAGGTACTGCACCGAATCCTTTTCAAAATATATCTTGGGCGGAATTTTAAACCACTGCATATTCACCCTCCTGTGGACCACGCGTTTTTTATTGATCAGGTTTACGGTGGAAACGTTGGAGGTGGTAGAGTTGCGCCCAAATGAACCGCAGCCCAATGTCAATGACGGCGTATTGGTGTTGTATATGTCACCGATAGCACCCTGGGAGGACGGCGCATTGGCAATGACGCGCCCTGCTTTCATGGCCTGCCCATAGGCTTTGCACAGTTCCTCGTCATCAGAATGAATTACGGCGGAATGGCCCAGGCCGCCCAGTTCAAGCATGGCCTTTGCATAAGCGAAGCCTTCATGCTCATCCCTGGCAATGAAATAAGCCAGCACCGGTGACAGCTTTTCAAGGGATAGGGGGTAAGCCCTGGAAGGCTCAGGCAATTTGACAATAAGGATTTTTGTATGCTCCGGTACCGAAAGTCCGGCTTCCTTTGCAATCCAGCAGGCGCTCTTCCCCACCACAGCCGGGTTTACCCCTTCACGCCCCGGAGGAATCATGTATTCGGTAAGCTTTTGAATTTCATCCTCCCGTACAAAATAGCAGTTATTCTCCCGCATAAAGGATTCGAAGGCGGGTGCAATGTCCTGATCTACAATCACGCCCTGCTCTGACGCACAAATCATGCCGTTGTCAAAGGTTTTGGAAAGCATCAGGTCCGTGCAGGCTCGGCTTACATCTACATTCTTGTTGATATAGCAAGGCACGTTGCCCGGCCCTACCCCCAAGGCCGGCTTCCCGGCGCTGTAAGCTGAATGCACCATGGAGGAACCGCCTGTGGCCAGTATCATGGAGACGCCATAGTGGTGCATCAGCGCGGTGGTCGCCTCCACAGAAGGGGTTTCGATCCATTGTATACAATGCCTTGGCCCACCTGCCGCAATTGCCGCATCCCTTACAATGCGGGCTGCCTCCACGGAACATTTTTGTGAAGAGGGGTGAAAGGCAAAAATGATGGGATTGCGGGCTTTGGCGCAGATCAGTGCCTTGAAAAGCGTAGTGGATGTCGGGTTAGTTACCGGAGTGACCCCAGCCACAACCCCTACCGGCTCTGCCAGTTCGATATAGCCTTCCAGCTCGTTTTCTTCCAGAACGCCAACAGTTTTCAAATGTTTGATGCTGTGCCAGACGTACTCGGTCGCGAATATATTTTTGATGACCTTATCCTCTACATTGCCGCGGCCCGTTTCTTCCACAGCCATTTTTGCCAGTTTCATATGGGCATCCAATCCTGCAAGCGTCATGGCATGAACCATCTTGTCCACCTGCTCCTGATCCAGATGCATGTATTCTTCTAGCGCCTGCTGAGCATTTTTTACCAGGCGGCCGATCATCTCGTCAATAGCCCCTTTATCCTGCTCCTTTGCCATAGATCCACCCTCCGCTTTCTTTCTCGATTGAAGGAGAAACCACATTCCCACTTCGTTAATATTTTAACATAATATTGTTAAAATTTCAACAATCTTTTCTGGAAACACAGTTTCATTATTTTCGCACCGGTTTGGTTTTATGCCGGCTGCGCATTGGTCTGCTCAATCGGCATGAGATTTATGTTTTATACATAAGGCAGGAATGAAGAAATGAGTGTTGAACGTTTCTTTTCATCCACAAAAAGCAAGGGAGTTATAAAGCCATGCTGACAGATGAACTAAATGAATTGCTGATGGATAACGGCGCGACGCTGACAGGTTTTTGTGATCTTCACGGAATAGCCCCGGATGACATGCCTTACGGTGTGAGCGTGGCGGTAAAGATACCCGCTTCCGTCGTTCGTTCTATTTCAAACGGGCCAACCAGAGCCTATTTTGATGCTTATCACGCCTTGAATAGAAAACTGGATGATCTTGTTCTGAAAGCGGAGGCATTTTTAAAAAGCCGTGGCTTTCACGCCCAGGCCCAAACATTGAAATCCATAGAGGAATTCGGCGTATACCGCACGCGATTGCCCCACAAAACCATAGCCACCAGATCAGGCTTGGGGTGGATTGGGAAAAGCGCACTGTTTGTAAATCCCACGTACGGCCCAGCCATTCGCCTGTCATCTTTGATTACAGACGCACCCCTCGACTGCGCGGTTCCAATTACAAAGTCCAAATGCGGCGCTTGCACAGCCTGTGTGGAAAGCTGTCCGGGCAAGGCCATATCAGGAAAATTATGGAGTGAGGGTCTTGATCGGGACGATTTCTTTGATGTTTTGGCATGCAGGAAAAAGGCCAGGGAATTGGCCGCAGCCTGTTTAGGTGAGGAAATCACTCTTTGCGGAAAATGCATCGAGGTTTGCCCTTATACCAAACGATATATTGGTCATGATATGGATGACGCCTTTTAATAATACAGATGGCATCCAACTAAAAAAATCCCGCCGCACAGGCCTGATTTGCGTCAAGGTCTATGCGGCGGGTTTATGCACGCTATCTATTAGATATCAAACTATGTCTGAAGCCTCCGGCACTTCCATCTCCATCCAAAGCAGGCCGCAGCGGACCAAGCTGGGGATGCAGACCGAGAGCATTGTTCCGTTGCCGGTCAATTCTATTGCATAAGGGAGTTGCACGGCCCGGCCAAAATCAGCATCCGGTGTAGCAAACCAAACGTTAACTACAGGCCGTTCAACCAAAATTCGCAGCGATATCTGCTTTTGCGGCAACGGGGGCTGCTTTCCCAGGCTCCACAGGTCATCCGTTTCACCGCAGAGGTTTAGCAGGGCAATCGTCTTTTTCTGTTTGTTTTGCCTTAAAGTAAGGTAAAGTTTTCCCGGCTCACCCCAAGGGCTACAGGGTGCGTCGCAGCGGTATTCAATGTTATCCCCGCCCATATGGCTGGCGGAGACATCCGCAAGGGAATCATCATACAAAAGCTCCTGATAGCGAACAAAGAAATCCTGATATGCAAATATCTTTTCCTCCTGCCATGGCGTAAGGCGCGAATAATCCGCATAGTACCCCTGGGTCAGCATCCCGGATTTCTCGCCCAGGCACAAATGGGTGGCCCCACATACTGCAATGACAAACGAAGCGCAAAGATAGGCTTCCAGTGCCCTTTGGGGGGTATCCAGCCGGAACGGGCTCATATACGCAGCCAGGATCACAGGCTTCCCAGCACGCTTGGCATCCAGAATCAGTTGCTTGAGATGGCAATACCGCTCATAGGGAGGCCAGACTTCGATATATACTGCCGCTTGAGGCGCAGATTGGGTCTTCTCCGCTGGCCAGCCTCCCACATTGTTGAAAATGAGGCAGGGACTCGCCCCATTTGACGATAGTGATATTTTTGCGTCCGAAATGAGCGATGGAAACTCTTCATCCAGATAGACCGTATTCCCCGCATCATCAAGGGCGGCTTTGGGAAAGCCATATGTATCCATATGGATGCCGTCAAACCCCACATCCGCCATGGCGCGCCGGTACTGGGCAAGAATATGCTCCCGCCAAGGGCAGCCTTTTGCGATATTCATCAGATAAAAAACATCAATAAACCGGATAGGCTGATTCCGGGCCGCGTAAAAGCCCCAAGCGGTATGCTGTTCCCAAAATGCCCTCGATGCGGCATAGATCGCGCCATAAGCCAGGGGGCGCATCCCCCACGCCTTGCAGGCCTCCACCTTTTGCCGCACACAGGATAAATCGTTGTGCTTTCCCATCATGTCCGCATATTGTTCTAAGGGGGCCACGAGATCATCATGCCGGTAGGACCAATCGTAAAACTGCACGGTGTTGAGATGGCACCGAGCCATAAACCGGATGTCCTCCTCCCCCTTGTCATCCGGTGAGAAGTCACTTAAAAATCCATACCGGATTACCCGATCCGGCCTTGATACGTCAAATGCTGTGGTGCATATCACTTCTTCTCCCTTTCCTTTTGAGATGCTTGCTTCCACGCCGTATCCGGCGAAAGGTTCACAGACGGGAGGAAGCGTCACTTCCGCCTTCCCGTTTTTGAAAGGCACATGAAGACGCGCCACTTGATGCTGAAGGCGGTATACGGTAATTTGCACTTCTTCTGCCGAAATCCCCTCTGTTTCCAAATGCAAAGCAATCGGCTCTCCCGGCAAAAATTGAGCCTTTCGTGGATAAAAATCCATACCTTTAACCTCCTCAGCCTTTCACGGCGCCTTCTGTCAAACCCCGTATAAACTGCTTTTGAAAAACAAGAAAGATTACAACCACCGGCACAATGGCAATAGCTGCCGTAGCAGAAACCAGGTGCCATTTTGCCCCGGCAAACTGTTGGAAGAAAACCGACAGCGCCTGGGGAACGTTTTGCTTGGCCCTAGTCTGCAAAAAGAATACTGCCTGAGCATAATTGTTCCACACGCCAAAACCATTCAGGATGATAAAAGAGGCCGTTGCCGGTTTGATGATCGGATAAATAATAAGGAAAAAGGTGGAGATACCCCCGCAGCCATCCACAGCCGCAGCCTCATCCAGTTCTTTTGGTAAAGCGCGGATAAATGTGGTGTAGATGAACAAGGCGGAAGGCATGCACAATGTGGCACACACCAGCGTCATTCCCCATAGGGTATTGACCGCCTTGATACTTCGCATGAGGGTGTACAAAGGCACCGTATTGATGATGCCGGGAATCATCATACAGCCGATAATCAAGGAAAACACAAATTTGTTATATTTGGTATTGTACCTTGCGACAGCATAACCGGCCATGCCGCCCAGAAGCACGGAAAGAATCAGCGTGCCGCCTGTGATAAGCCCCGAATTGATCATGGCAAGGCCGATTTTCGACTTTTTCCAGGCTTCCGCGAAATTCTGAAGATAGAAGTCCGGAATGAACAAATTCCCCTCGTAAAAAATCCGCTGGGGCGAATTCAACGCCAGTACCAGAAGGACATAAAAGGGAATCAAGCAGGCAAGACAAATCAGAAGCAATGTTAAAACCCGCAGGGTTTTCAAAATCTTACGTTGCATAGGCCCTCCTATTCCCGGGCCCGGGTCAGGCGCATGGCCGCAAGCACCGGTACGAGGATAATCACAAACAAGATCATGGCTACGGCGGTAGAATATCCTGTACGGCTGCCATAGCACATGCGCATGATATAAATGCTCAGGCTTTCCGTTGCATATCCTGGCCCGCCTTCCGTGAGGGACATAATCACATCAAATACCGAAAGGGAACCAATGATGTTGGTTACCACATTAATGCGGATGGCCGGCATCAGCATGGGCAGCGTCACCCTGAAGAACTTTTGCCAAGGACCGGCCCCATCAATGACGGCCGCCTCCGTCAAGTCCGCCGGAATGGATTGCAGCCCGGCCAGATATATAATCATGCTCATACCGGAGTACTGCCACACATTGACGAAAATCAAAACCGCCATGGTGATTGGATAACTGCCCATCCAGTTTCCCAGAAAAAAGGGCAAGCCGAATTGCTGGGCAGCATAGTATAAAAATCCCCGGCCCGGCTGCAGCAGAAAATACCAGATATAGCCCATAATCAAGGGGCTGATAATGGCTGGAAGATAAATGACTACCCGCACGATTCCCCGCATGCGGATGGGCTTTTCCATGAGCAGTGCATACCCCAGGCCTGCCAGGTTTAAAAGCACCGCGCTCCCTATGGCAAAGATCAGCGTCGTACGGATGTCGCCCTTGGCCCGGGTATCCTGAAAGAACTGAAAGAAGTTTTGAAGCCCTACAAAATGAGCCGTTCCCATACCATCCCAGTCCGTCAGGCTCATACCAATCCCCATCAGGAGCGGGTATACAAAAAAGGTACCGAACAGGACCAATGCCGGCAAAGACATCCACTGGGCCATGTTTTGCCTTTTTCGTTTCAAAAAGTATCCCCCCTTAGCACCCAGCCAGGCATATGAATAGAAAGAGCAAGGCCCGGCGGACAGCCCCGCCGGGCCTCGCCCCATACTGGCAGGTAATACGTTTTTATGAACGAGCCTTATTTGCTGCCTTCATCCCAGGCTTTTTCATAGGCCAAGGCGAATTCTTCGGGGGTATAGGTACCGGCCAGGAAATCCTGCAAAAGGCGTCCCGCATCATCACCGGAGAAGCCCGCGGGCTTTTCATTGGTAAAGCCGATATTCACAGCGCTTTGCAGCACATTTTTCACTTCTGCGGCAAAGGCTTCGGGAGCCCAGGAGGCATCCACATCGGTAAAAGCGCTGGGAGATTTGAGGGTTTCGCTATAGCGCTTCTGGTTATCCGCGCTAAACAGGTAATTCAGGAAAGCCTTGGCTTCCTCCGCATGTTCGGTGGTGGCGGAGATGCTGTAGCCAGAATCCTCGGCGGAAAGCACGACAGGCTGGCTGTCAGGCATATAGGCGGGATAAGGAGCAAAACCGATCTTGTCGGCCATATCAGGATTAGCTTCCAAAATGCCGCTGAGTGCCCACATGCCGTTGGAGAACATGGCTGCCTTGCCCGTCACGAAGGCCTGGGTGCAGTTATCGCCGGTCGCGGTCAATACATCCGCGTTGATCAGGCCTTTGTCCTGAAGTTCCTTCATGTTTTTCGCGAACATAGCCATGGCACCTTCAGGATTGCCAAAGGCAAGCTTTTCCTTGTCGTTGTTCAGCATCGCTTGCTTGGCTCCGATGGCGCCATACGCCTGCTTGAGATAGCCATGGGGAATGAATTCAATCAAATGGCCCAGATGCCAGGCTTCCTTGCCAAAGATGAACCAAGGGGTGACATCCGGCATTTTTTCGTTGATGACGGTAAGGTTTGAAACAAGCTCTTCCCAGGTCAAAGCCGGTTTCAAGCCCAGCTCCGCAAAAATTTCCTTGTTGTAGAAAAAACCCGCCATGGTAACATTCGTGCAGACCCGGTACTGCTTGCCGGTTTTAAGATCCGTGCAACTCTCCTTCATGGATGGGATCAGCCGGTTCCACCACTGGGCCTCACCGGTTAAATCCAGGTACTTGCCCTGATCCACGAATTCCTGTTCATAGGTGGTCATCACATCCGGCACTTCACCGGAGGCAAACTTGATTTTGATAATGTTGCTGGCATCGCTTTGATATTCTTGTTCCACCGTGACGCCCGCACCGCTTTTATTAAATTCCTCGATGATTTCGTTTAGCAGGTCAATGGTTTCAATTTTCCCGGTAAAGAATTTCAGGTCCACCTCTGCCAAGGCCGGTGCGGCCAATGTGAAAAGGCAGGCAAGGGTGAGCAGGATAGCGATCCTCTTTTTCATGCAAAGCGTCCTCCTTTTTGTTGGTTGCGCGCCCGCCGCTTGGCCAAAGGGGCAGACAATGGTATGCAATGCAATATCCGGGCCCATTTGCTAACTTTATTATAAACCTTCCGCCTTTCATAAAAAATAGCGTATATTTTTGATTTTGGTGCGTGGTTTTACAGTGCTGGGATAGATATCTTGCAATTCCGCCCTATGCTTCTTATAATAAGCCAAGGGGAAAAGCCCGCCTTCCAATCAAAGGGGGGAGCGTCGTGAAAATGAAATTCTACACCCACTGGAGCGTAAAAAAGAAACTGTTGTTTGTGATATCCCTCTTAATTTTTGTATCCGTCACACTGGTGACAACGCTTACCTATATATCTTATGCAGGTGACCTGAAAGAGCAATCGGCCCGGCAAACCATGCAGTTGCTGGATCAGCTTGCACTGAATACCGACACCTACCTGGAAGAATTATTCAGGCTTTGTCTTTCACCCTATTATAGCAAACGCATAATGCAGCAGCTAGAGTCTTCTCCCCAAACCGCCATGGACAGATTGCAAAAACAGCGGGCTGTGGAGGAATTTCTGGGCGAGGTCATGACCATTCCCCGCAGTGATATATTGCGGGCTCATATCCTCACCGACGGCATATATACAAGCAGCAAAACCCGCTACGGAGCTTTGATCCCTGCTGATTTTAAGGAGGAGGCCTGGTATCAGGAAGCCATTGCCGCAATAGAGCCCGTTTTTATCCCCGTACATATGGAGCAGCAGGGAACCGCATCTCCATTGTATGTTTTCTCGATTGTTCAGGCACTTCGCAGCATGCAGAACACCCAAAGGGTTTTGGGCGTTATCCGGGTGGATGCCAACTACAGCGGCATCAAGGAAGTGTGCGACCGGGCGGATGTTTTGAAGGGCAGCGCCTTATACATTCTTGACAGCATGGATAACCGAATATATGAAAATACACTGCTGGATGAGAAAATCCCCCGGGAAGAGGTTTTTTCCGCCCTTCAAGGAAAGGATGAAGGTGCTTTCTCCGTATCCCTTGGCGGAGAAACGTACCTGACGCAATCCAAGGCTCTTGCATCCACCGATTGGCGTATCGTGGCCATTCACTCCGTAAAGGAATTGACAAAGGATGCCGCCACAGCCAGAAACAGAGCAGTTTGTCTGGCGCTGTTATGCGCCGCCTTGGGCGTTTTGATCTCTGTCTTTTTTGTTCGCAGCTTTCTCAAACCCATATTTGGCATCATCCACCTGATGCAAAAAGTGCAGGAGGGCAACTTTGCTGTGAAAGCCCCTATTCCGGGCACGGACGAATTGAGCTATCTCTCCCGCTCATTTAATGAAATGACCAGCCAAATCAGCGACTTTATGACTCGAAACACATTGCTTACCAGGCAGATTTACGAGGCAAAATACCTGCAGAAGGAAGCCCAGTATAACGCGCTGTACAGCCAGATCAAGCCGCACTTTTTGTTCAATGCCCTAAATACGATTCATTTGCTTATCAAGTGCAGCCGCAACCAGGAATCCAGTCAGAGCATAGACCGGCTTTCCACACTAATGCGGGGCATGGTGAACACAGGAAGGGATACCACCCTGGCGGCAGAATTCAAGATTGTTGACAGCTACCTGAGTCTGCAAAAAATGCGGTATGACACCCTGTCCTACTCGGTCTCGCTGCCTTCGGAATTGGAAAATTATGAACTCCCCGCCATGACTGTTCAGCCTTTGGTTGAAAATGCCCTCATTCACGGCTGCGAACCGAAGCGGGGCGAAGCCGAAATCCAGGTTTATACGTCGTGTTCTCAAGAAGCATTATGCATCCATGTGGATGACAACGGCGTGGGCATGAACCCGCTGCAGCTCAAGGCACTTACGGACAGCCTGCAAAAGGAGGAGCAAAACCCTGTCGATGATGCATTAACCGCTTCACCCCACCAAGTTGACCAGCGGCGCGTCGGGCTCATCAACATATCCCGCAGGGTTCAATTGAAATATGGAATGACCTACGGGCTATCCCTGCAATCCACCCCCGGCCAGGGCACAAAGGTTACGCTCCGGCTTCCCTTGGCTTATGAAAAGGAGGCGTGAGGTCATGTATCAAGCTTTGATTGTGGAAGACGAACCCCTCATGCGGGGATACCTGGCAGAGCATTTGACACAAATCCATCCAGATTGGCAGGCATCAGCCATTGCAAAGGACGGCATTGAGGCCATGGAAGTGCTGCAGCGCTGCTTTTTTGATTTGGTAATCACCGATATTCGTATGCCGGGAATGGACGGTTTGGGGATTGCCCAATATGTGGAAAGAAATTTTCCGCAAACTTGTGTGGTCATCGTTTCCGGGTATGAGGCTTTTCAATATGCCCGCACCGCGGTACGGCTGAACGTATGCGATTATCTGCTAAAGCCGCTGAACGATCAGGAGTTGCATGATACACTGGAAAGAGTATCCCAAAAAATTGCCCGGCGGCTGGCTCAAGGCAGGGAGGATGCAGGCTTCCCGGCACTTTTTCTTTCCATGCTGCAAAAAGACCACGCCGCTTTTAAGGCCGCTTGCACCAAGTTTTGCTCCCTGCCCAATATGATGGGTGCAGCCAGCCACGGGCTTTTGCTGTGTGCTCCCGACCCTGTTCCGGCTATTCAAAAAGAAGGTGCCGCGGCCTTGCATAGTCTGCAAAGAAAGCTCTATGAAACCGCTTTTTCCCACTTTGAAGGCATGGCCTCGATGGATGAATCGGGGAATACAGCTATATGGCTTCCTTCCGCTGACCCATTTTTGAGCCAAATCCTTTGTCAGCAAGCTTTTACGCGGCTGACAAGTGCCTTTTCCCACGTCTGCGGCCTACCAATCCTAGGCGGATATAGCTGCAGGCATGAAGGGATAGCCGCTTTGCCTGAGGCATACGAAGCCGCGGCGAATGCACTTATTCTATGCAGAGCCGGAAACGCTGCTCCCGTATCGGGGGAGCTGCTTTTCTCACAGCGGATGCGGCTTACTGAAATTCTATCCCTTACCAAACAGGTATGCGAATCCGCAAATCAGGAACGCGGCCCGGAACTTACCGAGAAGACCCTCCGCTTTGCCAGACTGTTGCCTCAGGATAGCCGTCAGCAGGATGCGCTTGCTCTGGGCTGCCTCCTGATTGATCAAATGAAAATGGCAAAAGAGCCGGCTGCACAAGCCTTGATACACTTGTTTTCAAGGGTAGGCCCCTCCCCGCTCCCTTCGGAGGATGTGGCAAGGATCTATGGTGAATGCCTGACCTTGGGCGCAGGAAACCAGAGGGTAAACCAATCCAAGGTAGCCCCTCTCATTGAGGAGGTTCGGGAGTATCTATGCGCACATTTTCGGGAAGGCCTCAGCCTGTCCATGGTAGCGGACCGCTTTCATGTGACCCCGGCTTATTTGAGTGCTCTTTTTCACAAGGAAGCTGGGGTGTCATATTCAAAATACCTGCTCAGGCTGCGCATGGAGGAAGCCGCCCTGTGCCTGCGTACCGACCCCGCGGTGAAAGTGTACGATGTTGCCCGGAAGGTTGGGTTTGTGTCATCACAGCATTTCATCGGCGTTTTTAAAAAATACTATGGTCTGCCGCCACGGGAGTATCAGGAGCAGGCTTAAGGGCCCAAAGTTTCTCAGAAATTATATTCGTATTCAAAGCCCGCTTGATCCGTAACGAAGTCGAATAGCGGGATATGGTTTTTTTCAAAGCGGACCTTCAAACGGCAGGCGGGATGCTCACGGATCAGCCGGATCATGCTGCCGCGGACAGGTGCCCGAAGCAGCATGGCTCGTTGGTTCATGCGCGTTACGGTGAGCGCATATTTGCCTTGCTTAACTGTCACACTGCCGCCCCCGATATGCACAACTCTCGCACCCAAGTATGTGGCAAGCCTGTATTCCTGGCCATTCAAATACACGATGCCAATTACGCCTGTAAAGCGCTTTCCCAGAAATGGTATATCTGCGACAGAAAGCATGAGGGAGCAGGGTGTTTCATCCTCCCATTGGCAATGCGCCCACGCATACCGTTTGGGGAAGGAACTCCCCCGGTCGCCTTCAATATACCCTCTTGCATTGGCAAAATCATAAGTCCTTTCGTTTATGATGAGTCTGCCATTCACGCTGTGGGTCATGCTGAATATGCTATGGCTGCACTCCAATAGCGGTGTAAATTGGAAGGGACCCATGATATCATACCGAATGGGCGTAAGCTCCCCAAAGTTCAGTTCTCCCCTTGCTTTGACCGAATCGGTTTCAATATCCAGCTTGATTCCCTCTGTGGAAAATGTGCTGTTTCCAACCTGCACAAATAACCTTCGTTTATCTGACTGGAATGCATTCTCGCCATAATTTGCGAAGCAGGCTGCATCCTTTGTAATCACTTGTATGGAGGCAGACGAATAGCCTTGCGGATTTTTATGACAGGCAGGGATCAAGGCGACGGTTTCCTTAGATGTCTGCTGCCGAAAATACCAGCCTTCAAAGAAACTGCCCATGAAGTCCTCCTGGAATAAAGCGATACGGTTAGCTTGCCCAACTGTCAAGCAGGCATGCCGCATCCGGACAGGAAAAAGGGCGGTCGACAACAGCCAGCCGCCCAAATGCATCCATTGCTACTTCAAACTTTAGAGATATTCCATTTCAAAAATAATCATGATCAGATAGAAGCGCTAAGCACTTTGCCCAAAATGCGAAGCCCGGAGACTAGACGGTCATCCGGCATATTGGAAAAATTAATCCGCATGGTATTCTCATTTCCGCCGTTGGGGAAAAACGAACCCCCCGGCACAAAAACCACATCCTGTTTCATGCTTTCAACCAATACATCCCTGGCGTTTACATGATCGGGCAATTCCACCCACAGAAACAAACCGCCCTGGGGCCTAGTAAAGCGGACACCCGCCGGGAAAAACTCCTCCATTGTCCGTATGGCAAGGTTGCGGCGGTGGCGGTATGTTTCTTTGATTTTGGCGATGTGTTTGTCAATATCATACACTTCAAGGTAGCGGGCGATTTCCCGTTGGGAAAGGGTGTTGCATTGCAGGTCGGCGCCTTGCTTGGCCTGAACGTATTTCTCTATAACCTGCCGTTCACCGGCGACCCAGCCAATCCTATATCCGGGGCAAAAGGTTTTGGAAAAGGTGCCTAGGCACAAAACCGAGCCAGTTTCGTCAAAAGACTTTATGGAAAGAATATCCTCCCCTTCAAACCGCAATTCGCCATAGGGATTGTCCTCAATGATGACAACTTGATATTTCGCCGCAATCTCATACAGCATTTTGCGCCGAAGCAGGCTCCATGTACGGCCGGAAGGATTTTGGAAGTTCGGCACGACATAAATCAGTTTCGCTTTGGGCGTATTGGCAAGGGCAGTATCCAGCGCTTCGGGAATCATCCCCTCTTCATCCGTGGGGATTTCCTCAAAAGCGCAACAATAGGCCTTGAAGGCGCTGATAGCGGCAAGATAAGTGGGGCTTTCGCACAGCACCACATCCCCCTCGTCGAGAAAGACTTTTCCCGTCAGATCAAGGGCCTGCTGCGAACCATTGGTAATCAGGATATCGTCCTTTTCAAAGGCAGTCCCCTGAGTTTTGTTCATTCTGTCGGCAATCCACTGGCGCAATGGCCCATACCCTTCGGTGGTGGAATACTGCAAAGCTTCAAAGCCTTCTTCTTCTAAAACAAGTGCGCTGATTGCCTTGATTTCCTCCAACGGAAACAATTCCGGTGCAGGAAGCCCGCCCCCAAAGGAAATCACATCACGGTTCTCCGTTACTTTCAAAAGTTCCCTGATATCCGATGATTTCAAGAGTGACACGCGCCTCGCGTAAGGATAATTCATACTTATTTCCTCCTATACAATGGGGCTTAAATCCATGAATGGCTCACTGGAAACCGCCGGAGCCTCCTTTTGCAATGCTATTATTGCATCACACAATAGTTGAATGCCTCTTGTGATATCCGGCTTGGAGGCGAAGGTGAAATTCAAGCGGATGAAATGATCACCTTGATCAGAAAGGAAAAAAGAATTCCCCGGCACAAATACGACCTTGTATTCGGCTGCCTTTGCCAATAGCCGGGCAGCGGATACACCATCTGGCAGTCTGCACCAAACGTAGTAGCCGCCATGAGGCATCTCCCAGCTTACGCCAGGTGGCGCGCAGCGCGTCAGCGCATCCAGCATGATATCCCTTCGTTGGGCATATTCCTTGCAGATTTTCTTCAGATGCAGATCCTGCCTGCCGCCTGATATGAAACGCTCTACAAGCCGCTGGGAAAGGCAGTTGGTGTGAAGATCAACAGTCTGCCTCACCGCAGCAAGACGCTGGATCATCTTCTTATGCGCCACCAGCCATCCAATCCTCAGACCGGGATAAATAATCTTGGAAAACGTGCTCATGTATAGCACAAAGCCGCCTGTATCCATGCTCTTCAGCGTGGGAAGCGGCGGATGATCGTAGCAAAGCTCTCCGTAAGCGTCGTCTTCCAACACCAGGAGTTTATATTTGTGAACCAGTTCAATCAGCCGGCGCCGCCGCTCCAGCGTCATTTCCACACCGCAGGGATTATGAAAGGTGGGTATCGTATACAAAAATTTGGGGTGATACCGCTGAAGAAGCTGCTCCAGAACATCAACCTGCATGCCTTCATCATCTACCGGCACCCCCATAACCCTGGCGCCGGTTGACCGGAACACCTGCAAGGCGGGAAAAAATGTCGGTTCCTCCACCACCACAATATCTCCCGGATCGAGCAATACCCTGGCAACCAAGTCTATTCCTTGTTGGGAGCCGGCCAAAATCATTACTTCATCTGTATTCAGGTAGCAGCCCCGCTTTTCCATATATGTACGCAGCACATTGCGAAGGCTCGTAAACCCTTCCACCGGAGAGTGCAGCAGCGACTGGGAGTTCTTTTCGGCCAGTATTTCCTGCTCGATCCCATGAAAAATCTCCAATGGTCCGCATTCAGGTGATGCAATGCCGGTTGCAAAGGATATCATATCGCTCCGGTTGGCCAGATTGAGCAAGTCGTTAATGATGTGCGGATCAAAGCGGTTTGAATAAGCACTGAAATAGTGATTCCAGATAGGCTCCTGTGGAATGGTATGGTCCATTTCATCATTCACGCTAGAATGCGGCAGCACAACCGTTCCCTGGCCCACATGGGAATCGATCAGGTTTTCGGCCTTCAATTCCCGGTATGCATTCAAAACCGTCGTCCGGTTGATGCCCAGGCTCTCCGAAAGCCTGCGTTCCGGCGGCAGGCGATACCCCGGCAAAAGCTCTCCGGATAAAATCTGCTGACGCACCTGGTCAACAATTTGCTGATACAAGGGCTTTGATGCATCCTTATCAAGACGTATCTTCATACCAATCTCCCTATTGGTTCAATCCAATAGAAGTATACGATGAAATAGCCACCCCATCAACTACCAATAGAGTAATAATTTCACCAGCCAATTTTTGAGTGTTTGTTGCCATGAACTGATCAAAATCAGCATTCGTTTCATGCAGGGAGAGGGAGAGCTTTCCAAACAGGTCATCCGCTTACAAAATTAGTTAAAATGTAATGCATAAGCTTACCGCATGCCATAAAAAAGAGAGGACAGACCCCCTCCTTCAAGCTGGAAATTTCATTGCTGCCGCCCTGGTCCTTAATCTCCACTCTTCCACCTAAGGCAACGGATACATGCCCTAAACCCAAACCCAAAGCCAATAACGCAGTCAAGCGGTACTTTTCGCATAGTTCATTTTTCCTATGAAAATGAATGAGGCGCATTCTTTCCTTGAAAGAAACGCCTTCACTCGCCTGTTCTACATTTAACTGTTTTATCCATCACAGTCAATACAAACATATAATGTTTTTATAAATTACACAGCTAGCTCACCAGTTTTTCATATAGTACCTTCCTGGCGCGAAACAGCCTGCCCTTCACTGTGCCTTCAGGCAGGCGCAGGAGCGAAGAAATTTCGCTCATGCAAAGGCCATGCAAATAATGCAGGATAACGGGCGCCCTGAGCGGAACATCCAGCGAGCGGAGTGCATCATACAAATCGCCGTATTCCTTACCCTCGGGGGCGGCAACAAGATCGTCCTCAATATCCAATGCCGTTTCTGTCTTGCGCTTTCTTAGGATATTATTGCATTCGTTGATCAGAATGCGAATCGTCCATGTCTGCACAAAGGAATCATTGCGGATCTGATTTCTGTTTTTCCATGCCTTATACAAGCATTCCTGTACCGCATCCGATTGGTCTTCCGCTGATTGCAAATACCCAATTGCAACTCTGCGCAAGAGCGGCTGCATTTCCAAAAGTCTTTGCTCCATCGCGGCGTCGTTCATCCAGATCACTGCCCCATCCATTATTCCTCATACAAGCCTTAAGGGTCTTTACCGCGCTATGCCAGAGGTTAGTCCTCTTACACAACAGCAGCATCTGTACCCCTCTATTTATATGTATGGTATCAATTTGCCAAATGTAACGACTTTTGCGGGAATCTCAAAAATTTTGCAGTTTTTATTGATTCGATGTAATATAAAAAGAGCAATTTGATATGCCATGACAGAATGACTTACCAAAACGCTATTCAAGAATTTGTACATAGCCTTTGCGCGCTTTGGAAAATGAATGCAAAAACCCCTTCCCATAAACGGAAAGAGGTTTCGTGGAAACTATTCGCCTTATTGTTTCCCATTAATTTTGAATATCGTCAGGGGGTTTCCAGGTTAACAACTACCGCTTTGGGCCTGGTCATAGCCTCAATGGAATATTTCACCCCCTGTGTGCCCATACCGGATGCCTTTACGCCCAGAAAGGGAAAATGATCCGGACCGCGCTCGGTTTTGTTGTTGATCTGCACGGTGCCCACGTCCAGCCTGTTTGCAATATGAAAGGCGTGTCGGATGTCGTGGGTAAACACGGAGGATTGCAGCCCGTATTCCGACTGGTTGGCAATTTCAATGGCCTCTTCCATGTCCTTTACCCGGATAATCGGAAGCACCGGGCCAAAGGGTTCTTCCCAGGCTAGCTTCATGTCGGTTGTCACATGGTCCAGCAAAGTGGGATAGATGAGATTACCCTCCCGCTTGCCTCCAATGAGGACTTGCGCGCCATTTTGCACGGCATCATCGATGAGCATGGTCACAAAATTCGCCGCCTTGCTGTCAATCAGGGGCACAATCACCGCGTTTTCCCGCGGATCGCCGACTTTCAATTTTTCGATTCGCGCAATGAGCTTGGGGGTCAAAGCGTCCGCCACGCTGTCTGCGGCAAGAATCCGCTTGACGGCTGTGCAGCGCTGCCCCGAATAGGCATAGCCGCCGGACACGATATTATCCGCAGCAAAATCCAAGTCCGCGTCCTGCAGTACGATGGCAGCATCCTTTCCCCCCAACTCCAGCATCAGCGGAACCATGCCCGCAAGGCTTGCTATATGCCGCCCCACCTCCGTGCTCCCTGTAAAATTGATAAAATTGATGCCGGGATGGGTGACCACATAATCGCCGATCTCACTCCCCCGCCCGGTAATGGTGTTCAGAATGCCCTTGGGAAGCCCTGCCTCATTGAGTATCTGAGCCAGGTGCAGGGCGCTGATAGCACCCTGGGTGGCGGGTTTCAAAATCACCGCATTGCCGCCAATCAGCGCCGGTGCCACTTTGGAAATGGAGAGATTCACCGGGTAATTGAAAGGCGAAATTGCCAGAATGGTACCTAGAGGCACCCGGGTCACATAGGACATTTTATTTTTTGAGCCGCCGGGAAAGTTTTCCCCGCTGATTGCTTCTCCCTCCATGCTTTTGCCCACATCCGCCGTATAACGCAGGAAATCAGCGGAGCGCATTACCTCCGAAATGGCCGATTTTTCATCCTTGGCAATTTCCATCACCAAAACCCGGGCAATTTCCAGAGCATGCTGTTCCAGCAAATCAGCTGCCCTATAAAAAATATTGGCCCGTTCGTAGATGGGCATCTGCGCCCATACCTTCAGGTTCATTTTGGTGTTATCAATGGCCCGGTCCACTTCAGCCCGGGTCATAGACTGTATCCGTCCAATCAGGGAGCCATCCACCGGAGAATGAATGTCGATCAGCGCATGAGGGGTAGGCTCCACCCACTCCCCATCATATAAATTCCGATATATATTCTGGCCACAGCACAAATTGCTGAACATGCTTGCCACCGACCTTTCCTAATCCTCTCAGGTTATGCTTATTAATATACCCGAGAATTTAGCATGTCAAACACTTGTATGACTTCTGTGCCCTTCGTATAAAATGATCGTTTTTCTCTGAGTAAAGTTAAAGCGCCCGTCTAAACTTACCAATTCAGACGGGCGCTCCGGCAGCTATTCGATTGAAATAACAGAAACAGGACAATTATCTCGCGCTTCGGTTGCCGACTCTTCCTCGGATGCAGGGACGGGATCCGTATAAACCTCAGCAAGTCCGTCATCAGCCATTCGGAATACCTGGGGGCATGTTGATTCGCACAAACCACAAGCAATGCAGCCGTCCCGGTTTATTGATGCTTTCATGCTCAAACCTCCTTTCCCATTGTCAATTCTTAGGAGCAGGCGCCTTTACGACGATCAGCTCCATTACCGCCGCATGAAGATTCCTAACATTCATTTTTGTTTGATACGGGATTTTAAGCAGTGTTCCGGCTTCATATTCATGAATATCCTGATCATCCAAACCAATGGATAGCTTTCCTCTGACAACGGTCATGTATACATTTGAATTGGAAAGATGTTCCGGCAAACCTTCGCCTTGGTTAAACACCATATGAAGATAGTGAATGTTTTCATCAAAGATGACTTTTTCTATGGCCTTATCATCGCCTGTAGATAGCCTGAATACCTGCTCAACCATGCGATCTGCCTCCTTAAAATGAAACATTCCTTTTTCACAAAGGAGAATTGGCACCAGCTTCTAAAACGATTATACCATATCATTCCACGTTTGGTATGTTGTATTTGCAACCAACCTTAACATTTATACTACAGCAAATTGCTATAATCCTCCACCTTGCCTCCATCAAAGAAGCATTCAATAATTTGCTGCCCCTCCTGGGATAGTTCGTGGGTTTGGAATTGTCTCAGCTCTTGGGCGAAAAACTCAGTCAACATACTTGCGCCCTGATCATAGGCTTCCTCGCCCACTTCCAGCTGCAGATTGGTTTGGAGCAGGCCTTTGGGAATATAGCTGCCGTCAATTTTCAGCGAGTCCAAGGCGTATCCCAAAAGCGGACAGCGTGCGGCAACCGTTTGATCCGGCCTGAACTTTACGCTGCCACGCCTTGCCAGGTATTCCCTGGTTATCCACTGTGGCATAAAGCCTACATAATATGCGCCGATGTTCTGATTTGGGATGAGCTTGTAGCGGGTGGATGGGGTTTCTCTGATCTGCTGTAAAAGCAAATTTGCCTGATCCACCATCCGGCCTGTTGCAAACGGCCAGTAGGATCCTACACCTTCGCCTGTCATGCCAGTTGTGCCCGTAATGCTGGGGTTATTATGACCCCTTGGCGCGACAAGCCTCCAAAGCCAGGCAAGGGCAGGGGGCAATACATGCAGCATTCCGATGATGCCATATGTGGGATTGCGGTTTGTGCATGGGGGTGTGCGAACGCCAAAGCTGCGAACATCTACCTCTACAGGCTCGTTAATGGTACCGGGAGCGTGATTTCTAGGTAAAATCACCCGGGGGTTGGGGCAAGGCTGGCCGGGGGCATCCATGGTATGCTCCCAAATGAGGCAGGTGGACCCGGCAACGCCTTTCATGTTCAGAAAAATCAGCGGTTCCTTGGGATGAACGCATAGGCGCTCATGCTGGGGGTCTGTGCCATAGTGGTCGATGTGGTTTACACGAAGAAACCAACCGGCTTCTGCGTCCTTAACCACGAGCCGGCGGCTGCCGTTTCGAAAAGAATCATGGCAAAGGGCCATGTCGTCAGTCACGGGCATCAATTCACAGGTTTCATTGATATCCAGGTACAACTTTTCGCCAGAGAGGGTGTTATGCGCAAGCATGATACGGCCATCCGGCTCAAGATGCATCTGCTCAATCATTTCACTCTTCCCGCTGCCACTGGCACCTTCGTGAAGTATAACAAGACTGTTGTCGTAGGGTGTTACCACCTTCACAGTAGAACCATGAAGCATGACCCAGCCTTCCAACTCGCCAATATGGATTAACGCGCCATATACACCCTTTTTAGCACTAGGGCCCGGATACAGGTTGAAGGAGAAAATCTCATGCAAGCCTTTCATGCGATGGTGCACTACGATTTGCTTTTTATCAAAGTGAGTGTGCCGAAAGGGCGGGGCCAAATATATAATCGTTTTTGGCTTGAAATTGTCAGACAGTTTTGAAGCAGGTACGAATCCTTGCAAATCCGCAAGCCCGCCGGCAAAAAATGCTGCATTTTGCGGGCCGATAAGCAGCGCGGGACAATTCAGGCTTTCGCCGCCAGCCATAAAAGGAAGTACAATCAACGGCTGATCCTTTAGCCATTGAAAAACATCCTGACGAAGGGGCGAAAAGCTGCTGCCGTACAAATCTTTATATTGAGGCTTATCTGTGGGCAGTTCATCGGCTACCACCAGACAGTCGGGGTCGCGGCGGCGCATATAAGCATCCATATAGTTGACCGCCAGCCCGTTTGAACATTTGGTGACAGTGGCCTCGACATAATCACCCAGCCCCGGAACGTCGTAGGAAATCTCGTATGTTCCTTCTTCTTTTCCGCCAAGTGCCAGCCTGAAAATCTCATCTCGGGATTCTGGGATAATCAGATTTGGGGCACTTTGAAGAATTTCTTTCACTTCGTTGGTAAGCGTTAACTTTTCCCAAGCAGTATTCATTGGTACTCCTCCTAAATCTTTTATCGAAAAAAGCCGATGCTCAAAACATCCTTACGGAGGTTTAGAGTATCGGCTTACTATCGACTGGTTATAAAACCTTTCGAAGCGTCTGCCCTTCAGTTTAAAAGCATTCTTCCAAATTGGATTCCAAAGTAATCATGATGATTTTTTCACCACTCTTTGTGCTTACATCGGAGTGAATGCTTGCAATGTCCACATTAATTATGGGTAGGATTAAGGCTTCAATATCCGCCTTGGAATTTTCAAAAAGCATCGTCCGGAGCTTCTTAATCTGCTCGACACCCTGAGGCGTTTCGGCCAGCTTTTTTTCGGACTGGCTTAAGAAACCCATCATACGCACAATGATCATGTCCTGAAGAATGTAGGCCTTAATCTGGCGTGGTCCTCTGCCCATGTAGTCGATTTCAAATCGGCTGAACGCCTCGCAGATCTTTGCCTCCATCTGGCCTTTGGATAATTGCTGCCCCTTCATAACAATTTATCCTCCCACAAATAAATTATACAATTTGTATTCTGTACTGTCAATGGCTCAAGAGCCGTCACCACAGAACTTGCCGGCTAATGTCATATTGCGGAAGTTGCTGCCATGCTTACTCAAAAAGAAACATCCCATACTGCCCGGGCAGCGGGCAGACAGGATGTCTTTTCGGATTACAAAAACAGCTGTATGGAATGTTTTGATGTCTTAATGCAGGCTGACCGCATGCATAGATGCCAAATATCAATCGTGTCATAAAACGATCATCGTTCCAGGCTCTTTCCCTTTACAACTCGAACAGCGGCCGTCCATCCTGATCCCAGTTGACGATCAGCAAGCGGGCATGACGATTGGGATCATTCAGTGGATCACCGTCTATTTTTTCGTAAGACCGCGCATGGAACACCATAACATCCCTTCCCTGGTCGTCCTTTGTAAAGCTGTTGTGGCCTGGGCCATAGATGTTTCTTTCCCCATCGGTTGCAAACACAGGCATGCTTTCTTTAACCCAATTTCTGGGGTCCAGCAGATCTGCGTTCTCGCTAGCCGTTAGCATACCCATGCAATAGGAAGCACCCGTTTCACTGGCCGAATAGGTTAAGAATACTTTGCCGTTGTGTTTTAGGACCGCAGGGCCTTCATTGACCCAAAAGCCCTGCCGTTCCCACGCATAATCCGGCGTGGTCAGCAGCACTTGTGCTGTTTTCAGAAGCGTAGGCGTCGCCATCTCGGCGATATACAGATTCGATATTTTCTTGCCGACATTCACTTTTTCAGCCCATACGAAATACCGCCGCCCATTGGCAGAAAAAACAGTCGCATCAAGGGAAAAATCCTTAAAGGAAAATGCATCATCTGCCGCGGCGCGCATCATCCCGCATTCCTTCCACACACCGGTCAGCGGGTCATCCTCATGACACGCCAGCACATATGGCCGAATTTGCCATATATCCTCTTTTTGGCCTGCCGCAAAATATATGTACCATATGCCGTCCAGGCAGTGCAGCTCCGGTGCCCAAATGTGCTCGCTCATCGGGCCATGACCATGCCTGTGCCACACGACGGACTCAGGCGCTGTTGGCAGATCGCCCAATGATTTGGCGCGTCTGATGCAAATCCGGTCATATTCGGGTACCGTTGCCACGAAGTAATACCATCCGTCCGGCGCAAGCAGCACGTAGGGATCCGCACGATTCAAAATCCACGGGCTTCCATCAAACTCGTTTGGCATAGCAGATATTCCTCACATATTTAATGAAATGCGTACCATCACGAAGGATAAAGGCGGGATGTCCAGCCTGCATTCGGCCTTATCAAGCCTTGCACCTTTTCCCGGGCACGGCTGAATCGCTTGATGATTGTCACGATTTGTTACATTCTTGTCCTTTGCCGTCAGGATTGTGAATGCTTCGATCTGGACGGGATGGAGATGCTCCATCTGCCATGCAAGAGAGACAGTTTCAGTTTCCGAACGGTTCACAGCATAACATACTGCTTCCCCGCCGTCCTCGCTTAACGTTTCCACATGATCCAGCCAAGGCACCATTTCATGCTCCTCACAGGGATAGCAGGGCATTTGAACATCAACCGTGCGTAAAACATTTCCATGGGCGTGCTGTGCGATCATCATAAATACATAATAAATCGGCTGCAGCCAAACTTCGCCATTCGGCTGGGTCATGATACAGGCACTGATATTGGTCAGTAAAGCCTGGCACGCCACTTTAACGATATCGGCATTTTTCAGCACCGCAAGCATCATGCTGGCAAAGAGCAGCGTATCCTCCAGCGTATATGCCTGCTCATCAATCACCGGCGCAACCTGCCAGGGGAAGCGTTCAAACGCCCTTCCGATGGAATGCTCCGGCCTCGACCACACGCCCCACTCGTCAAGGCTGATATACATCGGTACACGGCTGCGCATCTTTTTCTTCGTCACCTGCAGTGCCGATCGAATGGTGGAAATATACTCCTCCATATCCAGCGACTGCGCGAGGAAGTTCGCCGTACCTTTCTCCTGCCCTCCATAATACTGGTGCAATGCCAAGTAGTCTGCCACGCCGTAGACTTGTTCCAATACCTCCAAATCCCATTGCGGATAGGATGCCATATCCGACTTGGAACTGCCGCAGGCGACCAGCTCAATGGTGGGGTCCAAGCGTTTCATGGCGCGGCCGGTTTCGGCAGCAATGCGGCCATATTCCTGTGCCGTTTTGTGCCCGATCTGCCAAATGCCATCCATTTCGTTGCCCAAGCACCACGTTTGAATGCGATAAGGATCTTGCACACCATGGCTGCGGCGAAGATCGCTGTAATAGGTGTCCTGATCGTGGTTGCAATACTCCAGCAAAGAAAGTGCACTTTCAATTCCCTGCGTACCGAGATTGACGGTTAAAATTGGTTTGGCAGCAGCTTTATGCGCCCAACGCATGAATTCATTCAAGCCAAAGATGTTTGTCTCCACAGAGCGCCAGGCCAGTTCCAATCGCCGCGGCCGCTTAGAAATCGGGCCTACGCCATCCTGCCAGTGATAATTCGACACAAAATTTCCGCCTGGGTAGCGCACGGCCGTGACCCCCATTCGGCGAACAGCGTCCATCACATCGCTGCGAAAACCATCCTCATCCGCAGTTTCATGTCCGGGTTCATAGATTCCAGTATAAATAACTCGCCCCATGTGCTCCAAAAAGGAGCTATAAATCCGATCATCAATTTTTCCGAGCAGATATACCGCGTTGCTAAGCAGTTTAATTTCCATTCTTACACCTCATACTGTCACGCCTTCATCCCGGAGCCGACCATGCCTTCGACGAAGTATTTCTGCCCAAACAGGTAGAGCAGGAACATTGGCATGATCGAAATAAGCGCGCCGGCAAATGCTGCGCCATATTGAATCGTATGTTGCCCGACAAAAAGAGCCAGCCCATTGGCAAGCGTACGCATTTTTGTATCAGTGGCGACCAGCATAGGCCATAGCAGATCATTCCACGATCCGTTGATGCTTAACACAACCATGCATATCAGCGTAGAATTGACCTGCGGTAGCATAATCCGGGTAAAGATGCCCAGTTCGTTCAAGCCATCGATTCTCGCGGCATCCTCAAGTTCCTTCGGAATCCCGGAAAAAGCGGCGCGCATCATAAAAATGGAGGCGGCAACAGCAACACGAGGAATCATCAGCCCCCAGTAAGTATTGTACATGCCCATTTTAAATACCACGAGAAACGAAGGCACCATAACCACCTGAAACGGAACCATCATGGTGGCCAGCGTCATTAAAAACAGAAAATTCTTGCCTTTGAACTTCATACGGGCATAGGCGTACCCCGCCAGGCTGTTGACCACCACAGCCAGCGATGTCGTGCCAAATGCGTAAATCACCGAATTGATGATGTACTGCGAGATATTGATGCGCTTATTCACAGTCAAGAAATTATCCATGGTGAATGTTTTGCTAAAAAAAGTCGGAGGCCATGAAATAATTTCTTTTTCCGGCTTGAATGCGCTGAAAATCAGCCATATCAGCGGGATCAAAACCAGCAGTGCCAAAACGATGAGCAGCATTTGCATCAGGATTGCAGCAAGCAGCGGCTGCTTTTTTTGCATATTCATCGTTTAATCCTCCCGAATCATTCTTCGGTACATTACAACCGTAACCAGCATGATGAAAACAAACAGTACCATGGACATCGCCGAGGCGTATCCCATATCGCCTCCTGATGAAAAAGAGCGGTTGTAGACATATGTAACCGTCGATTCTGTCGTGAAATTGGGACCTCCGCCGGTTGTCACATAAATAATATCGAATATCTGCAATGATCCGGCAAATCTGGTCATCAGCACAAACCAGAGCGTTGGGCGAATGGAAGGCGCAGTAACGTTGAAAAACTGGCGTACACGGCCGGCGCCGTCCAGTTGCGCCGCTTCGTATAAAGAAGGATTCACCTGTTGTACGGCTGTCACATAAATAATCGCAGAAATGCCAAAGCTGCGCCAAATTGAAAGAAAAGAAACGACAAAGATCGTCGTTTGCGCGCTGTTCATGAAGTTGATTTTCCCAAAGCCCATCACGTTTAGCGCATATGTGATGAATCCTACGTTGGAATGGAGAATCATCCTCCACATAATACCGATTACGGTAGCCGAGCAGATGACCGGCAAAAAATATACGGCGCGCAGCCCTTTATTCCAAAAGCTGTTATTTGCCACCATCGCCCCAATGACCATCGCACCAAATGCCTGAAGCGGCACCTCCAGAAGCGTAAAAATCGCGGTTACCCTCAGGCTGTTGAGAAAGCGGACATCCGAGAAAGCCCGAATGAAGTTTTCCATGCCCACGTACACAATTTCATTCAGCGTCATGGATGCGCTGGAAAGGCTCAACCCAAAGGAGGCGATAAGGGGTGTGATGTTAAAGACCATCAATAGCAGAATTGACGGAGCAACGAAAAAGTAAGCACATCGCGAAGGCTTATTCAGGTATGACAACACGCTTTTCATTCGAGTCATCAGCATCGCCTCCATCTTTCGATAAAAAAACCGGACGGCGCGAAACGTGCCGTCCGGCCACGTACAAGACTACTTGTTGTAGTTGCCCACAATGCCTTCAGCCGTCTTTTGTGCGGTGTCCAGCGCGGCGTTTACATCCGTATTATCAAACACAACACTCTGTACCAACGGTGCCAATACGTCGTGGAGCATGGAGCCAGTATCCGGAAAACGGGAATCCACAAAGAAATCGGTTGGGGCCGACGGATCAGCGGAAGAGGTAATGCGCAGCTTTTCACTGCTCTGATAGCTTTCTTTACCCTGCACGGAGTAGGTATATGCGGGGAAGCCATTTTTCGTTGCCCATTCTAGCGCGGGGCTGTTGCCCTCCGCATCCTCGGTATTCCACCATTGAATGAAGCGATAGGCGGCCATTTTTTCCGCATCCGTTGCCACGGTGGGAACACCAAAGCCAAGCACCTCAACAGAGTTCATGTCACCCGCATCACCCTCCGGCAGCAGGGCAATACCATAATTGATACCCGCAGTATCCAATCCTCCTGTGATCCATGGGCCGGAGACGGTCATACCAATCTGACCTGCCGTCATCATAGGATCCGTATCAGCCTCAAGAGGATTCATACCGTCGTCCAGCATCTTTTTGAAGGTCGTAAGGAACTTCGCATATCCTTCGTTGTCCACAAAATTCGCCTGCCACTTGCTGTCCTTCTGAGAAACGGCAAGGCCGCCAAAGCGCTGAATGACATGTGCCATCTGGTACGGATAGTTGTAGCAAAGACCGGAACCATATATGTTCTTGCTCGCGTCTGTAAGCTTGGCAGCATACTCGGCGTATTCTGCCCACGTTGCAGGCGCTTTTTCCGGATCCAAGCCAGCTGCCGCGAACAGATCCTTATTCCAGAACATGTAATAGCCCACAATCTGGAAGGGCACAAGATACATTGCATCGCCATCCATACAATAATCCAAATAGCTCTGGATAAAGTCGCTCTTATCCATCCCCGTTTGTTCGAAAACATCCGAGACATCCTGCAGGTAGCCATCATACTGATAGCGCATCGCATTGGACATCAGCACCAGCGCAGGGCCGGTGCCAGCCGCCAGCGCCGAAGTGAGCTGATCGCTGAAGTTTGCCGAGATATCCATTTCTACGGTAATGCCATACTGGTTGTTTTGATTGAAACGGTTCACAAGTTCCACCAACTGATCGCCATCCGCACCGGTAAAGCTGTTCCAAAATTTAATCGTAATTGGTTTCGCCGCCTCCGCCGATGCAAACGCACCGCTGCAGCATGTCAGCAACAGGGTCATTGTCAGAGCGAAAGCAATCGCCCTGAAGAGGGTACGATGAGAAAACAGAGTCATAAGAGCACCCCTTTCCTTTCATTCGGTTACGATTCTACGCGTACTCGAGTACGCACTATTCATTGATATGATACCACATTCATTGATAATGTCAATGCAGTTGGAATTTATTGTGTATATTGTGCAATTTATTTACTACATTATGTAAGATTTGTATATAATGTTCAGCTTGGTGATAAGGGGTACGACGTGTAGCGTATTCGTGTACGCATACCGAATTTATAAGGATGAACGGTTTACTACCCTATAATTCAGATACATTTTTTGCGGCGGTGTGGTGGGGTCTTCAATAATCGCCATGAGATGTGCTACCGCCACTTTCGCAACGCCTTCCACATTCGTTGATACCGTACTGAGCGGTGGGTCAATGTAATTCAGGACATTGATATCATCAAAACCCATCAATCCAAAATCATGAGGAATTTCCAAACCCCGCTCCTTTGCCCAGCGAAGAACGGACAGCGCGTAAATATCGCCTGAGCACAGCAGCGCTGTACGTTCAGATGCAGCGGGCAGCATTTGTTCTAGTGCCTTCAAATAATCAGAATGGCCTATGGTAAGCACTTCGCGAAAAAGGCCGCGTTCTGACTCAACCCCGGCCAAACGCTGCTGATGCGAATAAATATTTAGATGCGCTGCATCTTCCAGCGGCGGGCAAACAAATACGACCCGCTTATATCCGTGCTCCGCAATCAAGTGCATGGCTTCCTGTGTAGCATGTCTTTCATCGACCATTACGGTAGAGAATGCGTCTGAAACCCAGTTACCCAGGCAGACAACCGGCATACCAACCGTTTTTAAGAAGTTTTCATATTTGGGGCCATGATTAACAGGCGTAATCAGTAAGCCCTCCACTTTTCGATCAGCCATCTCTTGAATGCACTTGATTTCGCTTTTGGGCTCCCTCTGCTGTAAAGCGATGTTCAAAGAATAACCCCGCTTTTGCGTTTCTCGGTTGATTGCGTCAAGCGATTCCGCGAACACATAATTATTTACACTATCCGCAATTACACCGATAGACATTGTGCGACCCTTGTTCAAACTGCGAGCCAGAAGATTTGGGCGATAGCCATTCTCATTTGCAACGGTTAATACCTGCTCTCTGGTTCGTTCACTTACGCGGCCCTGATCGTTCAGCGCACGAATAACCGTTGTTCTGGATACGCCGCATATTTTCGCAATCTGATTGACGGTGATCATTGCCGCTTGCCCTCCTGAAACAAAGTCCCATTTACTTTAACGCATGCCCCGCTGTTTTGCAATGGGGCTCCTCAACATTTCGCTTGACATCTGGCCTTAAGCCCGTATGGTGCCGCAGTATTGAAGATAGCCGATATGTAAGAGCTCCCCCTTCAACAATAAGGCCTCAGCAAGATTATAGGTTTACTATATAGCAAATACCATCTACCGACAAGATTCCTCTTATCAATAGATGGTATCAGATATGGTCAGGCTGTCTCGAAACATCGGGAATCAACGAGCAAAACAAAAACCGTCCTCACTAAGTAGTATAATATTACCATAAAAAAAGCGCAAGAGAGATGAAGCAGCATGCGGGAGCACCCATACATC